>NZ_DBEZHV010000011.1:0-225650 GCF_048189965.1 Olsenella phocaeensis | reverse complement strand
GCGCAGGGGAGTCCTGCACGAGATAACCTCCAACGGCACCATAGCCGCGGCGGTGATGGTCGGCGCGGCGCTGCTGGCCCTCGTGGTGGCAAACGGACCGGCCTTTGAGGCGGTGGAGGAGTTCCTGCGCGAGCCGCTCGAGGTCGGCATCGGCACGCACCTCATCGCCATGAGCGTGGAGTCCTTTGTCAACGACTTTCTGATGGCCATCTTCTTCCTGCTGGTGGGCATCGAGCTCAAGTACGAGATGACCGTGGGCCAGCTGCGCCGTCCCCGCCAGGCGGCGCTGCCCATGCTCGCGGCGGTGGGCGGCGTGTGCGTGCCCGCGGCCATTTACCTGGCCCTCAACTGGGGCGGCGCGCACCACGGCTGGGCCATACCCATCGCCACGGACATCGCCTTCGCCCTGGGCGTCATGTCGCTTCTGGGAGACCGCGTCGCGCCTGAGACCAAGGTCTTCTTCCAGACCCTGGCCATCGCCGACGACATCCTGGCCATCGTGGTCCTTGCGCTCTTCTACGGCCAGGCGATCGACGTGGGCTGGTGCGCGGCCGCGCTGCTCATGGTGCTCCTGCTCGCCGCGCTCAGCGGCATGAGGGTCTACTCCGCCAAGCCCTACCTGGTCGTGGGCGTGGGCCTCTGGCTCTGCATGTACAACTCGGGCATCCACGCGACCCTTGCCGGCGTGGTCCTGGCCTTCTTCCTCCCCGCCAAGTCCGACGTCAGGCTCTCGGGCCTCAGGGACTGGCTGGGCCACCAGGCGGGCAGCCTGGACGAGCGCTACGACGACTCGAGCCACGTTCTGGGCCAGCACGACTTCACCGAGGCGGCCGTCCGCGTGGAGAAGGTCATGCACCACGTGACCCCGCCCCTGCAGCGCGTCGAGCGGCTCATCTCGGTCCCGGTGAACTTCCTCATCCTGCCCCTCTTCGCCTTCGCCAACGCCCAGGTGCGCCTGGTGGGCACCGACCTCGGCCTGGTGCTGGGCGACCACGTGGCGCAGGGCGTCTTCCTGGGGGCCGTCCTGGGCAAGCCCCTGGGCATCATCCTGGTCACCTGGGTCCTGGTGAGGGTGGGCTTCGCCCGGCTGCCACGCCGCGTGAGCTGGGACCAGATCTTCGCTGTGGGCATCATGGGAGGCATGGGCTTCACCATGTCCATCCTCATTGCCGGGCTGGCCTTCCCCGACCCCGAGGAGGTCGTGGCCGCCAAGTGCGCCATCCTGGCGGGCTCCTTCGCGGCAGCGCTCCTGGGCATCGCCTTCGTGCGGGTGAGCGAGCGGGTGCTGGCGGCGCGCGACGAGAGCGGACCCGCGGGGGCGTCAGAGGCGTCAGCCGCGGCCGGCGACGGCGCGGGCGGCACGTCCGATGAGGCCGCCGGAGGGCACGCCTCAGGGCGAGAGGAGCGTGGCTAGCATGGGCAGGCGCGCCGGCCAGGGCCTCAACCCCTTCGCGCCCCTTCCCGATGGCGCCTCCGGCGGCCGGGGCGTCCCTCCCGAGTGGGCGGCCCCGGCGGCGGAGTACGGCGAGCTCCAGCGCCTGGTGGACGCGGTCTTCGAGGACGCGCCCGGGGGAATGGTGAGCCGCATGGACCTCGTCCTCCGTGCCCAGCTGGTCGACCTCCCGGACGACCTCGCCGAGGTCGTCGAGCTCATGCCCAGCGGGAGCTACACCCGCCCCAGGCTCTGCGACCAGATGAACTCGATCATCACCGCGCACGGCTGGGGGTCGGTCTACGGGACGGTCCAGTAGGGACGGCCCCCCGGGCCATCTTGGCCCCGGCCCAGGGTACGGGCGAGGGCCGCCTCCTTGGCCGCCGTCTCCGCGGCCGCGAAGGTTTCGCCTCCCTTGCCGATTTCCCGGCGCGTCCCGTGGCCCCGCCGGGCGGGGATATACTTCTTGCGCAGACCAGAGCCGAGGAGGAAGCCATGGCAAACGCCTACGAGCAGCTGATGGACGCAGAGCTGGATGCCGAGCTCGCACGCCTGGAGACGCAGGCGGACGAGACGGCCGCGCAGGGACTCAAGCTGGACATGGCCCGCGGGAAGCCCTCGCCGGAGCAGACCGCGCTCTCGCGTCCCATGCTCGACCTCGTCAGCTCCTCCACGCCCCTCGTGGACGGTGACGCCATCGTCGACAACTACGGCACGCCCGAGGGCCTGCCCTCCGCACGTCGCCTCGCGGCCCAGATCCTGGGCGTCGACGCCAAGAACGTCGTGGTCTCCGGCTCCTCGAGCCTCAACCTCATGCACGACCTCGTGGCCCACGCCTTCGTCCATGGCGTGGGCGGCTGCGAGCCCCTCTGCCGCCAGGGCGAGGTCAAGTGGCTCTGCCCCAGCCCGGGCTATGACCGACACTTCGCCGTCACGGCGAGCTTCGGCATCAAGAACGTCCCGGTGCCCATGGGCGAGGACGGGCCCGACATGGACCTGGTCCAGGACCTCGTGGAGGGCGACCCCACGGTCAAGGGCATCTGGTGCGTCCCCAAGTACGCCAACCCCACGGGCGTCACCTACTCCGATGAGGTCGTCCGCCGCTTCGCGGGCCTGAGGCCCGCCGCGCCCGACTTCCGCATCTACTGGGACAACGCCTACGTCGTCCACTGCTTCGAGGGCCGGGACGACGCGCTCCTCGACATCTTCGCGGCCATCGGGAAGGCGGGCGGGTCGCGCCTCGCCTATGAGTTCGGCTCCACGGCGAAGGTCACCTTCCCCAGCTCGGGCATGGCCTTCGTCGCCGCAGACGACGAGGACATCGCCGAGGTCAGGGCCGCCTTCGCGGTCGAGCGCGTGAGCTCCGAGAAGTTCTCGCAGCTGGCGCACCCCCTCTTCCTGCACGACCTCGAGGGAGTGAGGGAGCACATGGCCAGGCATGCGGCTATCGTGGGCCCGCGCTTCGCGCTGGTGGAGCAAAAGCTCCAGGAGGGCCTGGGCGGCATGGGCCTCGCCAGCTGGACCCACCCGCACGGCGGCTACTTCGTCTCGTTCGACGGCCCGGAGGGGTCGGCGAGGCGCATCGTCGCCCTCATGGGCGAGCTGGGCGTGAAGCTCACGCCCGCGGGGGCCACCTGGCCCTACGGCAGGGACCCCCGAGACTCCAACATCCGCATAGCCCCCACCTACCCCTCGCTCGAGGACCTCGGCCGCGCGCTCGACGTCTTCGTGCTCGCGGTGCGCCTCGTCTGTGCCCGGATGGAGGGCGAGAGGCGCGCCCGCTGATTGGGATTTGGGTCCATCTCAGGGTTTTGGGTAGAATCATGCGACATGCGTGTGGTCCCTTGGGGCCGCGCGCTAACCTCTTGTAGCAAGAATCCACCCGTTGGTCCCGGTCCCGAGGAAGGTCGCGCACATGGCACGCAAGCCAGGCCCCACAAGCAAGAAGCGCCTCGCCAAGGCGAAGCCTGCCGCCTCCACGGTCGGCGGTGGGGGCAAGGCCGGTGTCGCGGGCTCCCGTGAGCGCCGCGAGGCCCGCAAGAGGCGTGTCACCGCCATAGTGGTGGGGGCCTTCGCGGTGCTCATGGCCCTTTCCATGATGTTGCCCTCGCTCGCCGCGATCTTCTCGCCCGCGTCGTCCTCGAAGACCGCCGACGCCAGCCAGAGCCAGGCGAGCTCCGACTCCAGCTCCCAGGACCAGTCCTCGGGCGACTCCGCGACGGACTCCGCCGCCACCGGCATCGACGCCGTCAACGCCCGGTACCAGAAGGACGTGGACGAGCTCAAGGCCAGGCTCGACTCCGACCCCAAGGGCCTCGCCACCCTCCTCAACCTGGGCAACGACTACATGAGCTGGGCCTACGCCTCCAGCTCCTACGCCACGAGCGACGACCAGAAGGCGCAGGTCGCGGAGCTCTGGAAGAGCGCCATCTCCTACTATGACCAGTACCTCGAGCAGAAGGACTCCAACGTCGTGCGCGTCAACCGAGCCCTCTGCCAGCTTTACTCGGGCGACACGGACGCGGCCAGGGCCGCCCTCGAGGAGCTGACCGCCGCGCAGCCCGACTACGGTCCCGCCTGGGCCAACCTCGGCATGGTCTACGAGGCGGCCGGCGAGTCCGACTCCGCCAGGGAGGCCTACCAGAAGGCGGAGGAGAAGGACGCCAACGACGAGTACGGGGCCAAGAGCTACGCCCACAGGCGGCTTGCGGCCATGGATGCCGCGGCGAAGGCGGCCGACTCCGGCAGCACGTCCGGCAGCGGCACGTCCGGCCAGACCGGCGCGACGGGGACGAGCTCGGGCACCACGACCCAGGGCCTCTCCGACGTGCTCGCGAGCAGGTCAGGAACCAGCCTGTAGGACCACGAGCAGGGGCTTGCGGTCCCGCATCGACGAAGGAGCAGAGATGGGAATCTCCATTAGCAACAGCAGGAGGGGAGAGACGAGCGTGCTCTCCGTCGTCGGCGAGGTGGACGTGTCCAACGCCAACGAGCTGCGCGACGCGCTCGACCGCGCCATCGAGGAGGGCCCCGCGTCCATCGAGGTCGACTTCTCCGAGGTGCCCTACATAGACTCGACCGGCATTGGCGTGCTGGTCGGTGCCGCGCACCGCAGCGCCGACGCCAATGCGACGCTCAGCGTGACCAACCTTCAGAAGAACATAGCCCGCGTGCTCGCGCTCCTCGGCGTCGACAAGGAGCTCGGAGCGGGAACCCAGGAGTAGGGGGCCATCTTGTTTGGCATAGGAGAGACCGAGCTCGCGATCATCGTGCTCTTTGCGTTCCTGCTCTTCGGCCCCGACAAGCTGCCGGGCATGGGACGAACCATCGGCCGCGCCATCAGGCAGTTCCGCGAGGCGCAGGAGGGCTTCACCTCCGTGGTCCAGGCAGAGGTCATCGATCCCCTTAACGAGGCCATGGGCGACCCGTCCCAGGCGAGCAAGGCGCGCGACGCCCGCCGCTCCGCCCTCGACGAGGACTCCGACCTCGACGAGGACGCGGACGTCCCCTCCCGTCGCAGCACCGAGACCTTCGCCCAGCGCAAGGCCCGCCTTGAGGCGGAGCGCGCCGCGGCCCAGAAGGGGGCCGCGTCGGCTCAGGAGGAGCCCGTGCCCTCGGAGCCCGCGCCCGTCTCGCCAGCGGACGGGACCAAGGGCGAGGGCGCGACGGTCACCGGCGCCGACGAGGCGACGGCCACGTCCGAGGACGCTCCGGCCGTGCCCGAGGAGGCGCCCGCGAAGCCGGACACCTCCGCCGCCGCCCTCTATGCCATGAGGCCCCGAAAGCGCAGGGACGCTGACTCCAGCACGACCGTTCCCGTCCCCGATTCGGACGCAGGCTCCGACGCCGACGCGGCGGAACCCAAGGAGGTCTAGAGATGCCTATCGGACCAGCGCGCATGCCGCTCATGGACCACCTGGGCGAGCTCAGGCGCCGCCTCACCATCGTCGTGGTGTCGGTCCTCGTGACCGCCGTCGTGGTCTATGCCGCCACGCCCACGCTCATCGACATGATGATGGACCCCATCCGCTCCTCGCTCCCCGAGGGGACGACGCTCACCGTCCTCACCGTCCTGGGCGGCTTCACCATCCGCTTCAAGGTGGCCATGTTCTTCGGCGTGATCGTCTGCACGCCCATCATCGTCTGGGAGGCCATGGGCTTCTTCCTGCCCGCCCTCAAGGAGAACGAGCGCAAGTGGGTCGTGCCCACGGTGGGCGCCATGGTCGTCCTCTTCTTCCTGGGCATGCTCTTCTGCTACTTCGTGATCCAGAAGGCGGCCATCGGGTGGATGGTCGACCAGGCCATAGACTTCGCGGGCGTGATCGCGGACGCCGAGGACTACCTCAACATCATGATGCTGCTCGAGATCGGCTTCGGCCTCGCCTTCCAGCTTCCGCTCGTGATCTTCTACCTCTCGGTCCTGCACCTGGTCCCCTACAAGACCCTGCGCGAGCAGTGGCGCACCATCTACGTGGCGTTGCTCGTGCTCTCGGGCGTCGTCACCCCCGACGCCTCGCCCGTCACCATGGTCCTGATGTTCGCCGCGCTCATCGGCCTGTACGAGGTCGCGCTGGCCGTCGCCCGCTACGTGCTCATCGCGCGCGACGGCAAGGAGTCGCTCAAGTGGAGCCGCGAGGAGTACCAGGAACACAAGCTCGAGGAAGAGGACGCCTAGTTGAAGCTCGTAGTCACCGAGAAGAACGACGCCGCTCAGCAGATCGCACGCCTGCTCTGCACCACGGGGAAGCCCAAGGCCGACAAGGTCTACGACACGCCCGTCTATCGCTTCTCGCATGACGGGGAGGACTGGGTGACCATCGGCCTGCGCGGCCACATCATGCGCCCCGACTTCCCCGTGGAGCTCAGGTACAGCAAGAAGGACGGCTGGGTGGGCGTCACCAAGGAGGGCGAGGTCCTTCCCGCCCGGATTCCCGACAACCTGGCCCGCCCCCCCTACGAGAAGGTGCGCAAGCCCTTCACCAAGGAGGGCGTCGACGTCAAGGGCTGGAAGGTTGCCAGCCTGCCGTACCTGGTGTGGACCCCCATCCAGAAGGAGCCGGCCGAGAAGGGCATCATCCGCGCCCTCAAGAACCTGGCCAAGAAGGCCGACTCCATCGTGATCGGCACCGACTTCGACCGCGAGGGCGAGCTCATCGGGTCGGACGCCCTGCGCCAGATGCGCGAGGTGGCGCCCGACACGCCCGTGAGCCGCGCGCGCTACTCCGCCTTCACCAAGGCCGAGATAGACCACGCCTTCGAGAACCTCGTGGAGCTGGACCAGGACCTCGCGGACGCCGGCGAGAGCCGCCAGTACATCGACCTCATCTGGGGCGCCGTCCTGACGCGCTACCTCACGATGGCCCGCTTCGGTGGCTTTGGCAACGTGCGCTCCGCCGGCCGCGTCCAGACGCCCACGCTGGCGCTGGTCGTGGAGAAGGAGCGCGAGCGCGAGGCCTTCGTCCCCGAGGACTACTGGGTGATCTCGGGGCAGCTCGCGCCCCAGGGTAGCGCGGACGAGGGCGCCCGCTTCAAGGTGTCGCACGCCACGGCCCGCTTCAAGGACGAGGCGGCGGCAAAGGCCGCCTTCGAACGCGTCCGCGACGCCCGCGAGGCGACGGTGACCAAGGTGGAGAAGAAGAGCCACACCACCCGGCCGCCCGCGCCCTTCAACACCACCTCGCTCCAGGCCGCGGCCGCGGCGGAGGGCATCTCTCCCGCGCGCACCATGCGTCTGGCCGAGAGCCTCTACATGGACGGCCTCATCTCGTACCCGCGCGTGGACAACACGGTCTACCCCAAGTCACTGGACCTCAAGGAGGTCGTGAAGGCGCTGAGCGCCGTGCCACAGTATCGCCCCACCTGCACGAAGCTCCTGGCCGGAGGTCCCCTTCATCCGACCCGCGGCAAGCAGGAGACCACCGACCACCCGCCCATCTATCCCACCGCGGCGGCAGACCCCGACCGCCTGGAGGGCCCGGCGTGGAGGCTCTACAACCTCATCGCGCGGCGCTTCCTGGCCACGCTCGAGGACCCCGCGCTGAGCGAGAGCACCAAGCTGGGCTTCGACGTCGCCGGCGAGCCCTTCCAGGCTAGCGGCACCGTGATCGTGAAGCCGGGCTTCCGCGCCATCTACCCCTTCGGCTCGCGCAAGGACGAGCAGCTGCCCGCCCTCGCGCAGGGCGACGTCTGCGACGTGGTCGGGATGGGCCTCGACGCCAAGCAGACCGAGCCCCCCGCCCGCTACAGCCAGGGCCGGCTCATCCAGGAGATGGAGAAGCGCGGGCTGGGCACCAAGTCCACGCGCGCCTCGATCATCCAGCGTCTCTACGACGTGAAGTACCTCAAGAACGACCCCGTCGAGCCCAGCCAGCTGGGCATGGCGGTCATCGAGGCCCTGACCCAGTACGCGCCGCACGTGACGAGCCCCGACATGACGGCGGAGCTCGAGGCCGACATGACCAAGGTGGCCGAGGGCAGCGACACCCAGGAGGGCGTGGTCACGCACTCCAGGGCGCTGCTCGCGGGCATGATCGACGCCCTGATCGAGCACAAGGACGACCTGGGCGACGCCATCGCCGACGCGGTCACCGCCGACGCCAAGGTGGGCACCTGCCCCAAGTGCGGCCGCGACCTGGTCATGAAGAGCTCGGCCAAGACCCGCGGCAGCTTCATCGGCTGCATGGGCTGGCCCGACTGCGACGTGACCTATCCCGTGCCCTCAAACGTGAAGGTGGCGCCCATCGAGGGGGAGGCCGGCGTCTGCCCCAAGTGCGGCGCGCCGCGCATCAGGTGCACGCCCTTCCGCTCCAAGTCCTACGAGGTCTGCGTCAACCCCGCCTGCGAGACCAACCGCGAGCCCGACCTGGTGGTGGGGGAGTGCGCGACCTGCAAGGCTGCGGGCACCCACGGCGACCTGATCGCCCACAAGAGCGAGCGCACGGGCAAGCGCTTCATCCGCTGCAGCAACTACGACGTCTGCGGGACGAGCTACCCGCTGCCCCAACGCGGAGAGCTCCATGCCACCGGCGAGGTCTGCGAGCACTGCGGCGCGCCCATCGTCGAGGTGGTCACCCAGCGCGGCCCCTGGCGCATCTGCGTCAACATGGACTGCCCGGGCAAGGAGAAGAAGCCCGCCCGTGGCAGGGGCGCCAAGCGTGGCTCGGGAACGACGCGCGGCTCGGGCGCGCGCGGGAGCAGGGCCAAGAAGGGCTAGGAGAGAGGGACGACGAGGGGCGTGACGACGGCAGGACGGGAGGGGAGCCTCATGAGCCAAGCAACTTACGGGTCCGCGAAGGCCCCTGCCGTACCCGCGCGAGGCGCCTTCGTCAGCCTCGAGGGAATCGACGGGAGCGGCAAGTCCACCCAGGCGGCGCTCCTCGCCCGCCTCATGGAGGGGGTCGGCCTGGAGGTCGTGAGCCTGCGCGAGCCCGGCGGGACCCAGGTCTCGGAGAAGGTCCGCTCCATCCTCCTCGACCCCGCCAACGACATGATGGCGGACGAATGCGAGCTTCTGCTCTACGAGGCCTCGCGGGCGCAGCTCGTGCGCCAGGTCATCGTGCCCGCCCTCGCGCGGGGGGCCGTGGTGCTCTGCGACCGCTACTACGACTCCACCTATGCCTACCAGCACGGCGGGCGCGGATTGGACGAGGGCCTGGTCAGGCGCTGCAACGAGTTGGGGAGCTGCGGCCTTTCGCCTGACCTCACCCTGCTTCTGGACATCGACCCCGCTCTGGGCTTCGAGCGCGCGACCCGTGGCGGCGTCGACCGCATGGAGGAGGCGGGCCTCGCCTTCCAGAGGAGGACGCGCGACACCTACCTGCGCCTTGCCACGGAGGAACCCGCGCGCGTGCGCGTGATTGACGCGCGAGGCAGCCAGCGCGAGGTCCTGGGACGGCTCGTGGGCGAGCTCGTCGCGCTCCTGCCCGCGCTTTCGGGGCGGGACCTGGAGGACCTGAACGTCCCCCTCCCCAAGGGAGGAGAGTAGCTTGGCCGCCCAGGGCAGGGACCCGCTGCAGCCGGCCGTCCCCCCCGCGCTGGAGGGGCTGGGCCAGCAGCCCCGCGTGCGCGCGTTCCTCTCCACCGCCCTCGCCGAGGGACGGCTGAGCCAGGCCTACCTCTTCCTGGGAGCCCCCGGCTCCGGCATGGAGGAGGCGGCCCTCTCCCTCGCGCAGTGCCTCGTCTGCCCCAACGGCGGCGACGCCAGCTGCGACGAGTGCATCCGCGTGGCCCATCACACCCATCCCGACGTGCGTCTGGTCTCTCCGGGAAGCGCCGGCGGCTACCTGGTGTCTCAGGTGCGCGAGCTCCTGGACGACGTCTGTCTGGCGCCGGTGCGGGCGAAGGCGAAGGTCTACATCGTCCAGAATGCCGGCCTCCTGCGTGACGCTGCAGCAAACGCCCTGCTCAAGACCATAGAGGAGCCGCCCTCGGGCGTGTACTTCATCCTCATCGCGCGTTCTGCCGCGGCGGTCCTGCCCACCATCGTCTCGCGCTGCCAGCAGGTGCCGTTCCGCATCTTGGGCGAGGACGACGCCCTCCAGGCGCTCGCGGCGATTGACGGCGCCAGCGGTGCCGAGGCGAGGATAGCCCTCTCCGTCGCCGGGACCCCCGACCGCGCCGCCGAGTTCCTGGCCTCGCCCGAGCGCCGCCAGCTGCGTCGCCTCGTGGTGCGCAGCCTCGGTGAGCTGGGGCGCGATGACTCCTGGGACGTGCTCGTCGCCGCTCGCAGGATAGTGGCCGAGGTCGGAGCCCCCTTGGACGGCCTGCGCGTGGAGCAGGAGGAGTCGCTCAGGGAGGGCAGCGACTACCTGAGCACCGCCGCCCTGCGCCAGCTCGAGCTCGACCAGCGCCGAGAGCTCACCGCCAAGGAGCGTTCGGGTATGATGGAGGCCCTGGCAGCCGCAGAATCCCTGCTCAGGGACGTGCTCTTGCGCTGCGAGGGCGCCCGGGAGGCAATCGTGAACGAAGACGCGGCCGACGTGGTGGACCGCATCGCGAGCGGCGCGGGTACCGAGGGCGTCATCCGGGCCCTCGACGCGGTCCTCGAGGCGAGGCACCAGCTCGCCCGCAACGTAAACCCCCAGCTGGCCCTTGAGGCCATGCTTCTCTCTGCCAAGGAGGCACTCGCATGCCCACCGTCATCCCGGTGAAGTTCAAGTATGCGTCCAGGGACCTTTGGTTCGACCCCGCGGGCACCGGTGCCCAGGAGGGCGACCACGTGATCTGCGCCACCGAGCGCGGACAAGAGATCGGGCTCGCCACCATGGACGCGCGCGAGCTGGGCGAGGAGGAGCTCGCCCAGACCATCGGCGAGTCCCGCCTCAAGTCGGTCCTGCGCATCGCCACGCAGGAGGACCTCAACCACGCCTCCCGCCTGGCGGACCAGGGCGAGAGGGACCTCGTCACCTTCAGACGACTCGTCCACGAGTCCGGGCTGGACATGAAGCCCGTGGGTGTGGAGCACCTCTTCGGCGGCGACAAGGTGGTGTGCTACTTCTCGGCCGACGAGCGCGTGGACTTCAGGCAGCTCATCCGCGATCTGGCCCGCGAGCTGCACGGTCGCATCGATATGAGGCAGATCGGCGTGCGCGAGGAGGCGGCGATCGTGGGCGGCTACGCCCACTGCGGCCAGGAGCTCTGCTGCGCGCGCTTCGGCCACCAGTTCGAGCCCGTCTCGATTCGCATGGCCAAGGAGCAGGACCTGCCCCTCAACTCCACCAAGATCAGCGGCGCCTGCGGGCGCCTCATGTGCTGCCTGCGCTACGAGTTCGAGGCCTACCGCGACTTCAAGTCACGCGCGCCCAAGCGCAACGCCGTCATTGACACGCCGCTGGGCAAGGCGAAGATCGTGGAGTACGACACGCCCAAGGAGCAGATCGCCCTCAGGCTCGAGAACGGCAAGCAGATCCGCGTGCCGCTCTCGGGCATGCAGGCGAGCGAGGCCGCGGTGCGCAAGAGCGAGGAGCTCCACTGCCCCTGCAGGCCCGACACCGTGACTCGCGAGGCGCTTGACAGGCTCGAGTCTCCCGACGTGCAGATGGCGCTCGCCGAGCTCGACCGCGCCAACGGCGTGGGCGTCGAGCAGGGCTTCGACTCGTCGGACATCTTCGTGAAGACCAGGCATCGCCGCAGTCACGGCAGGCAGGAGCCTGGCGCGGGGGAGTCCGGAAGCGGCGCCAGGGGTGCTGCGGGCCCGCGCTCGTCGGCACAGGATGCCCCCCGCCCCCGCAGGAGGCACCAGGACGACGCCGCGGATGCCGGGCCCGAGCAGGGGTCGGCCACCACACCGCGCCAACGTCGCCGCAAGAAGCGTCCCGGGGCGGGCATGGGCGACTCGGCTCAGCGGCGTGACGCCGCAGAGCACACGCAGGCCCAGGGCGGCGGCGCGTCCCAGCCCGCCACGAACCACCGTCGCAGGCGCCACCACTCCTCGGACGGCAGCGAGGGCCAGGCGGGCGGTGGCCAGCAGGCCACGCAGCAGGCGCCCAAGGCGGGGGAGAGGCCCCGCGGCACGCAGTCCACGAGGCGCAAGCGCCATCCGGGAGACCATGGCGGTCAGCAGCAGGCGTCGCAGCAGGCCCAGCAGCCCAACGGCGGCAGGAGCCCGCGCCGGCGCGGCCAGGACCGGCAGCCGGGAGGCCCCAGTGAGCGCCTGCAGCAGAGGTCCGGCGAACCTGGCGGCTCATCCGACGGGGCCGAGAAGGCCCGCCGTCGCCGTCGCCGCGGCGGCAGGGGCCGCGGCCAGGGCGGATCCGAGGGCAAGGGCGGAAGCGCGCCCTCCGGCGAGTAGGGGGCGCACATGCCGTATGGACTCAAGACCGAGGCGAGTTTCGACGGGGCCCACTTCCTCACTGACTACTATGGCAAGTGCGAGAACCTCCACGGTCACCGCTGGCGGGTCGTCGCCTACCTGAGGCAGCCCAGCCTGCAGGACGAGGGGACCATGCGCGACATGGTCATCGACTTCGGCGTCTTCAAGCGCGTCCTGCGCTCGCTCGTGGCCGAGCTCGACCACAGCTTCCTGGTCGAGGAGGGCTCGCTCAAGCCGGGCACCATCCGCGCACTCGAGGAGGACGAGGGATTCTCGCTCAGCGTCCTTCCCTTCCGCACGACGGCCGAGAACCTCGCCCGTTACTTCGCCGACCGCCTCCTGGAGGAGGGCATGCCGGTGAGTCAGGTCGACGTGTACGAGACCCCGCTCAACTGCGCCTCCTACTTCGTGGAGTAGGGTTTCGTCTCGGGTAGCGCGTCTCTCTCGCCTGGCACTTCGTTCGGTCTTCCCGCCTGGAATCCCCGCCGAGTGCGCAAGCTTAAGGCCTGCTGCTTCGCGAGTGCGCAAGCTTAAAGGCCGGAATTGCGCACTCGACGGCGAAGACCGCCCCTCTCGCCACGAAGGGCCAGGTGGCCGGAAGCCGAGTGCGCAAGCTGAAGCCTTCAGACTGCGCACTCGACGCTTGGGCGGTGGAGAGGGGCTGCGACTGGATCAGTCGCGGACCCTGAAAGCGAAAGACACCGCAGCTGACCCCAGCCGGCTAACCCCCGGCTCGTCCTAGCTGTTGTGCGCCATGACGTTGTTTACGCCGACGACGAGTGGCATAGACGGGAGGCCTCGGCGTCCCGCTGTCCCGAATCGACGTGCTCGACCAGAGTCCGTCGCACCCTCGGGGCCGGCCTTGCGCTGGGATGCCGCGACACGGGAGGCCCCTTCCTCGCCGCAGGCCTCGACAGTCCACTGCTTGGCGGGAGCCTCCCTATTTGTCGCTACCGGGGCGCAAACTTTGTCGGTACCGAGGCGTAAACAACCCCTTGGCACCAAACGGCTAGGACCTCGCGCGCTCGGCGACCGCGGTGGCGACCACGTCTGCCACGCGCCTGTCCAGCGCGCTGGGGATGATGAACTCCGCGCTGAGCTCCTCGTCCGTCACCAGGCTGGCGATGGCGTGCACCGCAGCGACCTCCATCTCCTCCGTGATCCTGGGCGCGCGGGCAGCGAGGGCGCCCTTGAAGATGCCGGGGAAGACCAGCACGTTGTTGATCTGGTTGGGGAAGTCGGACCTGCCGGTTGCCACGACCCTCGCACCTCCCGCAAGCGCCTCGGCGGGCATGATCTCGGGCGTGGGGTTGGCGCAGGCGAAGACGATGCCCTCGTTCATGGTCGCGACCATCTGGCTCGTGAGGAGTCCCGGCTGCGACACGCCGATGAAGGCGTCTGCCCCGCGCAGGACGTCCGCGAGCGATCCGGACTCGCGTGCGCGATTGGAGATGCGGGCGACCTCATCCTTGGCGGGGTTGAGCCCGTCGCGCCCCTCGTAGATGGCACCCTGGCGGTCGCAGAGTATGACGTCGCCGAAGCCCATGTGGATGAGAAGGGTGGCGATGGCGATGCCCGCCGCCCCCGCGCCGCTCATGACGATCCTGAGCTCGCCCATGCGCTTGCCCGTCAGGCGCACGGCGTTGAGTAAGCCTGCGGCCGTGACGATGGCGGTTCCGTGCTGGTCGTCGTGGAAGACGGGGATGTCGCAGAGCTCCTGGAGCCTGCGCTCGATCTGGAAGCAGCGCGGCGCGGCGATGTCCTCGAGGTTGATGCCGCCGAAGCTCTTGCTGATGAGCTGCACCGTGCGGACGAACTCGTCCACGTCGTGCGTGTCTACGCAGAGGGGGATGGCGTCGACGTCGCCGAACTCCTTGAAGAGCAGGCACTTGCCCTCCATCACGGGCATGCCTGCGGCGGGACCGATGTCCCCCAGGCCCAGGACGGCCGTGCCGTCGGTGATGACGGCCACAAGGTTGCCGCGGCGCGTGAGCTCCCAGCTCCTCTGGTAGTCCCTCTGGATCTGGCGACAGGGCTCTGCCACGCCCGGCGTGTACAGGAGCGCGAGGTCCTCCGCCGTCCGCGCCTCGGCGCGCGCGATGACCTCGATCTTGCCGTGAAGCTCCTCATGCAGCCTCAGACTGCGCTCGCTCGTCTCGTTCATCTGCTAGACCATCTCCTCTGGCTTGAACACCCGGTCGAACTCCTCCGCGCTGAGGAAGCCCAGCGCCACGCAGGCCTCGCGCAGGCTCGTCCCCTCCTCGTACGCCTTGTGCGCCACCTGTGCGGCCCGCTCGTAGCCGATGTGCGGGTTGAGGCAGGTGACGAGCATCAGCGAGTCGTGGAGGTTGCGCTCCATGCGCTCGCGGTTGGCCTTGAGGCCGCTCAGGCAGTGCTCGTCGAAGGACGCCATCGCGTCCGAGAGCAGCCGCACGCTCTGCAGGAAGTCGTGGGCGATCACGGGCATGAAGACGTTGAGCTCGAAGTTGCCCTGGCTCGCGGCGAAGCCGATTGCGGCGTCGTTGCCCATGACCTGCACGGCGACCATGGTGAGCGCCTCGCACTGGGTGGGGTTGACCTTGCCCGGCATGATGGAGCTGCCGGGCTCGTTGGCCGGGATGCTTATCTCGCCCAGGCCCAGCCGCGGGCCCGAGGCCAGCCAGCGCACGTCGTTGGCCAGCTTCATGAGGTTCGCCGCCAGCGCCTTGACGGCGCCATGCGAGAAGACCACGGCGTCCTTGGCGGTGAGCGCGTGGAACTTGTTGGGGTCGGTCTGGAAGGGCTCGCCGGTGAGCTCGGCGAGCCTGGCCGCCACGAGCCTGTCGAAGTCCGCCGGTGCGTTGAGACCCGTGCCGACGGCGGTCCCGCCCAGGGCGAGGCGGCGCAGGCCCGGGAGGCTCGCGCGCAGCTCCTCGACGGCGGACTCCACGAGCCCGCGCCAGCCAAATATCTCCTGGCTGAAGGCTATGGGCACGGCGTCCTGAAGGTGGGTGCGGCCGCACTTGACGATGCCCTCGTTCTGGCGCTCGAGCCGCGCGAGGGTCGCCACCAGGCGCTCGGCGGCGGGGATGAGGCGCTGCGTCACGGCCAGGTCGGCCGCCACGTGCAGGGCGGTGGGGAAGGTGTCGTTGGAGCTCTGGCTGCGGTTGACGGAGTCGTTGGGGTGCAGCGGGACCGAGAGGGCGAGGCCCCTCTCGCCTGCGATCTGGTTGCCGCGTCGGGCGAGGACCTCGTTGAGGTTCATGTTGGTCTGGGTGCCGGACCCCGTCTGCCAGACCTTGAGTGGGAAGGCGTTCGCGTGACGGCCCTCGAGCAGCTCGTCGCAGGCGGCCTCGATCGCGGTGGCGGCGTTGGGCTCGAGGCAGCCAAGCTCGACGTTGGCCTGGGCCGCCGCCTTCTTGACCAGCGCGAAGGCATGGATGAGCTCGGGGGGCATGGTCTCGGTCCCGATGCGGAAGTTCTGGTACGAGCGCTGTGTCTGGGCGCCCCAGAGTGCGTCCGTGGGAACCCGCACCTCTCCCATGGAGTCGTGCTCGATGCGATATCCGTCCACGTTCCTCCCTCTGCCCGTCTTGCTTGTCCGTTGTCGCGTGCTGCCGGCCTGCCCCACGGAGCGGCGCCTCGCCGTGCGTCCGCCCCCCTCGCCGTGCCCGTTCGTGTCGGTGCTAGTCCATCGAAACGGCCGAGACGATCTCTTCCAACGCCCGGTTTGCCTCGGGGATGGGATACAGCGGGTAGTTTGCGTTGAGGCCCGAGCCCACATGGAGCTCGGAGTGGATGCCCGCCGCGTTGACGCGCTGGTGGAAGAGGACTGCGTCCGGGTGGAAGAGCTCCCTCGTGCCCGTGAAGACCATCACGTTGCGAAGCATGCGCACGCCGCCGTTGATGGGGCTCACGCGCGGGTCGTTGATGTCCAGTCCCTTGGCCCAGGTGTGGGCGATGCGCCGCAGGCCCTGGAGGGCGAACATGGGGTCTGCCGCCTCATAGGCGGCGACGTCGGGGTTGGCCAGGCTGGCGTCCACCCAGGGCGAGATGAGCACGAGCCGCTCCGGCTGGGGCAGCCCGAGCTCGGGGAGCAGCTGGCAGAAGGAGGCGGCGATGCCCGCGCCGGAGGCGTCCCCCATGAGGGTCACCGAGTCAGCGCCGTACTTCTCGACCATGGAGCGGTAGAGCCCCTCGATGGCGGCGAAGGCCTCGTCGTGGCCGTGGACGGGCGCAAGCGGGTAGATGGGCGCCACGACCTCGGCGCGCGTGCGGCGGGCCAGGCTGTCGAGGAAGCGCCAGTGATAGATGGTGGGCTGGTTCACGAAGCACGTGCCATGCAGGTAGACGACCGCGCGGTCGTTGAGGTTGCGGCGGTTGAGGACGAAGGTCTGCATGCCCTCGAAGTCGCTGTCCTCCACCGAGACGCGCAGCCCCACGAGGGGTGGCAGGGAGTAGCGCTGCTCGTTGCTCTCGGCGTGGGCGAGTATGTAGTTGTCCCAGGCTATGGGGTCTGCCATGCGGTTCTTGTCGGAGGTCACGCGGTTGTAGACCTCTGAGGCGGTGGCGATGTTGGACCTGCGATAGTAGAGGTGCGAGACCGCCGAGTAGGCGGCGAACAGCGCGACGGGCGTTGCTGCCGCGACGGCAAGGGCCTTGGTCGCCGTGCCGCTGAGTTGCTTGGACATGCTGCCTCCTGCCTTGCCCGGTAAGTGGGCCTCGGCCTTCGCCTGCGCGGGTGGGGCCGCGTCGCCCCGCCCGGGGCGCGGGCCTGCCCTGGGCACCATTCTAGTGCCGGCACTCGCCTTGGTGTCCGTGCCAGCCTGGGTCCTGCGACCAATATGCAGCTTTTGGGCCTGGGAGGACCCTTCCTTGCGTCACGTCCGTGAGGGGTGGCCGTCCTAGCAGGCGCTTACCCCTCTCAACTTGTTGCGCCTATTCATTCTCTACCGCTTAATTTTGCATATGTATGGCATATTATCTGTGAATAGATGGTTAGGCGAGAGAAAATATTCCTACTTAGGAGGGTGTCATGCAGCACTCGTGCTAGGATGCCCGCAGTGGCAAGACATCAGGTGCGCCGCCGCCCGGCCGCGCAGAAGGAGGGACGCATGAAGAAGTTCGTCGCCGAGGACTCGTTCTGGGAGCTCTTCCCCGAAGCATCCATCGGCATCGTTGCCGTGGACGGCATCCTGCCCACCGACCAGGTGAGCGAGGAGGCGGCGAAGAAGGCAGCGCGCCTGCTCGACCGCGCCAACCTCAAGGCAAGCGACTGGCTCACCAGCAACACCATCAGCGAGAACGAGGTCGTGGCCGTGTGGCGCGACGCCTACCGCAGGTTCAAGACCAAGAAGGGCGCCCGTTGCTCGGTCGAGAACCTGCTCAAGCGCGTGCTGAAGGACAACCCCGTTGGCCACATCAATCCCTCCGTCGACCTCTCCAACGCCATCTCGCTCAAGTACGCGCTGCCCATCGGCGCCGAGAACATAGACGCCCTCGAGGGTACCTTCCGCCTGGCCGTGACCGAGGGCGGCGACGAGTACCTGCCCATCGGCGAGGACGAGTCGGACCCCACGCTGCCGGGCGAGCTTGCCTACATCGATGATGCGGGCGCCGTGTGCCGCTGCTGGAACTGGCGTGACGGCCAGCGCACCGAGGTGACGGACCAGACCCCGCACTGCGTCTTCATCATGGAGAACCTGCAGCCGGAGCGCGCGGGCGACCTGAGGGCCGCCATCGACGAGCTTGCCCAGCAGCTGGAGGAGCTCCTGGGCGCAACGGTCCAGAACAAGGGCATCGTCACCCGAGACAACCCGGAGTTCGTGCTCGAGGCATAGGGCCTGATCAGGGGGCTGGGCGAGAATGGCGGGGTGGACGCGCGAATGTCGTCCGCCCCGCCTGTCTGTGCGCGCGTGCTATGGTCGCGCCGCCTGGCATCGCCTTTCGAGCCCCCTCGGCGGCTGCTCTGGGCCGTCTGTCCGTCTCATGTCGCGGGGACCTTGAGCCGGCTCAGGTCGACGCCCTCGTGCTCGAGCAGCCACGTCTTGCGCCAGATGCCGCCCGCGTAGCCGGTGAGGCTGCCCGTCGAGCCGATCACCCTGTGGCAGGGTACGATGACGCTTATGGGGTTGTGGCCGACTGCCGCGCCCACTGCCCGGGCTGAGACCCTCGTCCTGTCGTCCCTCCTGGCAGCAATCGCTCGTGCGACGTCGCCGTAGGTGGTCAGCGTCCCGCATGGTATGACCTCGAGCTCGCGCCAGACCTCCTCCTGGAACGGGGTCCCTCTCAGGGCCAAGGGAGGCAGCGTGGGGGAAGGGGTGCCGTCGAAGTACGCGTCGAGCCAGTCACAAGCGGCGGAGATGCCCGGTGTGCGCCGGGCCTGCGGGCCTCGTATGACGTCCCTCTCGCCCAGATGCTCCCCTGGATGTCCCAGCCGCACGTCGAGCTTGTCTTGGAAATATCTCTGTCCCTCGAACCAGAGGCCGCACAGGCGCTCGCCGTCGCTTGCGAGCACGACTGTCCCGATGGGCGACTCGTATTCGAGCAGGTATGTCAACGACATGGCCCTCTCCTTCCCTGTGCGATCTTCTCCGACAGCAAACGGGCGTACTCGTCGGGCTTGACGCACTGGAGGCCGCAGTGGTTGTAGCCCTCTGCGTCAATGAACTCCGCATCCGGGTACGTACTTTGGACCCTCTTGCGCGATGCGCGTGCCGACTCCTTGCTGCCCCAGACGAACACGCTACGGCGCACCACGTCGGGCGGCAGCTCAGGCAGCCTGCACTCGCAGAAGGTCCTGCACTCGTTGGTCAGCGTGGCGTCCGAGACGAACGTGCACACCTCCGCACAGTTGCCGAGAATCTCCCGGTACATCGGTGCGTCATCTCCCAGGAAGTGCCTGAGCACGCTGCCCCCCAGCACCTTGTCGACGTCGATCTTCCATGGCGTGCCGTCCGGCCTCCTCCCGATTCCCAGCACGCGGCGGAACAGCCGTCGCATGAGGGTCTCGACCGGCCTTGGCAGGTCGAAGAAGGGTCCGCCGTCGTAGAACCAGACGTCGGCAGAGACCGAGCCCTCCCGAGCGACGTCAAGCACGTTGATCGCGCCCATCGAGGTCCCGTGCGCCATGGCAAGGTGGTCGATGCCTCGTCCGTGCAGCCACGAGACCATGCCTTCGGTCGATGCCTCCTTCGAGAGGTAGTCCCCTCCGCCCTTCACGTGCCCGTCGAGGGTCACGGTGACGACGTGGAAGCGGTCGCACAGCCGACGAGCGATGGGCAGCTCCGAATCGCCCGTGCAGAACGAACCGGGCACCATGAGTATCGTCGGTGCCTTGGGGTCTCCCAGTTCGTCGAGCCTCACGTGACTCTCCCCTCGGGACCTGCCGGCAACTGCGGACTGGGCGTGGTGCCCGTGGCGTGCCCCCTCGTCGTCCCAGTGCTACTCCAGGACATAGCTGTCGACTATCCCGCCGTAGTAGATCTCGTGGTAGTAGCAGCTCCCGCTCGCATCGACGTCGGTGACGTCTGCGGGGTAGAAGCGCTCGCGCGTAGCCTCGGACACGGCGCCCCTGTCCATCATCTGCCTATAGACGACCTTGCACTCCAGGGTGATAGGCGCCTCGGCGATCGCGGGGACGTCCACCTTGCCCCCATTCGCGAGCGTGAGCCCGAGCAGCGCTGCCTTGTCCACATGACGGCCGCTCTTGGTGCCGGCGACGGCGAAGATGCGCTTGCCCAGGCGGTCGAGGGGGACGTTGATGGTGAACTGGGGGTTCTTCTCGAGCAGGGCATGGGTGTGGCGGCTCGTGCGGACGAAGGCGGTGAAGGTGGGCTTGCCCCAGAGGGTTCCGATGAGCCCCCAGCCTATGACCATCGTGTCCACTTCGCCCTCGGCCTTGGTGGTGAGCAGGATGCCATGGGCGTTGGCCTTCGTGATGGCGCTCGCGTATTCGTAGGGGTCGATGTGGCGCTTCTCCATGATGGCTCCAATCGCCGGGCTGTGGCCCCGCGACCCTCGTGGGGCGGGGTGGTCGTTCCTTGGGAGGAGTGTACGCCTCGAACGTTGCGAGTCCGCATGCGTTTTGCGGCAGCTGGCGGGGCGGCGGAGTCGCCGCGCCGCGACCCTGGGCTACGCCCTGCGACGAGGGGGCCAGGGCACGACCCTGTTAACCCGCCTGCAGTAGTCCAGGTACGTGCTGCCGTGCAGCTCGGCAAGCCAGCGCTCCTCCGTGCGCCGCATGAGCAGGGTCAGCGCGAGCCAGTGGATGGGTGTCAGGACGAGGAGCCAGAGGTTCCCGGCGACGAGGATCGCGCCGAGGCAGGCGATGAGGAAGGCGGAGTAGATGGGATTTCTCACCCAGGCGTAGACGCCCGTGGTCACGAGCTCGTTTCTCTCCACGTGGGCGTCGATCTTGGACACGACGGCTCCCATGACCCATACGGCCACGGCAAGCGCTGCGAGGATGGCACCCGCGACCACGAGCGGCAGCTCGAGTTCGAGGACGCTTGCGCGTGGCAGCATGCCGAGCCTGGTCGCCGCGATTCCCGCAGCCGTCGTCAGGAGGATGCACGCCACGTATGCCGGCCCCACCCCGAACAGGGGCAGGTGGTCCCTCTCGCCCATGTGTCTCCCTTGCCCGCTTGCCACTAATTAGCTTTGGCTAACTGTTTTCTGACGACATCGTAGCACGGGCCGTCGGGGTATACCTTTTGGCAGACTGACTGCCATGCAAATGGGCACGACTGCGCACGGCAAGAGGGGAGAGCGCCATGGAGTTCAAGATGGTACGTGCGAAGAGGGAGCTGGGCCGCGAGGAGGCACTCGCGCTCTTCGCGTCCGCGTCGAACGCGGTGCTCTCGACCGTGGACCCCGACGGCGAGCCCTATGGCGTGCCCATCAGCTTCGCGCTCGAGGGCGGCCGCATCTACCTGCACGGCTCCATGAAGGGCGGCCATCGCCTGACCAACCTGGGCGCAGGCTGCAGGGCATGCATCACCGTGGTCGCCCAGGATGACGTCCAGCCTGCGGAGTTCACCACGAGGTACGCCTCCGCCATGGCGTTCGGGCGTCTGCGTCCCGCCGCGGACGACGACGAGAAGCGCGCGGGGCTCATGGCCCTGCTGCGCAAGTACGCGCCCGGCCACATGGAGGCGGGCATCCGCTACATCGCCGCGGCGCTGCCCAAGACCTCGGTGACCGTGCTCGAGATCGAGCGCGTGAGCGGCAAGAGCAACGTGCGCGGCTAGCGCGCGCAGCTTTCCAGCGCCTGCGCGACCAGCTCGAGTCCGCGGGCGTCCTCGGGAAGGAAGCGGCCGCGCATCGGGCTGTCTATGTCGAGCACGCCGACGACCCGGCCGTCCGCGTGCAGCGGCACGACGACCTCGGACGCGCTCGCGCCGTCGCAGGCGATGTGACCCGGGAAGGCGTGGACGTCCTCCACGAGCTGGAGCTCGTCCGTCGCGGCGGCGGTCCCGCAGACTCCCCGGCCCAACTCGATGTGCACGCAGGCGACCTTCCCCTGGAAGGGCCCCAGGACGAGCCTGCCCTCACCTTCCGGGATGAGGTAGAAGCCCGCCCAGTTGACGTCGGGCAGCGCCTCGTAGATGAGCGCCGACGCGTTGGAGAGCAGCGGCATCCAGCGCGGGTCCTCCTCCGCGAGGGCCCTGACCTGCTCGGCGAGTAGCCCGTAGTCGGGTCGCTCCGCGTGGCTCACGTGTTCCATGGTGGTCCTCCGTCCTGATGGGCCTTTGTCGTGGCGGCCCGTGCCCCGCGTGCGTGCGGCTCCACTTGCGATACAGTCAATGGGTTGACGCGTCCGGCGCCTCTCCCACAGGCGTCCGTCACCAAGCTACTTATCGCACAACCCAAGGGGGAAGCTCGTGAGGCGCACAAAGATCGCAACGCTCTACGCAGACATGGACCGCCTGGGCGGCCAGGAGCTGACGGTCGCCGGGTGGGTCCGCTCCATCCGCGACATGAAGAACTTCGGCTTTGTGACCCTCAACGACGGCAGCTGCTTCAAGGACCTGCAGGTCGTCCTCAACCGCGAGTCCCTGGGCGAGCGCTACGACGAGCTCGTGGGCCAGAGCGTCGGCTCCGCCCTCGTCGTGCGCGGCACGCTGAGCCTGACGCCCGACCGCCCCCAGCCCTTCGAGCTCCAGGCCTCCGAGGTCGTGGTGGAGGGCCCCTCCGCCCCCGACTATCCCATGCAGAAGAAGCGCCAGACCCGCGAGTACCTGCGCACCCAGCAGCATCTGCGCAGCCGCACCAACCTCTTCCGGGCAATCTTCCGCGTGCGCAGCGTGGCGGCCTACGCCATCCACAGCTTCTTTCAGGAGAACGGCTTCGTCTACGTCAACACGCCCATCATCACCGCGAGCGACGCCGAGGGTGCGGGGGAGATGTTCCGCGTCACCACCCTGGACCCCAAGAACCCGCCCTTGCTCGAGGATGGCAGCGTCGACTGGAGCCAGGACTTCTTCGGCAAGATGACCAGCCTCACCGTCTCGGGCCAGCTCCAGGCCGAGAACTTCGCCCTGAGCTTCGGCGACGTCTACACCTTTGGTCCCACCTTCCGCGCCGAGAACTCCAACACCCGCCGCCACGCCGCCGAGTTCTGGATGGTCGAGCCCGAGATGGCCTTCTGCGACCTCGACCAGGACATGGACGTGGCCGAGCAGATGCTCAAGTACGTGATCAACTACGTGCGACAGACCTGCCCCGACGAGCTGGACATGTTCAACCGCTTCGTGGACAAGGGCCTGCTCGAGCGCCTCGAGCACGTGGCCACGAGCGACTTCGCGCGCGTGAGCTACACCGACGCGATCAAGATCCTGGAGGATGCCCAGGCCGCCGGCACGAAGTTCGAGTATCCCGTGAGCTGGGGCGCCGACCTCCAGACCGAGCACGAGCGCTACCTCACCGAGCAGCACTTCAAGAGGCCGACCTTCGTGACCGACTACCCCGTTGCCATCAAGGCCTTCTACATGCGCATCAACGACGACGGCAGGACCGTGGCCGCTGCGGACTGCCTGGTTCCCGGCATCGGCGAGATCATCGGCGGATCCCAGCGAGAGGAGCGCCTCGACGTCCTCGAGGGCCGCATCCGCGAGCTGGGCATGGACCCCGAGCAGTACCGCTACTACTGCGACCTGCGCCGCTATGGCGGCTGCCACCACTCCGGCTTCGGCTTGGGCTTCGAGCGCCTGGTCATGTACCTCACCGGCGTGGACAACATCCGCGACGTCCTGCCGCACCCCCGCACGGTGGGCAACGCGGAGTTCTAAGGCTCCCGTCCCCCACGCGCGAATAGACCGGCATTCGAGCGGCCCCGCCCTGCGGCAACGTGGACGGGGCCGCTCGACCATTTGGACGGGAGCCTTCGCCCCGCCCTTGCCATGCAAGGCAGGGGCCGGGCGTTTCAGAGGCCGAAGAGCTCGGCGTGCGATCCGGTGCGAACGGCGGTCAGTATGAGGCGCGTATCGTCGATGCGATAGACGAGCAGCCAGTCCGGGCCTATGTGGCACTCACGGTGCCCGCCAAGCCTGCCGGCGAGGGCGTGGTCACGAAAGCGCTCCCCAAGCACCTCTCCCTTGCGCAGGAGGGTGATCACCTCGCCGAGCCTCTCTAGGTCCGCGCCTTGCCTGCGTCTGCGACGAACGTCCTTCTTGAACTGGGAGGTATAGGCCAGGCTCAGCACGGCTACTCTCCGTCGTCGAAGATGGAGGCCCACATCTCCTCGTTTGACTCGAACGGGCCCGTGACGCGTCCCTGCTCGGCGTCTTCCATCGCCCTGAGCGTGGTGCGGGGAAGGCCGTAGGGGTTGGAGGGGTCGAAGGGGAATCCTCCCCTGCGGTTGAAGGCCGAGACGAACATCCTGAGCGCGTTGCTGGGGGAGGTCCCGATGGAGTCGCATATCTGGGTGAAGAGCGTCTTCTCGTCAGACGTGACCTTGGTGGAGAGTGCCGCATTGGCCAAAGTTCCTGCCATATTCCTCACTCCTTATAAGCCAATGTCATCTATTAAATTCGATTGTACTCCACACAAAGGCATTTATCGATATCTGAAGAAAATGGTTAGGATTGGAGTTCACAACGCCACGACCCATCGTCCCTCTCGCCGGAGGCCGACCTGCACTGACGAGGGGCCGTGCGTCGGTGGCAGCCGCAAAAAGGACGCAAAGTGTCCAACTGGTTACGTATCAAGAAACTTTTCTTCTCAAAATCGCCATTTTAATCACTCCCTTGCATTTCTGATGCAAACATACGCACAGGCCGCTACGCCGCAGCCACAGCCGCGAGGGGCGGCGGCTCGGTGGGCCAAGACGCCATATCAGGCTTTGTGCATCAGAGAGGGAGTACACATGGCTAGCACCAAGGCACAGATCTCCAGAAGGAACTTCGTCAAGGCCATGGCGGCCGTCAGCGCGGGCAGCGCCTTCGCCCTCGCCGGCTGCGGCAGCCAGCGCGCCGGCGGCTCCTCCAAGTCCGCCAACGGCGACTTCACCATCACCTTCGCCCAGGCCTCCGACCCCCGCGGCCTCGACCCGGCCATGGTCGACGACGGCGAGTCCGCCATGGTCATGGTCCAGGTCTACGAGAACCTCCTGCAGTACGAGGACGACTCCTGCGCCGTCAAGCCAGGCCTCGCCGAGTCCTACGAGGTCTCTGACGACGGCCTCACCTACACCTTCAAGATCCGCACCGGCGTGAAGTACCACGACGGCACCGACTTCAACGCCGCTGCGGCCAAGGCCTCCATCGAGCGCCAGCTCGAGCCCCAGCGTACCGAGGACATGCCCTACGCCGCCTTCACCTTTGGCTCCGAGGCCGACGGCAACGGCATCGCCTCCATCGACGCCCCCGACGACACCACCCTCGTCATCAAGCTGCGCGCCGCCTCCACCGCCTTCCTGGCCAACCTCGCCATGTGCATGGCCTCGCCCATCGTGAGCCCCACCGCCGCCGAGGGCGGCAAGCTCAACGAGAGCCCCGTCGGCACCGGTCCCTACAAGTTCGTGAGCTGGACCAAGAACTCCGACATCAAGCTCGAGCGCAACGAGGACTACTGGGACAAGGACAACGCCGGCAAGGCCAAGAACATCGTCTTCCGCTTCATCGCCGAGAGCGCCTCGCGCGTCACCGCCCTGGCCAACGGCGAGGCCGACATCATCAGCGGCATCGACGAGGCCGTGGTGAGCCAGGTCGAGAACAACGGCGACAAGGTCTACAAGACCGACGGCATGAACATCAACTACCTCGCCTTCAACACCCAGAGCGAGACCTTCAAGACCGCCGACGCCCGCAAGGCCTTTGCCAAGGCAGTCAACGTCCAGGAGCTCGTGGACAGCCTCTACAACGGCTACGCCACCTACGCCAACTCCGTCATGCCCCTGTGGATGGCCCCCTACGACTCCGACATCCAGCAGACCCAATACGACCCAGACGCGGCCAAGTCCGAGCTCGCCGCCCTGGGCATCACCAAGGTCAAGTGCATCACCTACTCGGTGTCGCGTCCCTACAACGGCAAGGGAGGCACCGCGCTCGCAGAGTCCGTCCAGGGCTACCTGAGCAAGGTCGGCGTCGACATGACCATCGACCAGTTCGACTGGACCTCCTACAAGGACGCCGTCCAGGCGGGCAACTACGACGTCTGCTTCTATGGCTGGAACGGCGACAACGGCGACCCCGACAACTTCATGAACCTCCTCTCGGTCGACGACACCGCCATGAACGTCGCACGCTACTCCAACGACGAGTACAAGGCGCTCATCGCCAAGGGCCTCTCGACTCCGGCGGGCTCCGAGCGTGACGACGTCTACCACCAGTGCGAGCAGATCGTGGCCGAGGACCAGGTCTGGCTGCCCATCTCGCACTCTCAGAACCTCCTGGGCCACAAGGCCAACGTCGAGGGCTACGTCTACCACCCGACGGCGGTCGTGTTCCTGAGGAACTGCACCAAGTCTGCCTAGCCCTGGACGGGGGAGAGACGCCCCCATCCAAGGCCGAGGGACATCCCGAGGCAACGCTGCGACTCGGGCCGGACGCGAGCCCGGTCCGAGTCGCGCTTCTGGTGGCGCGCGCGGAGGGGCGCATGTCGCCGGACCCGACAAGAGCGAACAGATGAGAAGAGAGAGGAGGAAGACACGTGCTGAGATATGTGATCAAGCGCGTCCTGCAGGCGATTCCCGTCCTGTTGGGCCTCTCGATCGTGGTCTTCCTGATCATGCGCGTCTTCTCGGCCGACCCTGCCAGCGTCGTGCTCGGCGAGCATGCCACGCAGGAGCAGATGCAGGCCTGGCGAGAGGCGAACGGGCTTACGGCCCCCATCGTGGTGCAGTACCTCAACTTCCTGGGATCGGCCCTCCGCGGCGACCTGGGGACCTCGTACTACACCCACACCTCCGTCACGACCGAGATCATGAGCCGCTTCCCGGCCACCGTCGAGCTTGCCATCGTCGCCATCATCGTGGCGTCCGTGCTCGGCATCGTGCTCGGCGTGCTCGCGGCGGTCCACAAGGGCTCCTTCGTGGACGGCCTCAGCACCTTCGTGGCGCTGGTGGGCGTCTCGATGCCCATCTTCTGGTCCGGCGTGCTCATGATCATCCTCTTCGCCGGCACCCTGCACGTTCTGCCCTCGGGCGGGCGCATCGACCCGCTTCTGGCACCGGTGGGCGGCACGGGCCTCTTCATCCTTGACACGCTGCTCTCCGGCGACTTCGAGGCCCTGGGCAACGCCCTGCAGCACATCGTGCTGCCGGCCCTCGCGCTCTCGCTCTACTCGATGGCCATCATCACGCGCATGACGCGCTCCAGCATGCTCGAGACCCTGGGCGAGGACTACGTCCGCACCGCCCGCGCCAAGGGCCTGCCCAAGGGCAGCGTCGACCGCCATCACGCCTTGCGCAACGCCATGCTGCCGGTCACCACCGTCATCGGCCTGCAGTTCGGCAGCCTCCTGGGCGGCGCCCTCCTCACCGAGACCGTCTTCGCCTGGCCCGGCATCGGCAAGTACGTGGTCGACTCCATCCTGAAGTCCGACTTCCCGGTGGTCCAGGGCACCGTGCTTCTCATCGGCGTGATCTTCGTCGTCATCAACCTGATCGTGGACATCGTGTACGCCTACCTTGACCCGCGCATCAAGTACTCGCAGGAAGAGGGGTGATCTTGGTGGAGAAGACACTCGACTCCGGGCGGGAGCCCATGGGGCCCACGAAGGGCGTCGACGCCGCCAGGCCGCAGAAGGCGGAGTCCATCTGGAAGGACGTCTGGTACTCGCTGAGCCACAACGGCCCGGCCATGGCCAGCCTGGTCTTCATCGGCCTCGTCGTGCTCATAGCCGTCGTCACGGCCATCGCCCCCGGCGTGCTCCCGTACGACCCCTATGAGCAGGACCTGACCCAGTCCTTCGCCGCGCCCAGCGCCGCGCACTGGTTTGGCTGCGACCAGCAGGGCCGCGACATCCTGGCCCGCATGATGGTGGGCGCGCAGGTCTCGCTCACCGTCGGCCTCATCTCGGTCGCGCTGTCGCTCGTGGTGGGCGTCACCCTGGGCGCCATCGCCGGCTACAAGGGCGGCAGGGCCGACACGGTGATCATGCGCCTCATGGACATCATGCTCGCCGTGCCCTCGATCCTCCTGGCCATCACCTTCATGGCGGCGCTCGGCAAGGGCATCGACAAGGCGGTCATCGCCATCGGCCTGGTGTCCATCCCCGAGTACGCGCGCATCGTGCGCAGCCAGGTCCTCGCGGTCAAGGCAAACGACTACGTCAGCGCCGCCCGCGTCATAGGCGACTCCGACGCCAAGATCATCTTCCGTCACATCCTGCCCAACGTGGCTCCCTCGATCATCGTCCGTGCCACCTTGGGCATCTCGGGCGCCATCCTCGACGCCGCCGCCCTGGGCTTCCTGGGGCTCGGCGTCCAGCCACCCCAGGCCGAGTGGGGCGACATGCTGGGCCGCGGCCGCGACTACATCTTCCAGGCTCCCCACGTCATGATCTTCCCGGGCCTCGCCATCACCCTCACCGTCCTCGCGTTCAACCTGCTGGGAGACGGCATCCGCGACGCCTTCGACCCCAAGAGCAGGAGGCGCTAGCATGGCACTTCTCGAAGTGAGGGACCTCGTCACCGAGTTCCCCACCCGCAAGGGCACCGTCCGTGCCGTGGACGGCGTGAGCTTCTCCATAGACCGCGGAGAGATACTGGCCGTGGTGGGCGAGTCCGGCTCCGGCAAGAGCGTGACCTCCCTCAGTATCATGGGGCTCCTGCAGAAGCCGGGACACGTGGCCTCCGGCAGCATCAGCTTCGACGGCACCGACCTCCTGTCACTCAGCGACAAGGAGATGGAGCAGGTCCGAGGCCAGAGGATCTCGATGATCTTCCAGGAGCCCATGACCTCGCTCAATCCCGTCTACCGCGTGGGCGACCAGATCGTCGAGGCCATCCAGACGCACACGCCCATGAAGAAGGACCAGGCCTGGGAGCGTGCGGTCGAGATGCTGCGCGTGGTGGGCATCCCCTCTCCCGCGGACCGCGCTCGCGACTACCCGCACCAGATGTCGGGCGGCATGCGCCAGCGCGTCATGATCGCCATGGCGCTGGCCTGCAACCCCCAGCTGCTCATCGCCGACGAGCCCACCACGGCCCTCGACGTGACCATCCAGGCGCAGATTCTTGATCTCATCTACCAGCTGCGCGACGAGTTCGACATGGCCGTGCTCTTCATCACCCACGACCTGGGAGTCGTCTCGGAGGTGGCCGACCGCGTGGTGGTCATGTACTGCGGCGAGGTGGTCGAGGAGGCGGAGAAGGTCGCGTTGTTTGAGAGGCCCCTGCACCCCTACACGCTGGGCCTCCTGAACTCGATTCCGCGCCTCGAGGACGACGACTCCAAGCGCCTCTACACCATCAAGGGCACCGTGCCCAACCCGCTGGACATGCCCTCGGGCTGCCCGTTCTCGGACCGCTGCGACCGCTGCATGGAGCGCTGCCGCCGCGAGCGCCCCGAGCTCAGGCCCTACCCCGGCGACCCCAGCCGCAGCGTCCGCTGCTTCCTGTACGAAGAGGGGGAGGAGTAGCCCATGGCAGACCCCAAGAGCGATCCCACGCGCGACGACGTCCTGGTGGAGGTCAAGAACCTCTCGAAGAGCTTCGTAGCCGAGACCAACTTCTTCGGGCGTCCCACCTCCTACGTGCGCGCGGTCGAGGACGTGTCGTTCAAGATCCACCGCGGCGAGGCCTTCGGCCTGGTGGGCGAGTCGGGCTGCGGCAAGACCACCATCGGCAAGATGCTGGTGGGCCTGCTCAAGCCCTCCGGCGGCAGAATCTACTTCGAGGGCGAGGACATCACCGACGCCAGCAAGCAGCGCCGTCGCGAGCTCTGCCGCGACATCCAGCTGATCTTCCAGGACCCCTACGCCTCGCTCAACCCGCGCATGACCGTCGAGCAGATCGTGAGCGAGCCCATCGTCACCAACGGCATCCTGCCCGCGGAGGCCATCGACGCCCGCGTGGACGAGCTGCTCGAGCGCGTGGGCATCAGACCCGACCTCAAGAGGCGCTATCCCCATGAGTTCAGCGGCGGCCAGCGCCAGCGCGTGGGCATCGCGCGCGCCCTGGCCGTGAATCCCAAGCTCATCGTCTGCGACGAGCCCGTGAGCGCGCTGGACGTCTCCATCCAGGCGCAGGTGCTCAACCTCCTGGACGACCTCAAGGAGGACCTGGGACTCACCTACCTCTTCATCGCGCACGGCCTCAACGTGGTCAAGCACGTATCCGACCGTGTGGGCGTGATGTACCTGGGCAAGCTCATGGAGGTCGCCCAGAAGAACGACCTCTACCACGAGCCGCTCTGCCCCTACACGCAGGCGCTGCTCTCAGCCATCCCGTCGCCCGACCCGCACCTCTCGCGCAAGCGCATCATCCTGCAGGGAGACGTGCCCAGCCCCATCGACCCGCCGGCGGGCTGCCGCTTCGCGAGCCGCTGCTTCGCCAAGGTGGGAGCCTGTGACGTCGCTGCGCCGGAGCTTCGCGAGGTCGTTGCGGGGCACCGCTGCGCCTGCCACCGCTACGACAACATGCCCGAGGCCGACGTGCGCAGGACCGCGCGCAAGATCCAGTACGAGGCGGCGCGCCCCACCTACGGCATGGGCGGCGCGGATGCCAACGCCGACCCGGTCTCGTTCGATCCGGACACTCCGGAGGAGGCGGCCGCCAAGGGAGAGAAGCTCCCGGAGAGGTGGCTGTAGGTCGCTGCCGGGGCGCCCTTGGCCGGAGTGTGGATGGGTGACGAGGTGATTAGTGCGGGCGGGCTGGCGATGTGCCGGCCCGCCCGTTTTGTGCGTGGGCGCGTGCGGCTGGTGGCGACGTTGGGCGCGTGCGTGCGGCTGCCGACAGCGCCCGGCGCGTCTCTCGCCCGCGACAACGTCCAATACGCGCGTTGTTTCGCCGAAAGCGTCCAACGCGCCTAATGGTCTGACGTTTTCCCAGTTGGCGCGCCACGTCCAGACGCGTTTGGCGTTCTCACGTGTCACCCAGACGCGTGCGACGTACTGGCGTGTCGTTCAGACGTATTGGACGTTCTTGCTTGTCATTCAGACGCGTTGGACGCACTCGTGTCGACCAGTTACTCCGGCGTGTTCTTTACTCGGGCGAATCGAAGCATCGTGGCTTTGATGCGGGCGATAAAGAACACGCCGCCGCAGCTCATGTGGGCAAATGCAGCGGTCGGCGTTCTTTTCTCGCCTTGGATGGCGAGATTTCGTCGCTGAGAGCCAGTAGGGAACACGACGCCCGCAAGCAAAGCCAGCAAAGAACGCGCCACCCGCAGGTCGCCGCACCATGCGATGTGCCGCGTTCTTTACTGCTAAGGTTTTCTCTCGTTGGGGAAACTCCCACCAGTAAAGAACGGCCCGACGGCACGCCACCCCGCAACGGCCCGACGGCACGCCCATCCCGCACGCCCAGGCGAGAGGAGCCGCATGACCACGCTGTACATCGATGCGGACGCGTGTCCCATGACGGCCGACGCTCTTGTCGTGGCGCGCAGGCGCGGCGTGCCCGTGGTAATCGCCGGCAACAGCACGCAGAACCTGGAGCGACATGTCAGGCGAGACGACCCCCGCGACGTCGCTCACGCCCGTCGCGGCTTCTGGGTGGACGTGCTCGCGGTCTCCGTCGGGGCGGACAGTGCGGACTTCGCCATTACGGAGCGCTTGGAGCCGGGGGACGTTGTGGTGACCCAGGACATCGGCCTGGCGGCGATGGTCCTGGGCAGGGGCGCCCCGCCATCGGGGTGCGCGGTCGCGTGTTCGACAGGGCGACCATAGACATGGAGCTCTTCATCCGGTACGAGAAGAAGAAGGTCTGCCGTGCGGGTGGCCGTACCAAGGGACCGGCGGCCTTCGCTTCGGAGGACCGTGCGCGCTTCCGCCACAACCTGGAGGGTCTGCTGGAGTAGGAAACCACATCCACGTTATCGTTGCGCGAAGCTCTCCAATGTCGCCTTCCTGGGAAGCATGTCTGCGATCAGATTCTCGGCGTCGTAGGCGAGCGCTTCGAACCCTGTTCGGGCCTGCCTTTCTCCCTCTTCGTCAATGCTTCGAGGAAGTGCATCGCACAGTTCCCTGGCAGTGCGGCGTAGGAGCTCTTCGCTGATGCCAAGCTCGTTCGCCAGTTCCACGAAGTCCTCGGGTATGACCTCGTCGATTATGCCGTGGCGTCCGATTCGCATCCCCATCTGCCTGCTGAAGCGATCGAAGAGCGTGGTCGGAACGATGTCATAGGCCGGAGCGAGCCTTGTCCATGCCCCCTCGTGCATGAGCGAGAGGTTTTTGAGGTGGTTGTCGCAGTTTCCTACCAGATAGTTGAGCAGCATGATGCGGGCAAGGCCCTGTATGTCCCTAAGCGGCTGAGAGGAGTGATTCCGCAGCAGGTGCGCTATGGCGCTCGCACTGCTTGGGTCAAGCTCCGCATACTTTGACCCGGGATAGATTCCCAGCGACTGGGCGAGGTCTTCTTGGTGGAGCCTTCGCACCGCCAGCCTTCCGTCCTCGAGGACCGTTGTCTGTCGATCAAACCGCTCGACGCAGATGGCGAGTCGGCCTCTTCCCAAGGCGATGAGCTCGACCTTGGGTACAATCGGCGAGGTATGGGCGTGAGTATTCGAGTTGTCGCGTGCTGAGGTCGATTTCTCCAACTACCAGGGTGCTCGATCCGCCATGGCGCAGAATCCGGAGCTTATTTCCATGTGTTGGCATGACTTACCCCCTCGTCCGCGCGAACAGGTCGATGCCGAGCATGCGGGCGACTTGGGTCACCTTGTCGAACTCCGAGCTGCCCTTGCCGCGCTCGAGCTTCGAGACGAAGGTGATTCCCACGCCCGAGCCCTCGGCGAGCTCGGCCTGGGTGAAGCCCTGCTCCTTGCGCGTGGACCTTATGAGGGCGCCGAGGTCCCTTGCGTTGGTGACGCGCGTCTCTGGCATCGCCGCTCCTCTCGAATGCGCTCGCATCAATTATAACGAAAGCTAATAGATTTTGTGCGTTCGCATCAATTCAGGCGAGAAGAGCTGAATTTAGTGCGTACGCATTGATTCTCGTCTGCCCAGACGACGATGTTCCCAGGAGTTCCAGGACGCCGCAACGCCTTTTCGTGCCACTTACGCATTCGTGCCATTCACGCCCTCGTGCGACTTGCGTTCCCGCTTGACTTCGGGCCGCGTCGCGCGCATACTCTCGTCCAGTAATTAGTCATTTGGATAAATATCAAAACGAGGAGGTAAGAGCCAATGGCGGGGGAGGCATTCAAGGCGCTTTCGGACCCGACGCGGCGGCGCATCCTCGAGCTCCTGCGTGCGGGTGACCTCAGCGCGGGGCAGATTGCCGAGCAGTTCGACATCTCGAAGCCCTCGATCAGCAACCACCTGGGCATCCTGCGCTCGGCGGGCCTGGTGAGCTCGGAGCGACAGGGCCAGAGCATCGTCTATCACCTCAACATGACTGTGCTGCAAGAGGTCATGGAGTGGTTCTACTCGTTTGGAGAGAGGTAGGTCGCAATGGCGGTCAAGAGGCATTCGCGGCGCTTCGTCTATGTGCTGGCTGCGGTCGCGCTCGTCAACTTCGTGGCGCATCTGCTGGTGTATCCCAGCCTTCCGGAGCAGGTCCCCACGCACTGGGGCGCATCCGGCGCGGCCGACGGCTATGGGCCCAGGTACATGGCGCTCGTACTGGCGGCGCTGCCGTTCCTGTTCCTGCTGCTGTTCCGCGTGATACCGTCCATCGACCCACGTCGGGAGGGCTATGAGCGCTCCTGGGGCGTGTGGCGTGGCTTCGTCTGCGGGTTCAGCCTGTACATGATGGCGTTCAGCTGGGTCACCGAGGCGACGGTCTTCGGGCTCATCCCCGAGGGGAGCGGCCTGGTCGGGAGCCTGACCTTCGCGGGGCTGGGCGTCCTGTTCGTGGCCCTGGGCAACTACATGCCGCGCGTGCGCCAGAACTACACCTTCGGTGTGAAGACCCCCTGGGCGCTGGCAGACGAGCACAACTGGGACCGCACCCAGCGCATGGGCGGCATCGTCAGCGTGGTGTGGGGCGCGGCGATGCTCGCGTTGGCTCTGTTCGCGGGAGCGCTTGGCGGCGAGCTGCTCGTTGGTCTCCTCGTCGCGCTGATCCTGGGAGGCACGGCCTGGCTGTACCTGTACTCGTACCTGGTGTTCGTGGGGAGGCTGCGGTAGGGGAGGCGGGCAGGGGAGAGGGTCCTGGTCGCGTTGACTGGCGACCACGTCGGAACCGAATCGTTCAGAACTCGCCTGAGAGCGCACGATCCTGCAATCTCGGGCGAGTTCTGAACGACGCCCTTGCCTGCGACCCCGCCCGGAGGAGTGGCGGGGCCAGCCCCACCTACTCCTCGGGCAGGCTCCTGACCACTCCCATGAAGTAGACGACGTGCCCCAACCAGATGACGCCCAGGACCACGCGGGCCCAGAGCGAGTGCATCATGACGAAGCCGATGCCCATGAGCAGCGTGACCATCGCCATGACGCGCAGCTTGGCGGCCCGCTTCATGCCCCTCTCCTGCACGTAGCTCCGGAGGTTCTTCTGATAGAAGCCCGTGCCCACGAACCAGTCGTGCAGCCTCTGCGAGCTGCGCGAGAAGCAGTAGAGGGTCACGAGGAAGAACGGGACGCTCGGCAGGATGGGTAGGACGACCCCCAGCGTCCCCAGGGCGAGCGTGACGCATCCGACGGCGATGTAGACGTACCTCATGGGTTCCCCTCTGCGTGTATGCCTTGGCTAACAAAACAGAAGCCTAGTGCATGCGCGTGAGTTCTCCAAATTTGCCTATGCGGGCGACGATGCCGGGCGCCCTGGGTCTGTCCGGGCGTCGCTCGGGCACGGACCGGCGGTTCTCCGGCCTGTTGACATCGCGGGATGCGGTAACTTCGAGGGCAACCAGATAGAGATCACGGTGTAGTCGCGCCGCGATGGGTGAAGTTCGAATCGCCTGCGCATGCACGTTCGTCGTGGTCACATCCGCGCGGGCATGTCCGGCGCGCGACCTTGCGGGCCCTGTTTCTCAGATGTTCCTGACTCCTCGACCAGAGCGCCTGCGCTATACATATGCTATCTTTGCTATACGAGCATTTGTCACAGTGCGAGGTGAGGTGGGAAGGTGGATGTCATGGTGGTCCAGATGAACACTCGCATTGACGCCTTGCTGAAGGAGCGAGGGGACAAGGTCCTCATGAAGGCTGGTCTCACGCCAACCAAGGCGGTCCGAGGCCTGTGGGAGCTCGCCGTGAGACATGAGGAGGAACCGGAGCTGCTGGCAGAGGTTCTTTCTGGTGCGAGCCTCCTGCCTCCCAAGACGGAGGGAAGTGCTTCTTCCGGTGTGGCTGACCGGCTTGCGGCGCTCCACGAAGGATGGGACATCGTTCGCAATTCGGGCCTCTCTGCCAGGGCGGTTGAGTTCTGCCTCTCTGATGCGACCCCGCTTGAGGAGCTACGCGAACGAGCGGCGCGGGAGCGGCTAGGCCATGCTGCCGGCCCGGATGCGGATGCGCCAAAGGTGTCGGAATAATGCAGCGACCCAGCAGGCTCCTCCTTGACACCAACGTTTGGATTAACAACTACCTGGGCAGTCGTCCTGGTCATGACGCGGCGCGAGACCTCATTACCTTTGCCCTCGAGCGCGAGCTGGAGCTGTACTTCTCCGTCTCGTCAGCAGCAGACATCTTCTACCTGCTGAAGACTGAGTTCAAGATTTGCTCTCGCAGGGCGGACGGCGAGCTCACGGAATCTGCGGCGTTCGCGGCAACGAATGCGGCATGGGCGTGCGTCAGGAACATGCGTCAGCTCGCGATGCCGGTGGGGCTCGACGCATCTGACTGCTGGTATGCAGACAAGCTGCAGGTGGTGCACCCTGATTTCGAGGATGACCTCATCATGGCCGCAGCTCAGCGCATTCACGCGAGCTACCTCGTCACAGAGGACAAGGCGCTGATCCAGAACGCGGTGGTGCCCTGCGCCAGCCCGGACCGACTGCTTTCCCTGCTTCAGGCGCTGGAGGCATAGCCTCGGCAAAGCCTGCATGACGGCGGAGCAGTCCAATCCGTCCAAGCGCTCGGGCTTTGACGTGAACTTGCCGGATGGCATTTGTTGACACGAGGCTTTGGGCGAGAATGGATGCCCGCAGGCAAGCGAGAGGACTGGCCCCAAGGAGGACGCGCATGAACATGCCGCAGAAGATGTTCCACGACTTTGTGATGGGCATGGTCAAGGACGAGAGGCGCGACGATGCCGAGCGCCTGATGGAGGAGGGCTTCGCCCGCCAGGACGCGGGAACCTTCGACGCGGCCTACCTCGCCTCCGTGACGCCGACCTACCTGGACGTCGTGAAGGAGGACCAGATGGAGAAGGTCAGGGCGGCAATCGCGAGCTACGCCGCACGCCTCTAGGGGACTCCGCCAGGCAGACGAGGTCCCCTTGTCCAAGCCAGTGAATAAATCCGGGGCATAAAGTTGCCGAACGCGGCAAGTCGCCCGCAATTGTTGCCCTAACATGTATTGCTGCCGGCCGCCGGACGGCGTCGGCGACATCATCCGCCATGACTGAATCGAGGATTGTCATGAAGCGTCTGCGTGCGATGCGTGAGCCTCTGAAGTACGTCCAGGGCAAGGGTGCCCTCCTGAAGTTCCAGGAGGAGATGGGCTACATGGGCAAGCGCTGGCTGTTCGTGTGCTCCAACAGCGGCTACAAGGCCTGCCATGACAAGATCGAGCAGAGCTTCGGCGACGCCGACGACTACCGTCGCTACGAGGTCTTCGGCGGCATCTCCAGCAAGGGCGAGATCGCCAAGATGCAGGCGATCGTCGAGGCAGACAACATCGACGCCGTGGTTGCCGTCGGCGGCGGCTCCGCAGTCGACACCGCCAAGGCGACCGCCTACTACTCTGGCAAGAAGGTCGTCATCATCCCGACCGTCGCCGCGACCGACGCGCCCTGCACCGGCCTCTCCGTCATCTACAACGACGACGGCAGCTTCGACAAGTACCTCTTCTATCCCGAGAACCCCGCCGCTGTCATGGTCGACACCCAGGTCATCGCCGACGCACCCGTGCGCTTCCTCGTGGCGGGCATGGGTGACGCCCTGGGCACCTACTTCGAGGGCCGCGCGTCCATCCGCACCGAGTCCCCGAGCCTCGAGGGCACCGGCATCACCCGCGCGGGCATGGCGCTGGCCAAGCTCTGCTACGAGACCCTGCGCGACTACAGCTCCCAGGCCATCGTTGCCTGCCAGAACCACGTGGTCACCCCTGCCTTCGAGAACGTCGTCGAGGCCTGCGTGTACCTCTCCGGCGTGGGCGCCGACAACGTTAACTGCGCCGCGGCCCACTCCTTCTACAACGGCCTGACCTCGCTGGGCGGCCACAGCGCGCCCCACGGCAACTGCGTCGCCTTCGGCACGCTGGTCCAGCTGGTGCTCGAGGGCGTTCCCGAGGAGGAGTTCGTGGACGTCCAGGACTACTGCCTCGAGGTCGGCCTGCCCACGACCCTGGCCGAGCTGGGCGTGACCACCGACGAGCAGATCTGGAAGATCGCCGAGGCGGCCTGCGTGCCGGGCGAGACCATCCACAACCTCGCCGGCGACGTCACCCCCGACGAGCTGCACGACGCCATTGTCGCGACCGACGCGATGGGCAAGGCCCTCAGGGGAGAGTAGCCCCCTGGTCTGGCGGACGCCAGGCTGACGCTCGTGATGCGGGCCCGGGCACCCTTGGGTGCCCGGGCCCGTTGCTGAACGGACGCGCGCGTAGGCCGTCAGACCAGCTTCCATCGGGCGCTTAGGATGCGCTTGTTCCAGAAGTTCGCATAGGCACCGTCTCGTTCGAGAAGCTCGTCATGAGTCCCCGACTCCTCCACGGTTCCCCGAGCGTTCAGCACGACGATTCGGTCGGCCATCTTGATGGTCTCGAGCTTGTGGGCGACAGCGATCACCGTGGAGGACCTGCGAAGCACCTCGATCGACCGGATGATGTTCGCCTCGTTTTCGGCATCGAGCGCCGACGTCGCCTCGTCAAAGAGGACGATGGGAGCCTGCTTCAGCAGCGCGCGGGCAATCGACACGCGCTGGCGCTCGCCTCCCGAGAGCGCGCGGCCGCCCTCGCCGCAGAGGGTGTCCCATCCCTCGGGCAGGCGCTTGACGATCTCGGTCACGCCCGCCAGGTCGGCGACCCTCTCGAGCTCGTCATCGCTCGCGTCCGGCCGCGCCAGAAGGACGTTGTTGCGCAGCGTGTCATTGAACAGGTACACGTCCTGGAAGACGAAGGAGACGTTCTTGAACAGCTCCTCCGTGGTGAGGTCTCGCACGTCGACGCCGCCGACGCGCATGGCGCCGGCTGCCGTGTCGTAGAAGCGGGCGATGAGCTTTATGACCGTGGTCTTGCCGCAGCCCGAGGGTCCCACGATGGCGAGCATGCCCGATGGTGGAACCGAGAAGCATACGTCGCGGAGCACCGGCTTGCCCGGCACGTACGAGAACGTGACGTGATCGGCGCTGACGCTCGCGTCGTGGGGGAAGGTGCCGGGGACGGCAGGCGTCGGCATCTCGGGAGCGTCCATGACCTCGTCGATGCCGTCCAAGGTCTGGCGTCGCTCCTCCAAGCCGAAGAGCGCCGCCGAGACGTCCGACACCATGGTAGAGAAGCGCAGGGCAACCCCTATGATGACGACTGCCTCGAGTGGGGTGGCGATGCCGCTCACGCACAGGGAGCTTCCCAGCAGGATCATGGCGAACACCAGCGTCTGCTGTCCCATTCCCGAGACCAGGTTGCCCAGCACGCCCCACCAGAGCCCACGTACAGACTTGCGTTGCGCCTCGACAAAGCTGTCGGCGAGCTCCTTGTAGCCTGGCCCCGCATGGCAGGCGCGCAGCGCACCCTGGCACTGGGCGAACTCGACGATTCGGGAGGCGAGGGCCTCCTCTGCGGGAGTCTCGTCCGCGTAGCAGTTCTCTATGCACTTCTGTCCGAGCTTGAGCAGGATGAAGAGCACGGGAATCGCGATGCTCGCCATGAGGCCGAGCCGCCAGTTCCATGCCCAGGTGCCCAGGCCGAACACCACGCAGGCGCACAGGTTGCGGACGAGCTGGCCGATGAAGTAGGCGACCGCCTGTCCGCTCGACATCATCTCCTGCGTGACGATGCGGCTCAGCCTGCCGGCGCTCGACGCCGAGAACCAGCCCAGGGGCAGGGAGGCGACCTTTGTGCCGATGTGCCTCTGCAGCATGCGCATGTACCCCAGGCCGGCGGTGTATCCGAGCTTGCAGCCCTGGTAGTCGAGGACGCAGGAGAGGGCCGCCAGCGCCGCTAGGACGATCATCCATGCCGCGAAGCCGAGGCCCCACTGCGCCTTCGCCGTCTGGAGGGCTATCGCCGCCGGCATCATCGTGCACAATGCCAGTCCCGTGAAGACGCCTGCCGCAGCGTAGGCCACCGTGCCACGCCTGTTCATGGCGGCATCGGCGTCGGTCATGTACCGGCGGAATCGGCGCAGAAGGCTCCGGTTTCTACTCATGGCAATCCCCCTGCCCCTCTTTCGCGCTGGAAGTCGGGGCGAACCCGCCCTGAGCCAGCAGCGCCCGGTAGTGGTCGTTGTCGAGCAGGGTCTCGTGCGTGCCCAAGGCCGCGATCCTGCCCTCCTCCATGACGGCTATCTGATGGGCTCCCACCACGGAGTTCAGGCGATGGGCAATCACCAGGACCGTGCGCCCCCCGACCAGGCCGCCGAGGGCCCGCTGTATCTCGACCTCCGAGTCGGGGTCGGCGAAGGCCGTGGCCTCGTCCATGACCAGGACCGGCGCATCTGCGAGGATCGCGCGTGCGATGGACAGGCGCTGCGCCTCTCCGCCCGAAAGCTCGCAGTCGGTGCCGATGACGCTGTCATAGCCCTTGGGAAGCGACATGACGAAGTCGTCTATCTGGGCGGCCCTGGCAGCGTCCCGTATCTGCTCCAGGCTCGCCTCTGGCCTTGGGAGGGAGACGTTGCGCGCGATGCTCGCATTGAGCAGCATCGCATCCTGCAGCACGAACGATACGTTGCGATACAGCACGTCTGGCGAAAGGGATCGCAGGTCAACGCCGCCGAGCTCTATGGAGCCCTGGGAGGGGTCGTCGAATCGGGCGACCAGCGTCGCCAGCGTCGACTTCCCCGACCCGGAGGGGCCGATGAGCGCGGTCACCGTTCCTGGCTCGAGCGTGAGGTCGACGCCCCTGAGCGCCTGGGTCTCGCCATAGGAGTACGAGACGTCCCTGATGACGACCCGGGGCCTTCCGTCGGGCTCATGGGGATGCTCCGGCTCCTCGAGCGGCGGCGTGTCCATCAGCTCGACCAGCCTGACGGCCGCAGAGCCGGCCAGCTGGTACGACCAGGTGATGTTCGCGACGCTCATCATGGCATTCGGAAGGACCAGGGCGATCAGGGTGCATGCGATGATCTGGGGCAGCGTCGCGAGCCCCATCGCATGGAGCAGCGCCCCTCCTCCCAGGTTCACCAGCAGCAGTACCGGGATGGAGACGAACTCGGCGGCGACGGCACAGCGACCGATCATCGGGGCGCACCATTCCCAGTACGAGTCCGCGAACGCCCGCGCGGCTTCGGCGTAGTTGCGGTAGGACTCACCGCTCTTGCCGAACGCCTTGATGACCTTGATTCCCGAGACGAGCTCCACCATGGTTGCCGAGACGTTTGCGAGGTTGTTGTTCATCTCGGCCGTCTTGGGCCCCATGTCCTTCATGGAGGAGCCGTACAGCACGAAGTAGAACGGGAGGGTTGCGATCCCGACAAGGGCCAGGCGCCAGTTCATGACGAACATGAACGCCAGGAGCACCAGGGGAGTCAGGATGCCGTTGAGCATGTCCACCGGCGCGTGGGCGATTACGGTATGGACGGTCTTGGTGTCGTCCTGGACGGCGTTGCGTATCCTGCCCGATCCCGTCCTGCCAAACCAGGCGAGAGGGACGCGGCTGAGGCGCTCGACGATCTTGCGGCGGATGACGAAGCGCAGCCTCATGTCCGCGAAGTGCGTGATGGTGAGGGACAGCAGGTAGAACGTCAGCCTGAGCACGAAGGCCGTCACCAGCAGCATGACGATGTCGCTCACTTGGTCGGCATCGAGCGGACGCACGCCCTGCTGGGCGGCGATGAACGTCTCGCCCAACCGCACCAGGGCGAGGTAGGGGACGAATGCCAGCAGGGCGGACAGGATCGTGAAGAGCTGGGCGAGGACGGTGCGACCCTTGATGTGCGCCGCCAGCAGCTTGATCGCCGCCCGCCCCGCCCTGTCCTGGTCCCGATGCTCCTGCGAGATGTCGGTCATGGCTACCTCACTCCCAGCTGCCTGAAGTGCTTGGCGAACACCTTGGTGCCGATGAAACCGCCGAGCGTCGCGCAGACGACCGTGGCGATGCACGTGACGACCATTCCGGGGCCGTACATGAAGTTGACCATGTTCCGGGAGAATTCCTCCGCCATGCCCGCCTGGACGCATTGGGCGACATACGCGTCGCCACCGATCATGTAGACCAGGGAGATGTGGCCCAGCCAGAACAGGAGGACGAACGCAGGGAAGGACGCCAGGATCCTGCCCCTGCCACGCGTCTTGGGATTGCCCAGGATGAGCTCCGCGGCAAGGCAGCCAACGAGGATCCCCGCCGGCCCCGTCCAGAACATCCCCATCACGAAGCCGAACGCGGCCATGATCGCGCCCATGGCAATCATGGCGCCGCGCTTGGGCACGCGCTGGACGATGTACATCCATGCCATGCCGGTGACCAGGGACGAGGCCGCATGGGCGCTCCAACAAGTGCGGTAGTCGAAGCTGCACACCATGGCGAAGCCCATCGTTATGAAGAACACCAGAACGCCGAACGCCGCGCAGAACACGAGGTCCTTCGCGGTGAGCCGACCCGTGTCCCTTGCCTGTGTACCAATCGTCCTTTCAGCCATGAGCCATTTCCTTTCTGATAGAAGCCTCAGTGGACCGATGAAAAACCGAGCAGCCTTCTTATGCGCCCGAGTGTTTCCGGATTGAGCGGAATCGGCGTCGACGGACGTCCGCCGTCCAGCGAGACGACGGCGTCGCAGACCGAGCAGAGGAACTCGTAGTCGTGAGTGATCACGCAGATCGGAAGGCCATGGCGCTTGAGCCGGCCGATCTGCTTGGCGATGACGTCCATGTTGCGATGGTCGAGCCCGCTGGTCGGCTCGTCCATGACCAGGGCCCGTGCGCCGTATAGCAGTCCTGCGGCGATCGACACGCGCTGTCCCTGCCCGCCGGACAGGGACAGGGGATGCCGCTGGACGAGCTCGGCGAGGCCAAAATCCTCCATCAGCGATTCCATGGAGAACGCCTTGGGGGCATCTCGGTCGAAGCCGCGCCTCTGGGCCTCCTCGAGCTCGCGGGCAACCGTGTGCTCGAAGAGCTGGTAGCCCGGCTCCTGCATGACGAGGTAGATCGATCCAGCGCGCCGAGAGGGTCTGAGCGCCGTTCCAGCGAGCTCGACGGTGCCGGCCGCCTCCCTCTGGATGCCGCACAGGCATCGGGCGAGCGTCGTCTTTCCCGTGCCGTTCGCCCCGACGAGGCCGATGGCCGTTCCGGCGGGGATGGTCAGGTCGCAGTCGTCTATCACCCTTCTGCGGTGGCGATACGACACGCACAGGCCCCTCGTCTCCAGCGCGACGCGACCTTCTCCCCGTCTGTCGCCGACCGATGTCGCGGAGACCTTCTCGCAAGAAGTGGGGCTCGATGCCCGCGCGTCCATCTCCTCGACTCGCCATGCCCTCAGGCCCCACCCCGACCGGGTCTCCCATGGGAGGGCGCCAAAGTCGGCGGCCGACCATGAGCCGGCAATGGCTCCGTCCCGCATGACCACGACGCGGTCGGCAAGGTCGGAGAGCCACCACAGACGGTGCTCGGACACGATGACGGTCTTGCCCATCGCTTTGAGCCTTGCGAGCGCCTGGCCCAGGAGCTCCATGGAAGGCACGTCGAGCGCCGCGGTCGGCTCGTCCAACACGAAGACGTCGGGATGTGTGGCGTACACGGATGCCAGGACCACCATCTGGCGCTGTCCGCCCGAAAGCTCCTCGACCCGGGAATGCAGCAGGTGCCCTATCCCAAACGTCCTCACGCTCTCGTGCACCCGCTCGGCGATCGTCGCGCGCGGAAGACCCTGGTTCTCGCAGCCAAACGCAAGCTCCGCCTCGACGTCGGAGTTCACGAACTGGCTGCGTGGGTTCTGGAACACCGAGCCCACCGTTGCCGCAAGATCGCTCGTGGTCCATTCGGTGACGGGCTTGCCGTCGATGGCGACGCGCCCCCTCATGGTTCCCTGGTAGACCAGCGGGATTAGTCCGTTCATGGCACGGGTCAACGTCGTCTTTCCACAACCGGATTCGCCCGTGAGCACCACGAGCTCGCCTTCGTGGACCTGCAGGTCGATGTCGCGGAGTGCGTCCGACTCGGCACCATCGTAGCGGAAGGAGAACCGCTCGAACGAGACGGCGACGCTCATGGGGCAACCACCCCCAGCCTTGCGAGCACCATGGCCGCGAACAGGGCGTACTCGACCACCAGGAGCAGGACGTCGGCCGCCTGTACGCGCAGGACGTAATACGAGCTGCGCCTCCTCGCGGTGTCCGCACCTCGTGCCACCACCGCGTTTCCCAGCTCGTCGGCGATGATTCCCACCCGTCCGATGACGGGAACCATAAGGCGCTCGACGGTTCTTGCGGGGTGTGCCGCCACGGCCAGTGGGGAAGAGGCCATCCCGCGGACTCTCATTGCCTCGCCCACCGCCCTGAACTCGCGCGCCAGAGTGGGGACGAAGCGCAGCGCAACGCAGAGCGAGACTACGAGCCTGGAGGGGAAGCCCATCTTCTGGAGGGCGCAGGCGAGCTCGCCCGAATGCGTGGTCGCGAGGCAGAGCGCCGCGAACGCGGCGACGGGAAACACGCGCTGGAACATGAGAAACATGCTGGCGGGCGAACTGAGCCATCCCCATCCCGTCATGCCGGGAAGGTGTGCGAGGACGAAGGCCGACGCGTAGGCGACCGCCCACTTCAACGCGGAGGCGGGCTGCCGACATGCCAGCATGAGGAGAAGGACGACGCCCATCGATGCCACCTGGTACCCAAGATGGGGATACAGGGTGACCTCCACGTTCAGTGGAAGCAGGACGAGCAATGCGACGCGTGGGTCAATGCGATGGTGGCGGACGTTCTCCTCCCGCACGTGCCTTTCCTTTCTCGTTCTGACATGTTAGCCTCATCTAACCGAATATAGACAAGGAAGACACGACGGAGAGACCCCTGGGAAGAGTGGATAACTGCACCGAAAACATCCTGCATCTCACCGAAACGAGATTCGCGACCAAGTGGTACCAGAACCTGTCTCCATCGGGAGATGGTGGCTTCGACATGGACCTCGGGGCCGGGCGGGACGACGAGGCAAACCTGGCCAGGATACATGCGGTGTTCGACCCCATGATCGAGACCATCCACGGCATCCACCAGACGCAGGCCATCCGACGGGGGCTAGTGTCTCCCGGACAGGTCCGTCCCTATGGGAACACCTGGATCATCGACCCCGGGCGTGGCTCGGGGGAGTACTGGTACCACGTCATAGACTCCGACATCATCGTGGTCTCGATGAGCGTCTCGCTCCGCGAGCGGGCGGTCATGGACGGGCACTCCACCGATATGGTCGGGCTTGGCTGCTACATGGAGGACATGCCGATGTTCTTCGTCGAGGGGCTCGAACGGCAGAGTCCGTCACTCGTCGGCTATGTCTGGAAGGGGCATCGCTTCCGGCAGGTCGTCGAGGACGGCGCTCGGTTCAGCTCCTGCTCCATCTCGCTTCTGCCGAGCGCGATTCCCCGGCTCGCCCGCATTCTTCGGGTCACGCCCGCGCAGCTCCTGCATTCCGTGACGCTGCTTGACGGCCGGCGTGACATACCCGCCCTCACCGTGGCGCTCGGCGAGCTGGGAAGCGCACGCCTGTGCAGGCTCATGGAGCCCGCGTACTATCGCGCCAAGGTGATCGAGTGCTTCGCACTGCTCGTGAGCGAGACCTCATGCTGCCCGCGTGGGCCTCAGGCCTCGTCGGCTCCGTCAGAGCAGCTTTGTGCGGCCATCCTGGCCTATGCCAAGTCGAACGTGGCGAAGGACCTGTCGACCCGGTCGCTGAGCCAGGCGTTCCACGTCAGCGAGCCCAGCTTGATCTCGACGCTCAAGAAGGTGACTGGCAGGACGCCACAGGAATGCGTGCGAGAGGTGCGCATGGAACATGCCCGAGGGCTGCTGGCCAACACCAGCCTCAGCGTGCGTCAGGTCGCCCGGTTCGTCGGCTACTCCAACCAGGGAGCCTTCTCGGAGGCGTTCAAGGCGGCCACCGGCTGCACGCCCACCTGCTACCGCAGGGACCGGCGATAGGCTCCGGACCTTGGACGGGCTCCAGGTTCTGGGGAAGTCGTAGCAATGGGGAGCTGGACGCCTGGGGCGCGTCATATGATGTAGTGGTCCATGGAATGCTGGCCGGGACGGACGAGGGGATTCCCATGGAGACGAACAGGCTCGTGCTGCGGCGCTGGGAAGACGGGGATGCCGCGGATCTCTACGAGTGCGCCAGGGACCCCGACGTCGGTCCCATCGCGGGCTGGCCCGCGCATGCGAGCGTCGAGGAGAGCCTGCGGGTGATACGTGGCGTTCTCAGGGTGCCGGAGACCTACGCGACCTGTCTCAAGGACACGGGCCGCGCGATAGGCTCCATCTCGCTGAAGCTCAAGGGCAGCACCGACTTGACGGAACGAGACGACGAGTGCGAGCTGGGCTACTGGATCGGCAAGCCGTACTGGGGACAGGGCCTCATGCCGGAGGCCGTCCGCGAGGTCCTGCGGCACGCCTTCGAGGACCTTGGCATGCGATGCGTGTGGGCTGGCTACTACGATGGGAATGACAGGTCGCGACGCGTGCAGGAGAAGTGCGGCTTCCGGCACCAGCGGACGACCGATGAGATCGACGTTCCGCTCATGCACGAGGTTCGCAAGGGCCACGTGAGCAGGCTCACGAGTGACGAGTGGGCGTCCGACCTCGAGGATGGCTCGGCGCCAGCTTAGGGCTGCCCTTCTCCCGCCGCGGCTTTGTCATTCAAAATCTGCGGATACGTCGAATTAGCTCGGTTCAAAATCTGCGGAGATCGGGAAGTCAGCCCAAGAGGTCGCGTGCCGGCTGCGGCAGCTGCTCCGGCTGGACCTCCTCCCACGAGACCACCTCGCGTACGGGCAGGTAGCCGACCTTGAGGTACGCGCCGTCCCTGAGCCGCTTGCCTGCGGTGAAGCTGAGCAGGCGGTGCGAGCCCGTGGCATCATAGGCGTCGAGCGCGTACTCCCAGAGCTCTCCGCCCTCGTCGCTCTTGTCCTGCGCCACCGCGTCGTCCACCCGGACGTACCAGGTGGAGGCGTTGTCGGTGTTCGCCAGGTAGAAGCTTGCGGCCAAGGCTCCCACCACGAGCAGGCTCGCCACGATGGCCACGATTCTCTTTGTCATTGGTCCGGTCCTTTCTCTGCGTGATTCGTTTTTTTGGATGCGCTCGCCAATCTCCTGTGCCTATTCCGACACAGCCGCGGCGCGCGAGACCACCCAGGCGCAGGCAGCGGTTGCCGCGGCGGAGAAGAGGACGCTCGCCGCCACGAAGCTCACGAGCTCGGCGGGCGAGAGGGCGCCGCTCCCGTTGCTGTTCGACGCCAGCTGCATGAGCGCCCAGGGCCACCACAGGCCCCAGCCCTTGGCCGTGAGCAGGAGGCCCATGACGGCGCCGCCGAGCGCCACTCCCACGGGGGCCGCGAAGCTGCGCACGAGCGATGACACGAGCAGCTGCACCGCCACGACCGCCACGCCACCCATCCATGAGAGCAGCAGGTAAACGACGTAGTTGGCAGACGGGAGACCCGCGATTCCCACCGCCTTGCCGCAGGCCACGAACAACGCCCCCGTCACGGCGAGCGCGACGCCCAGCATGCCCGCGCCCACCACGAGCTTCGCGACGACGACGCGCCACGTGGCGACGGGGCTCGCGAGCACCTGATTCCAGTTGCTCCCCGCATGCTCGAGCCCCATGAGCCACGAGCAGCCCGCGCCCACGAGCGCGGGCAGGAAGAAGCAGAGCTCGAAGAGGGTGTGCTGCGCCCAGAGGTTCTCCCAGCCGGGTGTGAGCACCCCCAGGTTCTGCTGGTAGTTGAAGGTGCCTATCGTCGCCGCGATGAGGGGCAGCACCGCGTAGGCGATCCAGATGGGCGCGCGGCGCAGCTTGTCGACCTCCGCGCGCAGGGGTTGCGTCCTCATGCTAGAGCTCCTTTCTCGAGAACCAGGCGGCGGAGACGGCGATTACCGCTGCGCAGATGGCGGCAAGCAGGGCCGCGTCCCCCCAGGCGAAGGGCACGGTGTAGAAGGACGTCACATGCGTGACGCTGTCCCAGTCCATGCGCACGCACGAGAGCAGGCCAAAGTAGCCGCTGGGTACGAGGCGTTGGACGGCGGGTGGGAAGAAGAGGCTGAACAGGCCCGCGAGCGAGAGGGAGAGGCCCAGCGCAAGCGAGGCGAACTGGTTCTCCCAGCGCAGGGCGACTGCCTGCACGACGGCGGCCACCGTGAAGGTGGGGCCAATCTGGCAGGCGGCGAAGGCCGCGAGCCCTGCGATTCCCAGCTGGTCGGCGAAGCTCTTGTACGATGCCAACATGGCGAGTCCTGCGGTCTCCAGCATGACCGTGGCCGTGATGAGCACGAGGCTGCAGGCGAGCTTCGCGGCGAAGAGCGAGCCGGGACGCTGCAGGCACAGGAGCTCCTTCAGGGCCTGGGCCTCGTGGTCGGTCTCGCACAGGCGCGACGAGACGACTGCCGCGAACAGGGTCAGGACGATGGCGTTCACGAGAGGAGTCATGTAGAGCAGGGACGCCGTCCCGTCCGGCGCTCCCTGGGCGGCGCGTGCGGCGTCGGTCGCCACCCACATGAGGCAGAGCGCGGCGACGCCCAGGCAGATGAGCCACACGTTCTTGCGCCTGAGCTTCGCGAACTCGAGCGAGAGAGCCCTCATCACAGCCCCCGTCCCTCGGTGAGCGCGAGGAAGAGGTCCTCGATGCTCTCGCTGCGCTCCTCGATCCGCACGACGCCGATGCCGGCGCGCGCGAGCGCGAGGGAGGAGTGTGCCACCGCCTCGTCCCCGGCGAAGGGCGCGAGCAGCCAGCCGTCCTGTGCGCTGGCCCCCAACAGTGCGGCAGCGCGTGCGTCGTCGGTCGTGCGGAAGGCAAGCTGTCGCCGGGCGCGTGCACGCAGCCTCTCGAGGGGGCCCTGCCACACCATCTGGCCCCGGCTGATGATGCCCAGATGGTCGGCCATCTGCTCGACCTCCGCGAGCAGATGGCTCGAGACCAGGACCGTGGTGCCGTGCGTCTGGGGCAGCGCTCGCACGAGCGCGCGCATCTCGTGGATGCCCTCGGGGTCGAGGCCGTTGGTGGGTTCGTCGAGCAGCACGAGCCGGGGGTTGCCGAGCAATGCGGCCGCGAGTCCCAGACGCTGCTTCATGCCCAGCGAGAACTGGCCCGCGAGCTTCTTCCCCGTGTTGGCCAGGCCCACCGTCTCGAGGGCCTCGTCGATCGCGGAGGCGGGGAGCCCCTTGAGCCTGCGGACGACGTCGAGGTTCTCGCGGGCCGTGAGGTGCCTGTAGCAGCTCGGGCTCTCGATGAGCGAGCCCACGTGCGCGAGGACCTCCAGGCGGCTCTTTCTCTCCATGTGCTCGCCCAGCACGTCCACCCTGCCGTCCGTGGGGCGCACGAGGCCCAGGATCATCTTCATGGTGGTGGACTTCCCGGCCCCGTTGGGCCCGAGGAACCCGTACACCGACCCCTCCGGCACCCTGAGCTTGACGTTGTCCACGACGCGCACGCCGCCATACGACTTGGTGAGCCCGCTCGTGGCGATTGCCAGTTCGGCCATCTTCTCTCCCTTCTCGGCTGTGCTCCGCGCGATGCGAGAGCCGCGTCTTTACGTGGGGCGGACCCTCTCGTGGGCCCGATTTCCTCCCGCGTCGCAAGACAAAGGCTAGGCGGCGCCGCTTTCGCGCCGCTGTCCCCAAGCTTTCGCGGGCCTTTCGTTTTTGGGCGGGACGGCGGGCATGGCGCGGAGGGGCCCCTCCGCTGGGATAGAATGCGAGAAAACGGGAGGTAGAGACATGCGTGACATCCATGAGGCACGGGTGCTTGTGGTGGAGGACGACCCCACCCTGCGCGAGCAGCTGCTCGCGATGCTCGCGCACGAGGGCTATCGCGACGCGCGCGGCGCGGGAACGGTCGCCGAGGCCCTGCCGACCGCCAGCACCTGGGCGCCCCAGCTGTTCCTGCTCGACGTGATGCTGCCCGACGGCAACGGCTTCGACCTGCTGCGCCGGCTCCGCGAGACGAGCGACGCGCCGGCGCTGTTCCTCTCCGCGCGCGACGAGGACGCCAGCCGCCTGCGGGGCCTGGGGCTGGGGGCCGACGACTACGTGACCAAGCCCTTCCTGCCGGCCGAGCTGCTGCTGCGCCTGGCGGCCGTCCTGCGGCGCAGCTATCGTCTGCAGGACGTGCTGCCCTCGGTCGCGCTGGGGGAGGCGGAGGTGGACCTTGCCACGGGAGAGGTGCGACGCGCCGGCGTCGTGACGGCGACCCTCACGGCCAAGGAGCACGCGCTGGCCAAGCGCCTCTTCGAGAGTCGCGGCGCCATCGTGACGACCGACGAGCTGTGCCGCAGCGTCTACGGCGACGAGTTCGGCTATGCCAACGCCCTCGCGATTCTCGTGCGCCGCCTGCGAGAGAAGGTGGAGGACGACCCCTCCCATCCGCGTTGGGTCGTCACGGTGCGTGGCCTGGGCTATCGCCTCTTGGGTGGGGGCTCGAGGTGAGGGGGCTGGCACACGCACGCGTGCGGGGCGGCCTGGGCATCGTCGCGTCCTGCGTCGTCGGTGCCGCGGCCATCCTGGCGGTCAACGTCCTGATCATGGGCCTCTCCCTCGTCGCGTCCGACTTCGCGGACGCCAAGGGCGTAGGTCCGGAGGCGGAGGAGGTGTCCCGGGCGCTCACGGGGCAGGACGGGAGCTACGCGCTCTCGGCGGACGTCACGCAGGCGCTGCGCGACCACGGCTGCTGGGCCCTGCTCATCGACGCGGGCGGCCAGGTGGCCTGGGGCCTCGACGTCCCGGCGGACGTGCCCGCCTCGTACGCGCTGGCGGACGTCGCGTCCTTCTCGCGCTGGTACCTGAGCGACTACCCCGTGTCCTGCTGGCGGTACGGAGCTGGGCTCGTGGTGGTGGGCGCGCCGAGGAACTCAGTCTGGAAGTACTCCGTGAGCTCGAGCATCAAGTCGCTCGGCGCCACCGTCCTGCTCCTGCCGGTGGTCTTCCTTGCCGACCTCGTCGTGCTCGTCGTGCTCGCGCGCCTGTTTGCCCGCCGGTCGTGGAGGCAGCGCGACAACGCCCGCAACGAGTGGGTGGCGGCGGTCTCGCACGACGTGCGGACGCCCCTCGCGGTGGTCGTCGCGGACGCGAGCGAGCTGGCGGGGAGCCAGCGGCTCGACGGGCCCGACCGGGCACGGGCCGAGCGCATCGTGGCAAAGTCCCGCGAGACGGCGGAGCTGCTCTCTGACCTCAACACGGTGAACCGCCTGCGCTACGCCATGGAGCCGGTCGACGCCCGCGAGATGCACCTTGCGGCGGTCCTGCGCCTGGTGGTGGCAGGCTTCCTGGACGGGGGAGCGGGTGGCTGCGAGCTGGAGCTTGACGTGTCCCCGGCGGCCGAGGACGCCTGCCTGCGGGGCAGCGAGGCTCTGCTGAGGCGTATGGTGACGAACCTCGTGGGCAACAGCATCCGCCACAACCCGCAGGGCTGTCACGTGAGGGTGTCGCTCGACGTGCGCGGCGGGCTGCTCGGGACGGCGCTCGGACGACGCTGCGTGCTCACCGTGAGCGACGACGGACGCGGCTTTGGCGCAGAGACGCTCTCCACGCTCAGGCACCGCCCGGGAGACGAGCTGCCCGAGCACGGGCTGGGGCTCGTCATCGTGCGGCGCATCGCCGCGGCCCATGGCGGGCGGGCGGGCTTCGCGAACGACGAGCGGGGCGGGTGCAGCTGCACCGTGGAGCTTCCGATCGTCGCACGGCGTGCATGACGGGTGCGGGTGGGAGGGACGGGGGTGCCGCCGTCGGCCCTGTGAGGCTGCGCCCGGCTGCCGCCAGACGACAATCGGGTCTCACCTGTCAAATTTGGGAATTGCATTCCCAAATTTGACAGCAGTTGTGGACGATATAGGGGAGTGACGGCTGCACAGCTTCGGGGGGAGAGGGGCCCATGCCACCAAAGAAGGCGTACGGACGAACGCTCCTGGCATGCTACCTGGGCTTCGTATCCCAGGCCATCTGCGCCAACTTCGCACCCCTCCTCTACGTGACCTTCCATAGGACGTACGGGCTCGGGCTTTCGCAGCTCGCGCTGATCTCGACTGCCTTCTTCCTCCTGCAGCTGGTGACGGACCTCCTGTGCGGCTTCTCGGTCGGCATCATGTGGCCGGGGTCCATCAGCATCTCGTCGAGGGCCATGCCCAGGGGAGGGACGGCCATGTTCGCCCTGCTCGCCCTGGCGGGAGACCTGGGCGGGTCCGTGGGGCCGTCGCTCGTCGGCAACGTGTCCCAGCACTTCGGCAACGACCTGCGGACGGGGGTGCTTGCGGGGGTCGTCTTCCCGGTCGTGCTGGTCGTCTGTGCGCTTGCCGTCAGGAAGGGGTCGTCCCCCTGCGAGCGGGGAGGTGGGCGCGCGTGACGAGTCGGTATCTGCAGGAGACGGCGATGCTGGACTACTCGAACCCGTCCATTCGGGAGCTGATAGAGGCCAGGGGCTGGAGGGAGCTCGGCGAGTTCGACCGCCTCAAGGCCATCTATGGCTTCGTGAGGGACGACGTCGCGTTTGGATACAACGTGGACGACGGCATCCCGGCGTCAAAGGTCCTTGAGGACGGATACGGCCAATGCAACACGAAGGGCACCCTCCTCATGGCCCTGCTGCGTGCCTGTGGGATTCCCTGCCGGGTCCATGGCTTTGCCATAGACAAGCAGCTGCAGAAGGGGGCGATGACCGGCTTCGTCTACAGGAGGGCGCCCCAGCACATACTGCACAGCTGGGTAGAGGTGCACTTCGAGGGCAGATGGTACGAGCTCGAGGGCTTCATCCTGGACCGGGGGTACCTGTCCGGGTTGCAGGGGCGATTCGCGGGCTGCACCGGCCCCTTCTGCGGCTACGGTGTTGCGGTGAGGGACTTCCGGCACCCGACCGTCGACTTCGACAGGAACGACACGTACATACAGAGCGAGGGCATCGTCCAGGACCTCGGGGTGTTTGACTCTCCGGACGAGCTGCTGCAGGACCATCGGCAGGAGATCTCGGGAATCAAGGCCTTCGCGTACAGGCACCTCGGGAGGCACCTGATGAATCGCAACATAAGGAAGATACGGGATTCCTGAGCTTCTCGGGCGCTACCACGGTGGCAAGCTTCTGGTAATGGCTGCCGATCAAGGGGACAAGTGGGCGGGAGGTGCGCATTCTAAATCTGGAATGTACGCCTCTCTCCTCTGAGCTGCGAGTTTGCTGCAGAGTGCGCATTCCAGATCTAGAATGTGCATGTGGTCGCAGCGCACGGCCAAGACGGTGGGGAAGAGAGGTGCCGGGAACATGGCAGACAGGCAGCTCGGCGTGGTGGAGGACACCCTCTACGTTCCCATGCTCGGCAGAATCTACGCAAGCGAGAACCACAGGTCGATTCTCTACGACAGGAAGGCGTTGGGGCTGAAGGCGCATCTTCCTCGGGAGGTCGTGGAGAACGACTCCCAGACGCAGTACACATACCTGGCTTCTGCAGTGCGCTCAGCGAACATGGACCGTTTCATCGCCAACTTCCTTGCGGACAGGCCCGACGGCGTAATCGTGCAGCTCGGTTGCGGTCTCGAGACGACCTACTATCGCGACGACGGTCATGCCCCGTGGTATGGGGTGGACCTGCCTCACGTCATCGACTACCGCAGGACGATTCTGCCCGAGACTGGTCGCGAGCACTACATAGCAGGCGGTGCGTTCGAGGAGGACTGGCTCGAGCGGGTCAGGAGGGAGCATTCCGGCGCGCCGCTCTTGGTCACGGCGAGCGGGCTGTTCTACTACTTCGAGGAGGAGCAGGTTCTGGGCCTGATTCGCATGCTTCAGGGCAAAGGCGACATTCAGCTTCTTTTCGACGCCGTGAGCAAGTCCGGCATGTTCATGATGCGAAAGAAGTACATGAAGACGGTCGGGCACGAGGATGCCCGAATGTTCTTCTACGTCGACTCGGCTCGCGAGCTGGCTTCCAAGGTGGGCGGCAACGTGACCGTCCTGGCGGAGGAGAACTTCTACTGCCACGTCAGCAAGGTGGGTCTCAGGCTCTCGACCAAGCTGAGCATGCGCGTCTCGGATCTGCTGGGTATGGTGAAGATGGTCCACCTGGGGCTTTCCTGACCCCTTTGGGCAGCGTGAGACACGGTCCTCTCGGTGGCTGACGTCCTTAAAAGTGTTGCATCAATCGTTTTTACGTTCTAGTTTTTGCGTTTTACATCAAATTTCAGGACGTAACGTTGCGAGAGGGCCGGGCGACTTCCCTTGTCGCATGCGCCCTGCCTACTCCCAGCGTCCGTCGAGGCGCTTCACGAACGAGAACATGAGGTCCCTCTCGCCGTCGGAGCGCTTTGACCCCGTCTCTGGGTCGCTGACCAGGTCGACGATGTGGAAGCCGCATTTGCGCAGGTAGAAGTTGATGTTTCGCACCTCGAAGTAGGGTGTGCATAGCTTCCAGGCGAGCGCGTCGGGATAGCGCTTCTCGATTGCCTTCCAGAGTGTGGCTCCGATTCCCCTGCCGTGCGCGTCCGCCCTGACATAGAGGAGGGCGCACTCGTGCTCATGAGTCTTCTCGTCGAGGAACAGCACCGTGCCACCAACGCGTCTTCCCTCGCAGGTGGCGACCAGGGCGACTGCGCCTGGATTTGCGAGGGACTCGTCGATGTCCTGCCTGGGCAGCACGGGGAGGGGCTCGTCGTCGCTCACCGCATCCACGGCAAGCTGGAATGCCTCCTGCATCTCTGCGGCGAACGCATCGGTGTCTTGTGGTTGCAGCGGCTCGAGCGTGACGTCCATGGTCTTCTCCCTTATGTGAGAAGCCCGGGTGCCGCACACGTCAATGCGCGACACCCGGGCTCACCCGGCATCTTCTCTGACAGGCGGCCTGCGGGTCCGCTGGACCCACGACCCCCTACGCTACGGCGTACTGTCCTCCGATGTGTTGTCTGCCGGATTATAGCAAGGCGTCGTTCGTTGCGGCAGGCGCGTGTCTCTTCTGCGAAAGCGTCCATCGCGTTCGGGTATTGCTCGAAAGCGTCCATCGCGTCCGGATTTCGTTCGAAAGCGTCCGACGCGTCTGGGGACAGAATCTGACCAGGGATTTTGTCGATGGCCAGACGCGTTTGACGTCGTCGGCGATTTTACGGACGCGTTTGGCGTTGTCAGAGCTGCAGTAGACGCGTTTGACGTCGTCGTCAAGTTTTCGGACGCGTTTGACGTCGTCGGCGCTGCGGCAGACGCGTTTGACGTTGTTGGTGCCGCGGCAGGCGCGCTGGGCGTTGTCGGCCTTGCGCCCGGGTTGCGCGTCAGCGCCACCTCGGCCGTTCCGTCACGTTCGGCCGACGTGGACGAGCCGCCCAAGCTCACCTTGCTCTGCGGGCACGGGCAGCACGACGCCTCCTTCCAGGTACAGGCAGCGCGTGCAGGCGCAGGCGATGAGCTCCAGGTCGTGTGTCGCGACCAGTATCGCACGGCCCTGCTGCGCCAGTGCCTTGAGCAGCCGGGCGACGCGGCGCATGCCGTCCAGGTCGAGCCCGCTCGTGGGTTCGTCGAAGACGAGCACGCGCTTGTCGGCTGCAACGCAGGCCGCTACGGCAAGGCGCTGCTTCTGACCTCCCGAGAGCGTGGCGGGATGCCTGTCGTCAAGTCCCCCGAGGCCCAGGTTGAACAGGAGCCGCGAGACGTCGACGTCCCTGGCCCGACGCGTGGGCAGCCCGAACGTGACCTCGCTGGCGACGCTCTCGGCGAACAGCTGGTAGTTCACGTCCTGGAACACCATGGAGGAGATGCGCGTCCGCTCCCTGCGCGTGGCCTTTGCCCCGTCGACAGCCACCACGCCTTCCGCCTTGCGCTCGAACCCACAGAGCGACCTGCAGAGGGTGGTCTTGCCCGCGCCGTTCCTGCCCACGAGGGCCACGACCTCGCCCCCATCCAGCTCGATATCGGCATCTCTCAGAACGGGGACGGAACCGCGGGAGAGCGAGAGGCCATGTGCCGCGAGCAGGGGAGGGCCCGTGCGAGGCGCATCGTCACGCGCGTCCGGCGGAATGACCATGCCGCCCGCCTCCCGCGCGCGCAGGCCCATGAGCTCGACCTCCCGCGCGTCGAGCGACAGGAACTCGGCCGCCTCCATACTGCGCTGGACCCTGCCGCCATCCAGGTAGACGTATCGGTCGGCGACGTCCGAGAGCCACGAGAGGCGATGCTCCGCCACGAGGACCGCACAGCCCCTCTCCTTGGCATGGCGCACGAGGCGTGCCATGTCGTCGATCGAGGGCAGGTCCAGGTTGCTCGTCGGCTCGTCGAGCAGAAGGTTCGTGGGGCGCAGCGCCCAGATGCTCGCAAAGGCGATCTTCTGGCGCTCTCCGCCCGAAAGCTCGAAGATGCTGCGGTCGGCAAGGGACACGATGCTCAGCTCGTCGAACGTCTCGCCCGCACGGGAGCGAATCCTGTCCTCGCGCCACCCCGCGCTCTCCAGCGCGAATGCCACCTCGCCCGTGGAGTCGACGTTGAAGAACTGGGTGCGCGGGTTCTGGAAGAGCGAGCCTGCCCTCTGGGCGATCTCCCAGGTGGCGAGCTCGTCGACGCCGGTGCCATCCAGGGCGACGCTCCCGGACTTCCTCCCGGGGAAGAATCGGGGCGCCAGTCCGTTGGCGAGCCTGAGCAGGGTCGACTTGCCGCAGCCCGACCGACCGCAGAGCACGACCACCTCGCCGTCCCGCACGGAGAGCGTCACGTCCTCGACATCCGCCCGCCCTAGGCCGGGCGGCGCTCCATACGTGAAGGAGGCATGTTCGAAGGCAATCATGATGCCAGCCTCAGCGCAAGCATGCCTGCCGTCACGGCCGCGAAGCCCGCAACCAACACGAAGTCGAGCCTCCTCATCTCAAAGTGCAGGTAGCACGTGCGTCGCGCGGGGTTCTCGATGCCTCGTGCGACCGCCGCCATGGCAAGCTCGTCGGAGGTGCGGCTTGCGCTCATGAGCAGGGGGACGTAGACGCAGTCGATGGTGCGCATCGGCGCTCGCGCGAACCCCAGGGGGCTTGGCGACACGCCTCGCATGCGCATGGCGTCACGTATGAATCCCCAGTCCTCGCGTATGGTCGGCGCATAGCGCAGGGCGACGGCAAGGGGAATCGTCACGCTGCGCGGCGCTCCCATGCGTGCCAGCGCGCCCATGAGCTCGTTCACGTGCGTCGTGGACACCGTGGCGTAGGCCATCAGGCCGCACGCGAACACCTTGCGCAGGAGGAGAAGGAACGAGGCGAACAGGGTGCGCAGCGCCACGTTGCCCAGAAGCGGCGTGAGCTGCGCACCGACGAGCAGGGCCGCATACAGGGCCAGCGCAAGCACGCTGGTCCCGCCTTTGCCAAGGGCCGCCCCAAAGGAGGCTGCGAGCGCCATGAGCAGGAGCTCGCAGGCCATGTTCGGGGCGAGGGCCACGGAGGCGGCCATGCATGCCAGCGCCACGAGCTTCGTGCGCGGGTCGAGGTGACGCGCTTCCCCCATCTAGGCCGTCATCCCGGCCTTCGCGAACTGGCGGCGCAGGAGGCGCATGCCCACCAGGCCGCTGACGACCGCGCACGCAACGGTCGCGACCAGCATCGCCGGCAGCATCCAGGACGTGGCTGTCGAGAACATCGTGTCCATGTATGCCTGCTCGGCCCCCTTGCCCACGAGGTACGAGGCGTATCCGCTCGGGTCGACCCAGAGCATGAGGTAGGACCCCATGGGCGAGAGGGAATACACGACGAAGGCCACGAGGTTGAGCGCCTTGTTCCTGAAGCCCCCGACGCCCGCGACGACGTCGGCGACGACCCCCAGGACGACGCAGGCCACCGACCAGCCCCAGTACATCCCCGTCGCAAACACGACGAGCCCCTCGACGACCCCCAGGACGACCAGCGGGCCGTGCTTGGGAACCTTTGCGACGAGCAGCAGGTACACGGGGCCCGTGAGAAGCGCGGATGCGGCCGGCATCCAGAACGTGAGCACGGGGTTGGAGGCGAAGAACATGCCCCCCACCATCATGAACACGAGGTAGAGCGCCGAGAAGATGCCCGTAGTGACAAGGTCGCGCGCGGCGAGGCCGCCGCCTCCCGCCATCAGATTCTCCTGCTCCATCACGTATGTCCTTTCATATCATGTTATATGACACTAACTTTCTCTTGCGAGTGTATGCAAGGGCGGGAGAAGCGGCAGCATGTTCGAGGGTTTCCCGTCCAATCCTCGCTCGTTTGCGTCCCATCGGCATAGGAGGAAAGGACGACCGGTGAAGGTTACGTTGCAGGAGCGGGCGCTGATTGCCGCGGGGTTTTCCAGGGAGCCTTCGCCGGAGGGCTTCGGCCCGCTCTGGCGCTCGTATCGGGTGCGGAACGAGCGCTGCCAGGGCTGGTTCCACTCCCTTTCCCCGGAGGACGAGCCATGGAGCGTCAGCATCCACGACTTCGTCATAAGGGACGACTTCGTGATGAACTTCGATTCGCCCAGGTACCTCACCGTGACCTGGTTCAGGTCGATCGCGGGCGAGGAGTTCAGCCCCTATCGCAAGCTCAGGCCCAACAGCATATGGGGTCAGAGCATAGGGGGAGGCCCGTGGAGGGGAGTCGCCCATGGGGGCATCCCCGTGCAGAGCGTCTCGATCGAGGTGACCCCGGAGTTCTCGGCGCGCTTCCTGGACCTGGAGTACGAGGGGAAGTTCCGCAACGTCGAGAAGGCCTTCGTCTCGCTGGGTCGCAACGACGAGTTCCCCGAGATGAAGGCCCTGCTCTCGGGGCTCTGGCCCCGGCCGGGCGACGAGGGCCGCAGCAAGCTCTTCTACGGGGGCAAGGTGCTCGAGGCGATGAGCCTCATCGTCGAGAGGACGAGGCGGGAGGCACCCGGAAGCCGCAGGGCGGCCAGTCCCGCCGACTGCGAGCGCATACACGACGTGGTGTGCTACATCGACGACCATTGCGCGGCGGACCTGCGCGTCCCCGACCTCGCGGCCATGGCATGCATGAGCCCGACCAAGTTCAAGTCGACCTTCAAGCTCGTCACCGGCATGACGGTCATCGGCTACGTCCAGAGCCGACGCATGAGCCAGGCGGAGCAGCTGATGCGTCGGGACGACCTCACCATAGGGCAGATAGCGCATGCCGTCGGCTACGCGTGCGCGGGGCGCTTCTCGGCGGTATTCAAGCGCGAGGTGGGGATGCTCCCGAGCGAGTTCAGGAAGTCGGTCGTCGCCCGGCGCTGCCAGGGCGGCGAGCCCAATCGCTGAGCCCCCGGCACCTGCCGGAGGTGGAGGACGGGTGGAGGGAGGCTCCGCAGACGGGTGCCCTTCGATGTCGAGGCGATACGCTGGTGTCACGTCACGGGGCTGCCGGCGCTCGTCCGCCGGTCCGGCATTCGGGGCAGTGGCGGGCACCTTGCCGCCAAGTGGCATTCGGTTTTTCGAGAGAGAGCGAGGCATCATGAGGATCAGCGCGCGCAACCAGATCAAGGGTACCGTCAAGGCAGTGCGGGAGGGCGCCGTCAACGCCGTCGTGACCATCTCGTTCGGCGACCAGAGCCTGATCAAGTCCGACATCACCATGGAGGCCGTGAAGGAGCTCGGACTCGTCGAGGGCAAGGAGTGCCAGGCCGTCATCAAGGCCACGAACGTCATGTTCGCGACCGAGAAGCTCCCGCAGCTTTCGGCCCGCAACCAGATCGAGGGCACGATCGTCAAGGCCCAGCTCGGCGCTGTGAACGCCTCCGTGGCGCTCGAGGACGCCGACGGCAACCGACTCACCGGGTCGATCACCAACGAGGCCGTCAAGCAGCTCGGTCTCACCGAGGGCATGAAGGCGGTCGCCATCATCAAGGCGACCGACGTCCTCGTGGCAGTCGACTAGGGCGCGGTTCGCGTAAGACGCGCCTGGGACGGACGTCCTCGGGCAGGGTTCGGACAGCCTCCCCCTCCTGGATGCAGGAGGGGGAGGCTTTGCTTAAGCGTAGGAGGGTGCAGGAGACAGGCAAGGGCCTAAAAGTTGCTGCAATTGTAACTTTTTAATGTTACAATTGCAGCATGAAAGTGCTGGATGCCTTGAACATAATCAACGACATCAGCTCCTCGCAGAAGGGGCTGTTTACCTCTGCGCAGGCGACATCGCTCGGAATTGACAGGATGGCGCTTTCGCGCCTTGCCTCGCATGGTCAGATTGAACCTGTTGCGTGGGGTGTGTTCAGGGCCGCGGCTGCTCCCTCGATTCGCGAGGAGGACGTGTATGCCGCGTGGCTCGCGACGAATCCGGCGACCCCCGCACATCTCAGGCCTTTCGACGAGAGCGGCTGTGTAGCCTCTCTTGGGACTGCTGCATGGCTCCATGGCTTGGGCGAGTTGAAGCCCGAGCCTATTACGTTTTCCTGTCCGAAGAGGAAGCAGTCGAGAAATCCCTCCCTGAGGTTCCTCAGGCGACAGCTTCCCAAGGAAGATGTATGCATGGTGGCTGGGATGCCTACGACCACTCCCAGGCGTACGATTCTCGACCTGCTCGACCACGGAGAGGACTTGAGCTTGGTCACCTCTGTCCTGCGCGACGCCGAACTTGCCGATTTCGCTATGAACCTTGGAGACGAGGTCAACTCTCGCGCAGCAAAATGCGGATTCGGCAAAGGCTTTGATCTCTACGCGTATCTGAAGAGGGGATGACGGATGGATTTCGTCTACAGCACGCCAGCTGCCTTCGATCGTGCGATCAAGAAGGCAGTGAGGGAGTCGGGCACGAATCCGGGAGAAGGCTATCGCCAGGCCTTACGCGACAGGTTCCTCTGTCGCGTGTTCGCTGACGCCAACGAGACATTCGTTCTCAAGGGTGGAAGCGGGCTTCTTGCGCGCATTCCCGACGCCCGCGCAACGAGGGATTTGGACTTCGCGACGAGCCTTTAGCGTTCCTTTAGGGATCGCCCCCAGACTGGTTCTCGAAGACGAGAAGCCAGAACGGAAGGAGACCCCATGGCAACATGCGTCCTGGAGACGCGCGGGCTGGTCAAACGCTTCGGGCGTGGAGCGAACGCCCAGACGGCGGTCGACCACGTCTCGCTGCACGTCGAGGAGGGGAGGGTGTACGGGCTCCTTGGTCCCAACGGGGCGGGGAAGTCGACCACCCTCAAGATGATCACGGGCATGCTGCGCCCGACGGAGGGCGAGATGCTCTTCGAGGGTCGCCCCTGGCGTCGCGACGACCTGTACCGCATAGGCTCGCTCGTGGAGCAGCCGTCCCTCTACCCCAACCTCACCGCCCGCGAGAACCTGCGCGTGCGCACCACGCTCCTTGGCCTGCCGGAGGGGCGCATCGGCGAGGTCCTGAATACGGTTGACCTCACCGACACGGGCTCCAAGCGTGCGGGCCGCTTCTCGCTGGGCATGCGGCAGCGCCTGGGAATCGCCCTCGCCCTGCTCGCGAGCCCCCGCCTGCTGATCCTGGACGAGCCCACCAACGGCCTCGACCCCCTGGGCATAGAGGACCTGCGCGGGCTGGTCAGGAGCTTCCCGAAGCGTGGCATCACGGTGCTGCTCTCCAGCCACATCCTGGGCGAGGTCCAGCACATGGCCGATTCCGTGGGCATCATCGTGGGCGGCAGGCTCGCCTACGAGGACGCGCTGCGCGAGGGAGAAGACCTGGAGAGGCTCTTCATGGACGTGTGCCGGAAGGAGGGGTCCAGATGACCGCCACGTCGCGCCATGCGGCGCGGAGGGGCGAGAGTACCAAGGGGACCGGGGCTGTGGGCGCCACGCTCGTCTCGGCGCTGCGCGCGGAGGCGCTGAAGTCGAGGCACGCCGCGCCCCTGCGGCTGGCGGTCGCCCTCGCCCTGCCCTTCCCGCTGCTTGCTGCCCTGGCGGTCCTGATCGTGCCGGGGGCGAGCATCTCCTACACGCCCTGGAACTACTGGTACGTGCTGCTGATGCCGGTCATGCTCTCGCTCGTCGCCGCCACGGTGGCCAATGCGGACGCGCGCATGGGAAACCGCGCCCTGCTCTCCAGCGGCGTGCCGCTTGGGAGGGCGTGGTGCGCCAAGGTCGTCTGGTGCCTGGGCCTCTCGCTGCTTGCCAACCTGGTGGTCCTCGCCGTGTACGCGGCCCTCGCGATCGCGGCTCCCGAGGGGGCGGCGGGCATGGGGGCGATGCTGGCGGCGACGCTCTCCCTCGTGGTCGCGAGCTCGTGGATGGTTCCGGCGACGCTCCTGCTCGCGATGCGTGTGGGGATGCTCGCGGGCATCTTCGTCCCCCTGGCGATTCAGCTGGTCCTGAGCTTCGGCTGGTCGGCCGTGCCGTTCTGGCCCGCCTGCCCGCCCACGGCCACCATCGTGCTGCCCACGGCGTTCCTCCCCGTGCTGCCCAGCGGCGAGCCGGCGTCGGCCGGCATGGCGACGGTGGAGGCGGTCTCCCAGGCAGGCGATATCGCGCTCGCGCTCGCCGTGGCCTGCGCGCTCACCGCCGCCCTGACGGCGGCGGGGGCGGCATGGGTCTCTCGCTCGGAGGAGCTCAGATGAGGGCGCGCAAGGGCGGGTCGCAGGCTTCCGACAGGGGCTCCGTGCCCAGGACGACCCTTCCGCGCACCCTGCATGCGGAGGCGCTGCGGCTGCGCCGGTCGCCCCTCGTGCCCCTCCACCTCGCCTGTGCGCTTGCGGCGGGTCTCGCCTGCGGTGCGTACTTCGCCTATGCGCCCTGGGACCCGGCCATGGGGTCGGACGCCTTCGTGCAGCTGCTGGGGGCCCTGATGCCTCTCATGGCGGGCATCGTCTGCGGCCTGGACGCGGACGGCGAGGGGGAGGCCACGGGACTCTCGGCCCTGCTGTCCGTCCCGTCGCGTCGGGTCGCCCTGTCTGCGCGCCTCTGCGTCCTGTGGCTGATGGGGACGGCCGCCCTCGCCCTCTCGCTGGGCACCTTCGCCACCGTGCTGCACGTGGCGGGCAGGAGTCCGTTCGGGGCGGGCGTGTGGGTGCTTGCGCTTGCGGGCCTGTCCCTGGGCAGCATCCTGCTCTACCTGCTCCTCTACGCGGTTGCGCTGCGCTGGGGCCGCAACGTGGCCATCGCCGTGGGCGCGGCGGGGCTCATGCTCGCGTTCTTCTCGGTGGGCGGGCTCGCGCACGGCCTCATGACCGGGGAGCTCACCGCCGTCGGGACGAGCGCGCTCGGCCTGGTTCCCGCTTGCTGGGCCGCGCGCCTGGGCTCCCTCGGCGTGGAGCTTTTTGTCTCTGGCGGGGCGGGTGCCGTCGCGGCTGCGCTGACCTGGCTCGCGGGTGCGTGCGTCGTGACGACCGCCCTGCTCGCGGTGGCCGTGCAGTGGTGGGTCGCGCGCTTCGAGCCCGCGCGTCGCGGGGAGTAGGGGGTGTTCGGCATGGTCGTAAGAACGTGGGGACGGGTCGTCGTGACCCTTGCGCTCGCAGCGGGAGCCATGCTCGCATGCGCCGCGATTCAGGGATGCTCTGGTGCCGGAACGGTGGCCAAGAGCACGGCCGACAGGCTGTTGCCCGTGCCGTCCCGCATGGTGTGGGCGCGCTGTCCGGCTCCGGGGGCCCACGTGGACTCATATCCGGACGCGTCCGGATCGGGCGTGAACTACGTCTACGACGTGGAGGCGGCCGCAGAGGATGGCACGCGTCTCATGGTGACCATCATCCTCTTCGGGCGCGAGGCGTCCGGACAGGGGTGGCTCAGGATCGAGGCGAAGGGGAGCTCGGGCGTGCGCTATGACGGCGTCGACGAGTCCGAGGTCCCGCAGACCGCGCACGACGTCCTCGGTGTGGGGTGACGCGGGCCTGGGGGATGGCGTGCGGGCGCCCTCCTTGCCTATCATGGCGGTGACGGAACTGCGGTCCCCGGGGCCGGAGGGAGAGGACGGTGGGGTCCCATGGCGCGGATCCTGGCGATAGACGACGAGCGGGCGATCACGGACCTGCTCGCCCGTGCCCTCGCGCGCGACGGGCATGTGGTCGACGTCGAGAACGATCCAACATCCGTGCCCGGGCGTGACCTCTCGCGCTACGACCTCGTCCTCTGCGACGTGATGATGCCCGGGATGGACGGCTTCGAGCTGGTCGGGCGCATCCGCGAGCTCGTGGACGCCCCCATAGTCTTCCTCACCGCCAGGGTGGCCGAGGAGGACGCCGTGCGCGGGCTCGCCCTGGGCGCAGACGACTACCTGCGCAAGCCGTTCGGGGTGGCCGAGCTGCGCGCCAAGGTGGCCGCCCACCTGAGGCGAGAGGGACGTACCCACACCCACGTCCTTGCCCTCGGCGACGTCCGCTTCGACCTCGGCGGCCGGGCGCTCTCCGTCGCTGGCAGGCCCGTGGCGCTCACGCCCACGGAGTATGCCATCTGCGAGTTCCTCGTGCGGCACGACGGGCAGGTGCTCTCGCGCGACCAGATTCGTGACGGGGCGTTTGGGTGGGCGTCGGACGCGGGGGACGACGCCGTGTCGATGCACGTGAGCAACGCGCGCGCCAAGCTCCATGCCGCGGGCGTGGACCCCATCGAGACGGTGCGGGGGATGGGGTACCGATGGTCCTCGTAGGCCCGATGCGGCGCACGCGGATCCCCCTCGCCCTGGTGATCTCGCGCTACTTCCTCTATGTGCTCGTGGCGGCGCTTCTCGCCCTGGGAATCCCACTGGGCGTCTTCGGCGGGCAGATGCAGTCCGGGACCGTTCTGGTGGCCAACTATGGCGAGACGTACCTGGACGAGGTCGCGTCCGTCCTTGCCAGCCAGTCCTCCTTCGACCCCTCCGGCATCCCGTCGGCATACCGCTATGCGCGCTTCGGTGCGGACGGCGGACTGCTCGAGTCCGACATGGGCGGCCGCCGGCTCGACGTGGCCCGGGTCTTGGCCGCCGGGCGGGAAGGCGGGGACTCCCGACCCACGACGTCCGGCTCGTCCTTCTATGCTGCCGTCGACCTGCCGGACGGGGGCCGTTGCGTGCTCTGCTACGACATCGTCCCCCAGTGGGCCGACAAGGGTCTGCGAGACGCGTTGCCCAATCCTCAGGACCTGATGATGTGGTCCATCCTGCTCCCGTTGGTCGCGGCCGTCACCCTCATCGCCCTGCGTGCCGGCCGCGTGCTGACGCGCAAGATGGCTCCCCTGGTGCAGGCGGCGGAAGCCGTCGGGAGGCAGGACCTCGAAGCACCCGTGGGGAAGAGCGACGTTGCCGAGGTGGACGACGTCCTGCGCGCCATGGAGGAGATGCGCCTCTCGCTGAAGGGCTCGCTCGAGGCGCAGAGGGCGGCGGAGCGGCGGGCACGAGAGCAGGTCGCGGCGCTCGCCCACGACCTCAAGACGCCGCTCACGGTCGCGCTCGGCAACGCCGAGCTGCTGGCCGAGGACGTCGGGGAGGGGAGGCTCGGCGACGAGCAGGCCACCTGCGTTCGTGCCATACGCGACGCGACGCTTTCCATGGACGCCTTCGTGGGGAGGATCGTCGAGGCGTCCCGCGGGCATGCAGAGGTGCTGGACCTCGCGCCCGTGGACCCGGCCGCCCTGGCAGACGGTCTGGAGGGCGAGGTGGGGAGGCTCGTCTCCGCCCATGGCCTCAAGTTCGAGACGTCGCGGGAGCCGTCCTTCCGGGGCCTGTGCGACGCGGTCGCGAGGGGAGAGCTGCCGAAGCCGCGATGGGACGGGGACGCCCTCGCGCGCGCTGTGCTCAACCTGGCTGGCAACACCTGCGAGCACGCGAGGGGCGGCCGCGTGACGCTTGTGCTCTCCGGCGACTCGCGAGGCATCTCCATCGCCGTCGAGGATGACGGGGAAGGCTTCTCGCCCGACGTCCTGGCGCACGGGGCCGAGCGCTTCTGGCGCGAGGACAAGTCGCGCACCTCCGGTGCGGGCTCCCACTTCGGGCTCGGGCTCTCGATCGCGTCAGACGTCGCCTCCGCGCACGGAGGCAGGCTCGAGCTCTCCAACCGCCAGGATGGCGGGGGAGCCATCCTGGGGGCGCGTGCCGCCATCGTGCTTCCGCTCGCCCAGGCCGGAGGGGTCGCCCCCATGGCTTCGGTGAACGTCGGGTAACCTGTATGGCCTCGGTGAACGTCGGGTAACCTGACCGTCCGCCCTGCCTCGTCCCGCCGTGCCGCCGAGTAGAATCAGGCGGCCACGGCAAATGACGTCTGCGAGGGGAGCCAAGCGAATGCATGTGAGAAGGGCGCAGGAGCGAGACGTAGACGACATTCTCCGCCTCCTGGTCGAGGTGAACATGGTCCACCATGCGATTCGCCCGGACCTGTTCAAGGGACCTGCCACCAAGTACGACGCCCGGGAGCTCTTGGCGAAGCTGGATGACGACAAGGAGCCGATCTTCGTCTGCGTGGACGAGGACGACGCGCTCCTCGGATACATCTTCTGCCAGGTCGAGGTCACGGAGGAGTCCGAGCTCCGCCATGGCATCCGCACGCTGTACATCGACGACCTGTGCGTCGACGAGCGCGTGCGCGGGATGCATGTGGGGAGGTCGCTCTACGAGCATGTGCTCGACTACGCCAGGAGGAACCGGTTCCACAACGTCACGCTCCACGTGTGGGGAGGGAACGACGCCGCGCTGCGCTTCTATCGCAAGATGGGCATGACGGACCAGTTCATCTGCCTGGAGCAGGTCCTGTAGCAGGTCCTACAGCAAGCGACGCCAAGGAAGAGGCGCGGTCCCGGCAGCCGGCCCAGGGGTGGCCCCTCCGCGCTGCGAGGACTGCGAGTCGTGCGTGCTAGACTGGGCTGCATGGCTCGAGGGGGTACCCCGGTGGGCCATCTGCTCTTTTGGCATGCGGCAGCCTTTGGTGCGCCGCCCGACGGGAGTCACAATGATCAAGCTCGCCCTCACGGACATGGATAACACGCTGGTTCCCTTTGGCCAGGACCTCGTCTCTGACTCAGTCTTCGAGGCGGTGTCCCTCGTGCGCGAGGCTGGCCTGCGCTTTGGCCCCGCGACCGGTCGCGACGAGCAGGAGCTCAGGCGCTTCTTTGGTGGCGACGAGTCCTGCTTCGAGACGGGGATCCTCTCCAACGGCAAGAAGGTCAAGCTCGACGGCGAGCTCGTCGCGGTGCACTATATGGACAAGGTGGCGCTCCAGCGACTCGCGGACGCCTTCTTTGCCGTGCCAGGCGTCTTCCTCTGCGCGTACCCCGCCAAGACCGACTACACCAACCCGGTATACGTGCTTGGCGCCCGAACGGCAGAGATGGCCGCCTACGAGAGCCGCCTGCGCTTCAACGGCATACCCTGCGAGCAGCTGCCCGACATCGACTTCATTGCCGGTGCGATGGCCTGCAGCGGTTCGAAGGAGAACATGGACAACGTGCGACGCATCGCTGCGTGCCTGGCTCCGGAGTTCGACATTGTGGCACCCATCGCCAACTGGTTCGACGTGCTTCCCAAGGGCGTGAGCAAGGCGTCCGGCCTGGACGAGCTCATCGCCGCCATGGGCATCTCGGACGAGGAGGTTGCCTTCTTCGGCGACGGAGAGAACGACATCAAGATGATGGGGCGCGTGCCGAACTCCGTCGCGGTGGCAAACGCGATGCCCGCGGCCGCCGAGGCGGCGCGCTGGCACATCGGTGCCTGCCTGGACGACGGCGTGCCCGTGGCGCTGCGCGAGCTCGCACGCGTGGCTGGGACGGACGAGCCGGCGGATTTCATGCGCGCATAGAGCATGGTTGCGGCTGCGAGAACGTCGTATGCGTTTCTCTCCACTGCGGCTAGGGCATCTGACGCGTGTGGCCCTGCTACGAGCGCGTCCAACGCGTGCGAACCTGCGTGCTTGTGTCGCGAGAACGTCCAATGCGCGTGCCTGCGTCACGAGAACGTCCAATGCGTGCGAATTTGTTGCGAGAACGTCCAACGCGTTTTTCTGAAATCGCTGAACTGGGCAAACGCTATGCCATCAGACGTGTTGGACGTAGTGGAGAGAAATTCACGCATGTTGGACGTGGTGACGGGAGTCTCGGACGCATTGGACGTTGCAGGGCGACATTCAGACGCATCGAACGTTGCAGGGCGGCATTCGGACGCGCTGGACGTCTTGGCGAGACAATCGAACGCGTTGAGCGTGCTCGATAGCAGCTGACGCTTATCAACAGGCGCGTCAGACGCGTTCGGTGCTACCCGTTCAGGTCCAGTCTCTCCCTCAGCTTGGTCGAGATGCTCGCCCGGCGGGCGGTTCCGTTGCGTGCCGCCTGGATGGCGCTCCAGTGCGCGACGAACATGAGCGCGCAGAGTACGAGCGCGAAGGCCACGAGTGGGGGAGAGGTGACGCCCACTACCGCCAGAAAGATAGACCCCACCAGGTAGGCGAGGGTGATTGCCACCGCTCCGTAGCAGAGGTACCCGGAGATGATGACCACGGCGAGCCCGAAGAGGCAGCTCGTGATGCCGATGGCCGGCGTGGCAAGGATGATTGCGGAACAGGTGGTGGTCACGCCCTTGCCGCCGCGGAACCGATGCCAGACGGGGAAGTTGTGGCCGAGGGTGGTCGCAAGGGCAGCGGCGTTGCCAGCGAGTTCGGTGCTGCCGGGGAAGAGCGTGCGGCAGAGGACCCAGGCAGCGACCACCTTGAGGATGTCTCCGGCAAGGACGACAAGGGCCGCGCCTTTGCCCAGTTCATGACCTATGTTTGCCATTCCTGGGTTACCCACGCCGGTCTGGAAGGCGCTCTTACGGGTGAGGGCGCGGGCCACGACATCGGCCGTGAGGAAGTTGCCGAAGGCATAGCCTACGAGCAGGGATGCAAGGGCAGCGGCGAGGGGTGTGGTGTCCATGTAAGACCTCTCTTGTGAGCAAATCCGCGTGAAATTGCATAGAGCGGACGAATCGTGGCGCAATTGTGAAGGGATATGTTGGAAGTCACGATGGAGCTTGACCGTCTGCCTTCGGGTCCCTATATTATCTCTTTGCGCACAGGTTGCGCCCAAACATTGCGGGGTGGAGCAGTCTGGTAGCTCGCCGGGCTCATAACCCGGAGGTCGTAGGTTCAAATCCTGCCCCCGCGACCAAAAAAGATGCAGGTCAGCTTGCCATTACGGCGAGCTGGCCTGTTTTCTTTTGCTGGGGCCTTGGCTCGCGCCGTGACTTTGCCGTGACTTTGGATTGAGATTGGGTTTTGGCGGCTGCAGGCTGTTTTGCCTGGTCGTCGCCGATGCTTGGTGCAGAGAACAGGTTGCCAAGCATTTGCGCGGCCGCCTGGTCGTTCTGCGGGATTGCGTGGGCGTACCAGCCCAGCGTGATGGACGGGCTGGCGTGGCCCAGGCGGGTCTGGACGGTCTTGACGTCCACGCCGTTCGAGAGGAGCTGCGTGGCCTGCGTGTGCCGAAGCTCGTGGAACTTCAAGCCCTCGAAGCCATGCGCCTTGCGCCACTCACGCCACCAGTGGTCGAAGTTGTCGATGCGGTACCACGTGCCCACATCCGAGCAGCACACGGGCCGACCTGCTTCACGCTGATCTTGGCAAGCTCCTCCGCCTGGCTTTGCTTCCATGCGGCCAGATGGGCGGCGGTGGTGTCATCGATGGCGACGGTGCGGATGCCCGCCTGGGTCTTGGGCGACTTGACCACGCACTTATAGGTGATGGACTGGCATACGCGGATGGTCTGCTGGTCGAGGTCGACGTTCTCCCATGTGAGCGCGAACACCTCTCCCCGGCGCATGCCGGTGGCAAGGCCGATGCGCACGGCCATGACGCAGCCGATGTGGTGCAGGCCGCGCAGGGCCGCTCGGTCGCGGGCGATGCCGTGGTCCTCGCGGTATCGGCGGCGCTCTTCCTTCTCGTCCATGGCGGCGTAGGCTTCTTCCTCGGCTTCGTTAACCTCGCGCATGAGGCGTGCGCCCTCGTCTGCCGAGAGCGACTGGCGCTTGGGGTCGTTGCGGCGCGGGGTATCCACGTGGGCGCAGGGGTTCTTGTAGATGAAGTCGTAGTCGATGGCCTTCTGGAACACGTTCTTCAAGAGCGTGTGGATGTGGTTCATAGACGTGCCGGATAGATTGCGTTCCTCGCGGATGGCGGCGTAGGTGCGCTCCACCATCTGCGCGTTGATATCCTTGAGCGGCACGTTGCCCAGGTGCTTCTCCACGTGTCCCAGCCACCGGCGGCCGTCAAGCAGGGTGCGCTCGGACGCCTTGCCGGCGGTGCGGCGTGCGCCGTCCCACAGCTCGATCATCTTGGAGAGGGTCATTTCCTCGACCTGCTGCTGCTCCTTCTGTGCCTGCACTACCGAGTCAAGGGTCTCGCCCTTGTCATCAAGCTCCTCGATGAGCTGGTCGCGCACCTCGTAGGCATGGGTCTTGGTGCCCTCAACGATGCGCGTGACACGCTTGCGCTTCTTCTTAGTGGTGCCGTCGGGCTCCTCCTCCTCGAAGGTGAAGGACAGGCAGACGCGTCAGTGCTTGGGGTTGTAGCTCTTGCCGTTCTTGCGCTTTTCCTCGCTTACGCTTCCTCCAGTGAATCTCATGGGTTCCCTCCTTTCTGCTTGCTCGCTGGCTTTTGCTTTCGATGACGTATGTCCAAACGCCCTGATGGGCGGGTTTGGCCTTAGAAGTAGATGGTTCCGCCTGGAGCCGTGTATGAGCCGTACTTCTTTACGAGGGCGTCGATGCGGGCCCTCTCTTCTGCCGCGCGTGCCTTCTGCTCCGCTCGACGCTTCGAGATCACTGTTGGTTCCGGGTCGGGCCTCCCCGTTATGCCCTCGGCTCTATCACGCGTCGCCATGACTCTGCAAGACTCGCTGCAATACTGCTTGGTATTGCGCTGCTGTTCGAAGAACTTGTTGCAACGCCTGCAGATTCCCAACGCGCCGGAACCGTCCTCCTGGCTCACGCCTTTTGCGAAGCGAGTCCACGCAGCGGCAAGCAGCGTGTTGCAGGACATGTACGGCCTGAGATCGCGGTCAAGCTTGCGCGTGTCATCCGACATGAGGAGATCGAACACCGACGTTATGTAGTAGGTTAGGTCGCGCTCTATCGTCTTTGGCTCATACAGATGCATCTGTTGGATCTGGGCGTTAGCGTTGATGCTGTTCCAGTAGTTGCCTGGTGCCTCTTCAAGCTGGCTGTAATAATACGCGAGGTCTTTTTCGTAGGCGTCGCCGAGCTTCTTGAACTTTGCCGTCCTGTCACCTGCCGGAAGGCCATGAGCAGACGCGAAGTCGGTCTTGCCCACCAACCACGAAAGGAGCAGGGCGTGCCTGCGAAGGTCGTCAAGCGCCTCAACCATAATCGATAGCGGCGTGCAGTTGAAGGTCCAATGCCTCTCCCCATCTGACGTTTCCAGCGGCTCCCCACTTTCCTCGGTGACGTTTTCAACGCTCCAGGCATCAATCGCGTCACGAACCTTAGCGACAGTGGTCTTCGTTGGGGTCTCGTCGCCGAATAGGGCGCAAATGCCCTGGACGTCCTCATAGGTAACTGGCTGGGGGTCAACGACAAAATGGCCGGAGACGAAAGGGGTCTCGGTGTCATCGAGTCGGATTTGCTCGTAGGCAAGCATGAGTTCGGTCAAGGTTGTCGCATTGACCAAGGCAACGTAGGGGTCTTCCTCAAGGCCCTTCTCGTTCTTCAACCGCTTTCTCTGAGCTTCGATGTCATAGAGGATGCAGATGCCCTGCTCGTCCTTCTTAGCGAGAGCTATGCCTGTGAACTGCTTCTCTTCCATCTTTTCTCGCCTTCCAAAATTTATCGGTAAAACTACTTTACTCGAAACTTGTACAAAGATAGCATGGTGCTCGCACAAAGGCAAGCACAAATTAGCGGCAACCATATTTTACCGCGAATCGGATGGAAGGAGGGCAAATGAGGCAGATGGTTCCGGTGAGGTCCGGGATGGTGCGCGAGTCGCTGAACATGCGGCGTGCCGAGCTCGCCCGCGAGGTCGAGATGCAACCCGGCGTCATCACGTGGATCGAGACGGGGCGCTTCATCCCCTACGACAACCAGATCGAGAAGATAGCGAAGGTCTACCGCAGCCGGGGGTGGAGGGGCGAGACGTCCTCCCTGCTCGATGAGATCCCCGATGCCGTGGAGGTGGGCTAGATGAGCGGTGAGGGCAGCGCTCGCAAACTTGCCAACTTCGGCGACCTGCTGACCGTCGACGAGATGGCGGCGGTACTCGACTCCTCCAAGCGCACCGTGTACCGGCTTTGCGACAAGGACGAGCTGCCCTACGTGAAGGTTGGCAGGCGGCTGTATTTCCCCAAGCACGAGGTGGCGGACAAGCTACGGCTGGTGGAGGTGGTGTAGTCATGCTGGCAGACAAGGGGACGCCCACCGTGCTGGTCTTTTGGCGAGGACAGCGCACGGCGGACGCCACTGGTGAGGCCACTTGTGGCCTGCGTTCAAAGCATACCACCACCACCTCCTCGGTTCCGATGGTATGCGACCGTCACAAGCCCGAGGGCGGCGGTGCCTAGTGGGCGCGTTCGCTACGGACAAGGAGCGGGCGGACTCGGCGCTTCTCTTCATGGCACCCCCGCCCGACTACGAGACTTGGAAGAACATCGGCATCAGCTACAAGGCCGCAGGCGGCGACCTCGAGACGTTCCTTGCCTGGTCGGGGTCTGACCCCAGCAACTACGACGAGGCCCAAGCTCGGCGGCTCTTCGAGCACGTGGAGCAGGAGGGCAGGATCACGGCGGGTACGCTCTTCTGGCATGCCCAGCAGGCTGGCTGGCAGGGCGGCGGCGTGGAGGGTGGTTGGGTGCCGACGAAGGCCGACAAGACCCCGAGGCCGCTTGACCTCGCTCCGGTGGAGCAGATGGCCGCACAGCTCCGGGTGCTCTTCGAGCCAGGCGAGCAGGTGAACATATCAGTTGGTGCCCGTTGGGACGAGAAGCGGCACAAGTGGGAGCCGGCCGACGGCGGCAGGTGCTACGAGCGCGACCAGCTCATCGGCCTTTTGGAGTCGCCTGGCTGCGGCGGGGTGCTTGACGGATACGAGCCGGAAGCCGGAGTGTGGCTCTGCCAGAACCCCACCGACGGCACGGGGCGCGGCAAGGCCAGGACCACGGCTTACCGGCACGCGCTCATCGAGAGCGACGAGCCGCCCATCGCAGACCAGATCCGCATCATGCGGACGCTGGATCTGCCCATCGCCACGATGACCATGAGCGGCGGCAAGTCCGTCCATGCCCTGGTGCGCGTCGATGCCGACGGTCCAAACCACTACGAGGACCGGGTCCAGGCCCTTCACGAGCTCTGTAACGAGGCGGGTCTCAAGGAGGACCCCGCCAACAAGGATTGCAGCCGCCTCACCCGGATCGCGGGGATACGGCGCGGCACGCAACGGCAGACCCTGCTCTACACCAGCATCGGTGCCAAGGACTTCCGCACGTGGTATGAAGGGCACCGGCACAAGCCCGAAGAAGGGGCCGACGCCGATGCGGGACCGGCAGTGAAGATCGTGCCCGCCATCACCGTGCGCGAGGACCTGCCCGACCTGCCGCCGGAGGCCATTTCGGGTATCGTCAGGCGCGGCGGCAAGCTGCTCATCGCCGGGGCTTCCAAGTCGGGCAAGTCCTATCTGCTCATAGAGCTGGCGGTGGCCGTAGCGTGCGGAGCCCGCTGGTGCGGCTTCGACTGCGCCAAGGGGCGCGTGCTCTACGTGAACCTCGAGATCCAGGAGCCGCAGTTCATGCACCGGATCTACCGCGTTTACGACAAGATGGGCGTGACCGCAGAGGATGTCGCCGCCAACTTCGACGTGGCCAACCTGCGCGGCAAGGTGAGCGGCATCGAGGAGCTGGTGGATGCGCTTCTCGCCAAGGTGGCACGGGGCACCTATGACCTGGTGATCATCGACCCGGCATACAAGGTGCAGCCGGGCTCCGAAAACGACGCCGACGCCATAACGGCCTTCTGTGCCCAGCTCGACCGCCTGGCCGAGGGCCTGGGATGCACCATCGCCTACACGCATCATCATTCCAAGGGCGCCCAAGGCAGCAAGAACGCCGAGGACCGTGCCTCCGGTTCTGGCGTGTTCGCCCGCGATGCCGACGCGCTCATCGACATGACCGAGCTGGAGTGGGACGAGAACGTGCAGGAGTCCAAGGAGCTGCTGCGCTGGTACGACGCCATCCCCTTCCGGCTTGAGTTCGTGCTGCGCGACTTCAAGGCACCCCGGCCCAAGGACGTGTGGTTCCGCTACCCCATCCACGAGGAGGACATCAGCGGGATGCTGGCCGACAGCAAGCCCCGAAAGCCGGGCGGCGCGAAGGCGTGGCACAAGGAGCAAGGCAAGAAGGCGCTCAGCGCCATCGAGTCTTCGCTGGACGAGTTCATGGGCGAGCGTGACGAGGTGGATCGCAAGTCGTTTGTGGAGCACGTGGGCAAGGACACCCGGACGGTGAACAAATACGTGGAGCAGAGCCCGCTCTTCGAACTTGAGACCGGGCCATCGAGTGCCACAATCCGGCGCGTGAGGGACAGGGGGTGACACGGTATGCAAACTCTGCAAAATGCAGACCTTGCGGGGAGGCAGCACGCTTATAGGGGCCTTGCATGCTGTGTACCCCTGCATGGCGCATACAACGAGCGGGCCAAAAACGTGCCGGGGCACACGTTTTCGCCCGCCCATCGTCGTTGCCGGGCGCATGTGGCCCCTCTTCACGGGGCGGTGGCCGCATGAGCTTCTGGACAACCGGGCATGAGGAGGTCTTGCGCGAATACGCCCATCAGGGCGCCCAGGCGGTAAGTGATGCAATCATGGAGCAGTTCGGCGCGTACCACTCTCCGCATGCCGTGGAGCAGTTCGCCCATCGGGTGCATGTGAGCCTGCGGAAGATGCAAGAGTGTCCCGAGTGCGGCAACCTGGTGGACCACCTGAACCGGCAGACCGGTATGTGCGCACGGTGCAGCGAGGTCTATCACGTGGAGCGGGCGCGGGCATACAACCAGATTCTTGAAGAGGAGGCGGCGGAAGCAGAGTCGCAACGTGCGGCAGCTTCTAGGGAGTACGCCACACTGCGGCAGCGTAACTCGCGTTTGCGTAAGAGAATCGAGCGAGCAAACAAGGGAGAAGACGGCGAATCCAGCTTGTGACGCAACCAGACAATGGCCCCATGGAAAGGAGGCTGTTGTCATGGCAAGGCCGAAGATAAGCCAAGAGATGATTGATCGGGCTGCAAAGCTCAAACGCAGCGGCCTCACGAACAAGGACATCTGTGCCGCTCTGGGCATTACCGAGCAGACCTTCTACCGCTGGCTGAGCAAGCCGAGCTGCAAGCTGCATCGTTCATTAAGTGAGTCAATCAAAAAGGCAGAGGCCGACTACAAGGCCGAGCTTCTGCAGACCATCCTTACGACGGCCACCCGCGAGAAAAACCCGCAATGGACAGCGGCGGCGTGGCTGCTGGAACGCAAGTATCCGGACGAGTACGCGCAGACCACCCGGCAGAGGGACGACGGGCGTGAGGACGTGCCGCAGATCGTGCTGGGCGTGGAGGTGCGGACTGTGGAGGGCGGCAACGATGATTAGCGCGGCGGATCTCGTCATCCCCCGTTTCCACGACGTGCTAGGCGACGTGATGGCGCACGGGCACACGCACTACTGGCTGCACGGGGGAAGAGGCAGCACGAAGTCTTCCTTCATCAGTCTTTGCATCGTCCTTCTCGTCATCGCCAACCCGCAGGCCAATGCGGTGGTGGTGAGGCGGTTCGGGAACACGCTGCGCGATTCCGTCTACCAGCAGGTGCTGTGGGCCATCTCGGCGCTTGGTCTTGAGGGCTACTTCAAGGCGAAGCTGTCGCCGATGGAGATCACCTACCTTCCCACGGGGCAGCGGATTGTCTTCCGTGGGGCGGACGACCCGTTGAAGCTCAAGGGTCTCAAGTTCACGAAGGGATACCCGGCCGTGGTCTGGTTCGAGGAGCTGGACCAGTTCGACGGGATCGAGGCGGTGAGGTCGATCCTCAACTCGCTGCGGCGCGGTGGAGATAGCTTCTGGATCTTCTACTCGTACAACCCCCACGCACGATGTGGAGCTGGGTGAACGTGGAGTGCTTGGAGCGCGTGAAGCGGGCGGACACGCTGGTGAGGCGGTCTTCTTACCTCAATGTGGTCGAGGCGCATCCGGAGTGGTTGGGAGACCCCTTCATCGACGAGGCGGAATATCTGCGGGACGTGAACGAGACGGCCTGGCGGTGGGAGTATTTGGGCGAGGTCACCGGCACCGGGGGCAATGTCTTCACCAACATACGCGACGAGAGGCTTTCACTTGGCCGCATCCGGAACTTCGAGCGAACGAGGAATGGGGTGGACTGGGGCTGGTTCCCCGACCCGTGGCGATTTGTGCGGTGCGCCTGGGAGCCTGGGGCCAGGCGGCTTCTCATCTTCGAGGAGCACTCGGCCAACCGGAAGACGCCGCATGAGACCGGGCAGATGGTGGTGGATTTTCTCACTTACGCGGACGAGCCGGGCGAGGACACCTACTTTCACAATGAGCTGGTGTGGTGCGACGACACGCCGGACGGCAAGCAGCAGATGGCCGTGTATAGGCGGGACTTCGGCATCCGCATACGACCGGCGCGGAAGGCAAGAATGAGGAAGCTTTCGTACTAGTGGCTGGCGGGGCTGCGGGAGATCGTGATCGACCCAGTGAGGTGCCCGAGGACTTTCGAGGAGTTCACCTTGAAGGAGTACCTGCGCATGCCCGATGGGACGTGGGTGGACGAGATCCCGGACGGTCAGGACCACTCCATCGATGCCGTTCGCTATGCCATGATGGACGACATCCTGCGGGGGTAAATGCGATGCGTTGGATTATCTACGTAAATCGGGAAGTTCAAACTTGCCATTCGTGCCCAAAACGGCACCTATGCCAATTAGGGCAAATCCCGCAAAGCCGGCAACTATCCTTAGACCTTCCTTGATGAAGTCTTGATTTAAGCGGTGGACCTCAACGGATTTATCGGCAAGGCTGTTAAGGCAGTCATAGATATGGATTCTTTCCTCGGGCGTAACGCCGTCGTTCTTTAGCTGCTCAGAGAGGATGTCGATGATGGCATTGATTTGCTTGAGCGTGTCGCTACTAGATGCTTCATTTGCTTTCAGAGATGACTCGTAGCTCTCCTTCAGTTCCTGCGCCATGCCAAGGGCAATCTTACCCATCTCGGGCACTTGCTCGATTACTCTCTTTGCAACCTCGGGATCCATCTGCGACAAAGAGCTAACCAGCTGCACCACCTGGTTTTTCGTCACATGGCGAAAATCTTCAACGCCAATGAACTTCTTCACATCCTCCTCAGAAAGGAGTCGGACGGGTTCGTTTTTCTTCGCGGGAAGAATTGCCATCGTGTTCACCTCTGCGCCCAATCGTCATTACCTCGCAATTATACCGCTGCTGGTCAACGGGAATGTGCCATGCGTGAAAGGCGATGTTGTGACGGGGGCGGACACTTGGCCTTGTAAATCTGCGCGGAGGACGGAGGTTGCGCATGAGCGGGTTTGACGAGCATGATTATTGGTTGCCGGAGCATGTGAGGGGGTATCTGCGGGGGCTGGGGTATCGGCTGCCGCTGGAGGACATGGAGCCTCATATTCAATCGTGGGACATGTGGATGCGGGCGCAGGGGTCGTTCTACGACTATCGGGACACCGACGGGTTCGGGCGGGTGTACCAGGTGCATCGGCGATCCATCATGCCGGCCATGCGCGTATGCCGGGAGTGGGGTTCTCTGCTTCTGAACGAGAAAACGCGGGTGGTGTGTGAGGAGCAGGTTTGCACGGACTTCCTCGACACGTTCTTCTCGGCAAACAACTTCATGAGCCTGGCGCAGGCTACCGTCATGCGGGCGTTTGGGCTTGGTACCGGTGCCTTCGCCATATGGATGGACTTGGGGCGCAAGGCGGTGAAGATCCGGCATTACGATGCGCGAATGGTGGTTCCTCTCACCTGGGATGCCGAGGGGGTGACGGAATGCGCCTTCTGCACGCGGGCCTTCTACAAGGGGAAGCCGGTGGACCAGTTGCAGATGCACGTGCTTGGTGGCGAGGGTTTATCGGCATCTTCGCCATTCTCACCTTCACCAAATGCGGCTGATGGAGTGCCCTTCTCGGCTGGCTCTTCTTCACCTTCCACCTATCGGATCATCACCGTGTGCTTTGACGAGGAGGGAAACGTCATCGAGCCTGCGGGCGTGGTTGGCGACTTCGACACGGGCAGTGCCTTTCCCACCTTCGCCATCGTGAAACCTGCCATCACCAACACGCGCGTGGATATGTCGCCTTACGGGCAGTCGGTGTTCGCAGATGCGGTGGATGCCATACAGTCGGTCGATCTTGCCTTCGACGCGCTCATAAACGAGGTGGACGTGAGCAAGATGCGGGTGTTCCTCTCGGACGTGATGTTCGACCACGAGCGCGACGGGGGCAAGAGCACGCCCATACCCTTCGGCAAGGGCGATTGCACGGTGTTCCGCAAGGTCATGAGCACGGAGGACACGATCCAGGAGTTCGCACCCGCGCTGCGCACGGATGCTCAGGCCGAGGCGTTCCGGATCGCGTTGCAGATAATGGGCGACCTGTGCGGTCTGGGCATCAGCTACTTCGACTTCGACAACACGGGCTACGTGAAGACGGCTACGGAGGTCTCGTCGGACAACTCGGCGCTCATGCGCAACATCCGCCACCACGAGAACCAGCTGCAGGGAGCGCTGGCGCAGATCTCGCACGCGGCGCTTGCCTGCTCGCGGACGCTGGGCGCGGAAGTGCCCGACGAGGGCACCATAGGCGTGATGTTCGACGACTCCATCGTGACCGACACGGCGGCGGAGAAGGCCCAGGACATGGCCGAGGTGGGCGTCACCATGAACGCCTGGGAGTACCGCGTCAAGTGGTACGGCGAGGACGAGAAGACCGCCAAGGCGCGTGCGCGGGGCCTCAAGGGCAAGGGGGTGTCCGGGACCGTCGGCACCGTCTCTGAGGGCGCGTAGAGCCGCCGGATGCGATTGCGTATGGCGCTCTCGGGATGGGCTTGCCTGTGTGGGGACATCCGGGTTTTGTGGGGGCGCTCTGGGGCCGCATGCGGGCTTCCTGGCGACAATTCGGGCGGTTGGGTGCCGTATCACTGTGCGGACTGCTACGAGGCGCGTATGCGGTCGCTGGTGGCTCTGGCGGGCTCGGATGGGATGCTGGCGCATGCGAGCGCGTAGGGGCTGCTGTGCGGTTGTGTGGGGTCGCTGGTGGAGCTGCTGAGGCGGACTGGCCGGAGGTGTGCGGTGCCTGCTGGTGTGACCGCTGCTGGGAGTGTTTTGCCGCCTGCGCTGGGCGATGGACTGGCCGAGCTGCGGCCCAACCCGAGGTTGGCAGCGCACGGCCAGGCCAGCGGCCAGGGGTGGCGGCAAAGAAATCTTCAAACGCCGCAAGCGCAAGACGGTTGTGCGTGAGCCACATTCTAATCTCCGCTGTTGGTGTCCATGATGCGGGACACGTTTGGGGAGCTTTTTGGTGCATCATTCTTGTCCAGGCACCCTGTCGTGTGCAAACAGGTTCCGCGCACTATCGCTGTTGGCTCTTATGCTCTCATTTGGCTTGGCTCCGACAACTCAAAGGGCATCCCGACTTCCTGGAAGCAGGGATTCCGCGCCTTGGCAAGAATCGAAGACGTGAAGCTCGGTGCTGGGCACAATGATGACACTACTACTGCGCTTTCCATCGGTTACGTTCTCGAAGAGTCGCTTACCAAGCCTGATCTGCTTGAAGTTGCGCCATCGGTATACGTGAGGTATTCGGAGATGGCCCTGTTCGGCATGGATGACTTCGCGAACCAAACGATTCGTGTGGTCGAGAGTTCCCCGAAGAGCGATATAGGCGCCTTGTTGTTATCCTGTGACATTGCACAGCCCGGGACGTTCGCCGGCATCGTTGAGGCATATCCCGAGTTGGAACCCATAATTGCGAAGGAGGAAGACGACCGTTCTTCCTTCGATGACGTTATGAAACGCTATCAGAACGAGATTGCACCCGAGATCAACCAACCCCGCAACCTCATCTTCTTCGGCGCTCCCGGCACGGGCAAGTCATACGAGCTGAACAAGCTCGCAGTCGGCACGGCGGACGAGCCGGGCTGCTTCGACAAGACCAACGTGACGCGCGTGACCTTCCACCCGGACTACACCTATGCCCAGTTCGTCGGCTGCTACAAGCCCTATTCTGAGGTCAAGGAGCAGGGCGAGGGCGACCCCGCCAGCAAGATTGAGGAGGAGATAACCTACCGGTTTGTGCCCGGGCCCTTCCTCGAGACCTACATCAAGGCCGTGCAGAACCCCGGCACGAACTACCTGCTCGTAATCGAGGAGATCAACCGCGCCAACCCCGCCGCAGCCTTCGGCGACATATTCCAGTTGCTCGACCGCAAGGCGGACGGGACGAGCGAGTACGAGGTCGCCACGCCCATAGAGATGCGCAACTACCTGCGGGTCTTCCTGCCCGAGTACGCGACCAACGCGCACATCAGCGACCCGATGAAGCTGATTTCCGAACAGATGCGCCTCAAGGCCGAGACAGAGCGGCTGTGCCTGCCGCCTAATCTCTACATCTGGGCAACCATGAACAGCGCGGACCAGGGTGTGTTCCCAATGGACACGGCCTTCAAGCGCCGCTGGGACTTCCACTACATGGACATCGACGCAGGCAGCGCCGCCATCGGGCGGTACCGCGTGCCCGTGGCGGGCCACGGCGGCCTGGTGAGCTGGGACGAGCTGCGGCGCGGCATCAACCGCGTGCTGCTCGAGGCCGGCATCAACGAGGACAAGCTGCTGGGTCCGTTCTTCATATCACCGCCGCGGCTTGAAGACGCCGAGCATTTCACCGAGACCTTCCAGGACAAGGTGCTGCTCTACCTGTTCGAGGACGCGGTCAAGACCAAGAAGTCGAAGGTGTTCTCGCGCGAGGGTACGCTCACCTACTCGCTGGTGTGCAAGGACTTCCGGGAGAAGGGTGAGCGGGCCTTCAAGTGGATAGGCGCACCGCTTGCCGAGGACGCGCCGGACGATGGCATGCCGGAGGGCGAAGACACCGCAGAAGTCGAGGAGTAGGCCCATGCAGACGGCCTATGTCCGCGAGCTGTCGTTCCACACGCCTCAGAGCCTTTCCCGCCTGCTGGGCCTCGACGCCGCCGCGACGATGCGCCTGGTCGAGCGGCTGTGCGCCCATGGGGTGCTCAAGCTGCGCACAAGCGACGACGGCGAGGAGTACGACGCGGACTTCGAGGCGGACGCGCGGGGCAAGTACCAGTTCGTCTACGTGGGGCTGGTGCTAGTGGATGACCTCTGCCTGATTGTGTACCCGAAGTACCTGCCCGTGGCCGACGCGCACGATCCCGGCGACGGGCTGCGGGCGGCCATGCGCCAGGTCTTCCGCGTGCTGCGCAAGAGCGGTGGCAGCTACTCGCAGATCGCGGCCATGACCGAGGAGGGCATGAGGGCGAACGACCGCCTTGCCCTGATGCTCGCTCTGCTCGAGATGTACGACGAGTACGGCGTGTACTCGAACTACGTGCGCACGCTGGCCGACAACGGGCCGGGCGACATCAACTGGGAGCGTACTATCAACACGAACCTGCCCTACCTGAGCGGCGGCAGGCCGATATACGTGGACTACAAGACCAACGAGAGCGACCAGGATGCCGCCGACTTCGTGATGCGGCTGCACCGCTGCGTGCTGACCAAGTGCTCGGAGTTCATGCAGGAGAGCGAACTTGCCGACCTGCTGGCGCTCGACGAGGTATGGCTGTCGGACGCCGACGTGGAGGACTTCGGCGACGCAGACTTCGTTTCCTACCGCCTGGAGCGGGAGCGCGGCGTGCAGTACGTGACGTGGAAGCAGGACGTGATAGACCTGCTGCTGCGCTACGTGGGCGAGGACGACACGACCGTGCGGGCGGACACGCCGCTCTGCCTGGGGACGTCGACCTTCTACCACGTGTGGGAGCTTGCCTGCAAGGTGGCATTCGACGATACGCTGGGCAAGCGCCTCGGGGATCTGGGGCTGGACCTCGCCGAAGGCTGGGACGCGAGGTGCGGTGAGACGCTGCTCGACATCATCCCGAGGCCGGAGTGGAGCGCGATGGGCAATGTCGGCGACGAGTCCGGCTGCGGAGAGGTGGCCACGCTCATCCCCGACACGGTGCTGCTCGCTCGCGGCGCGGACGGGCGGCGCGTGTTCGCCATCCTCGACGCCAAGTACTACACGCCGACGCTGGGCGCCGAGGTGCGCGGCGTGCCGGGCGTGGAGTCGGTGACCAAGCAGTTCCTCTACCAGGCGGCGTATCGCGGGTTCGTGATCGACCATTGCTTCGATGCGGTGGTGAACGCCTTCGTTGCGCCGTCTGCGGGTGACGTGATAGAGCACAGGGGGCGGGTGCGGTTCCCCGGTGTAATCGCCGATGAGGAAGCGCCGTTATCGAACGTGGTGGAGCTGTATGCGTTGCCTGCGCGGGTGGTGTTTGATGCGTATCTAGCCGGGGTGCCGCTGAGTGCGGACATGTTGGGGGCTATGTTGGGCGATTCCACGTAACAGCTTCGGGATTAGATGTGCGGGACACGCTAGATTGCCCCATCTCGCCAAGTGACTTTGTGACGGTCGGCCACCATGAAGCCGGCTCATGACGTGCACGCGCAGACAGGACGCGGAGCCATGCCTGTTAGTTCGGTGGAGTGGTGGTGCAGTTTGACGATTGCTCGTTCACAAACTCTCCACGAGCTGATATTGTAGGAAGTTGCAAACGAGTCGGCTCTTGCGGTTGGCTCCAAAAGGTGATACGAGGCTTGAGCGCAGGTTGGGAGTAGTCATAGGTACCAGGGCTGACATACCCACGATTGCGGACAGCCCCAAGATCGGGGCTGTTGACTTATTCTGCGGAATAGGCGGGCTGACGTATGGCCTTCGGTCTAGCGGCATTGATGTGGTTGCCGGAATCGACCTCGACTCCTCCTGCAAGTATGCCTACGAGGCGAACAACGGCGAGGGCTCTTTCATCTGCAAGAACGTCGGCGAGGTCACCGGCGAGGAGATCAACAAGCTCCTTGAGGACTTCGACATCAAGGTTCTTGTTGGTTGTGCGCCTTGCCAGCCCTTCTCCACCCACCGCAAGGACAAGAAGCACCGTGACCGCCACAAGGACTGGGGGCTTCTTGCCCAGTTCGGCAGGCTTGCGGAAGAGGTCAAGCCGGACTACATTTCGATGGAGAACGTGCCCGAGCTGGTGAAGGAGAGCATCTTCACGGACTTCGTGGTCAAGCTCGAGGAGTTGGAGTATTCCGTAACCTATAGCGTGGTAAAGGCCGAGGAGTATGGAGTGCCCCAGCATCGTCGACGTTTGCTTTTGCTTGCATCTAAGAAGGGTGCAATTAGCTTGATCGAGCCGACCAATGACGAGGCGAATGCGGTTACGGTGCGGCAAGCCATCGGTAGCCTCCCCGCCGTGAAGGCTGGCGGAGTGTACGAAGGCGATCCATTGCAAACGGCGTCTGCGCTTTCCAAGATTAATTTGCAACGGATTCAGGCATCGGTGCCCAATGGCACATGGAGGGATTGGCCGGAAGACTTGAAGCTTGCCTGCCACAAGAAGGACAGCGGGCAGACCTATCCATCTGTCTATGGCAGGATGGCCTGGGACGAGACATCTCCGACCATCACCACGCAGTTCTACATGTATGGCACGGGGCGCTTTGGTCATCCTGAGCAAGACCGTGCGCTTACCTTGCGCGAGGGGGCAATCTTGCAGAGCTTCCCTGCTGGATACAAATTCATCCAGCCGGGCGAGAAGTTGAGCCGCAAGGCCATTGCGCGTCACATCGGCAATGCTGTGCCGCCGAAGCTCGGCGAGGCTGTCGGCAAGAGCATTATTGCAGCCTGTGCTAGCTAGGCTTCGCTCGCGACTGTCCCGTCCGCCTTGTATTCGCCGGAATCGAGGTAGGAGATGACATCCGAGCGAAGCTGCATGAGGAACGAGTCGACATGAGTGATTAGCTCTGCAAGCTCGGAGGTGGTCACTTGATTGCCTGCATCAGCAAACGAGATGGATCCATGAGCCAAAGCGTTTCTGCGATCCTTGATGTCCTTAAGCTCGTCCTCTCTATAGCCACTACCAGCCGCGTGAACAGAGATTCCGTGGTTATCGAACAGCTTGAGAATCTCTTTTCCATCAAGGTTGCCACCGGGCATGGTTTGACGTGCGGTGATATGTACCGTCGTTTTAGCAATCACCTCATCAAGAAGCTCTTTGCTTGTCCGTTCTGCCGTCTCGTTACTTGCGTTTGGGTCATTTAGCTTGCGCATGCGCGTATGGTGCCATAGCGTGCGCAGCTTCTCCGAGACATCGACATAGCTGCAATTCTCATCTTCAAGGCGATCATAAATAGCCTGGAATAGGCTTGTGACGGAGAACTCGATAATGTTGTAGATCATGATTTTCACGTTCGAGCGGATGACGCTTGAGACGAGCGTGACGTCAGGGAGGTTCGTAGGGACACCATTCGGATTTGCGCTATGAGCCTCCTCGTATGCCTTGCCCATAACGTCTTGGTAAGTCATGCTTCCAGCAATGCCTTGGTCTAGCACATCAAGCAATGTTGCAAGGGTGATCATGCTCTTGGTTTCCGCAAGTCTATCCTGATAGACCTGCTCATAGGCGAGGTTCAAATTGCTGTCTGCCATAGTGCCTACCGATTTCCTAGCAGCTTCTCGGCCACATAGTCAATGCGTGAGCTCAGCTTGGCCTTCACGTTGGCAGAATCGGAGCGTACCAATTGCTGAAACTCCTCGTCCATAACCCATGACATATCTTGAACTGGCAGATCGGGTTTCTTTTCCAACGCGATTGCAACACCCACAGATATTCCCTCGAACCTAGCATGCGGTGTTGAGTTGCCCGTCGGCGTCTTCCTGAATCCAAGATCCCCAATTGCGCCCTTGACGTAGTTGAGCATGTCATTGAATCGAGCCGTATATTGCTCTCTCAGGTCAGCCTGTTCTTCGAATTTGCGATCCATGGCCTCGGTGTACTTATCGAGATATTCGGCCACGCGATCCTTGTAGCCATCAAACGCCGGGTAGCCATCTGCATAAGCGAAAAACCGCGTAATGAGCTCCAGGTCATCAAAATGCTTGCGCGCGGTCTCGCTCAGAGGGGCAAGTTCCTTGAACAAGGTGTTTTGCGCCAACTCTGACACGAGACGGCTGAAACCACCATCCATCGATCCTCGCCTGATTTCTTGTGAGCGAAGTTTCTTGCCAGAAGAATTGATACGTCGGAATATCTCTTGTCTAACCTCAACCGTTGTGCCCTCTTCTAGGAAAACCACACGGAAATTGGAATTGTCAAATCGTCTTTGCACTTCTCTAGGAAGGTCCGCGTATGTTTTGCCGTTAACCGTAGTGAGCATTTCAAGTCCCGTCAGGGTCAGCTCGCCGTTAGCGAAGTTGGCTAAGGCGGTCATCCTCTGGGCACCGTCGACAATCTCGATTTTCCCTTCATCCGCATCGGCAAAGAACATGTAGGGAATAGGCAAGCCCATGAGGACAGATTCTATGAAGTAGCTGCATTCCTTGTCTGTCCAGACAAAGTTTCGCTGGTACTCCAACGGAATATAGAAATCATCCTGTTTGAACTTCGCTATGAGGTATTCCGCAACATACTCGCGGGTGCTGTAACGCACCTCTTGCTTCTTTTCGCGAATCTGATTGGCAATCTCAGCCAGAATGTTTGGTTGCTCGCTCATTATGGAACACCTCAATCCCTGTTTGCGGTGATGAATCGCCGCATGGCAAGCAGGCTAAGAACAACCACCTTGCCAAGCAGCTCTCTATGATACCAGCGCATCATATGTCCGTGGGCATTCAGCATCGTTTTACACGCAAGACGTGACCTTGTGACACCTGATTAATCTGCTCTTGTACGAGCTAGATGAGGCGGGCGTTTCGTATCTCGCCTCCCGAGCAGAAAGGCGGTCCACCGATGAAGGAGGGTACCGATGGCGGGCAGGCGGCAGAGACGCAGCAGCACTCGCAAGGGCAAGCGGACAACCAAACGCAGCACGCGGAAGAAGAAGTGACCGCCACGGACAGTGGCACCGACGAGTTCAAGGCGCTGCTCGCCAAGCAGGAGGAGCGCATCAAGGAGCTGGAGGGTCAGGTGGCCGAGGCGGCGCAGACCAAGGCCAACGCCGACAGGCTCTCCGCCGAGATCGAGCGGGTGAAGGCCCAGGCGGCTTCCGAGCGAGTCGAGTTCGAGCTACGCCTTGCGGGCGTGCGCAACGTGAAAGCGGCCAAGGCATTGCTGGACGACCACGGCGGCGACGTTGCTGTGCTCAAGGAGGCGGAGCCGTGGCTCTTCTCCGATGCCAAGGCCAAGCCGGAGGCTGGCACCACGGGTCTGTCCCCCGCAGGGGTGGCAAGCAGGGACGAGAACCAGATGAGGCGGTGGCGCAAGCTGGCTGGCCTCGACGACGACAAGGAGTAGTGAGCTGACATGGCAAACGACATCGCGTACACCAAGAACTACACGACCATCCTGGACGAGGTCTACCAGCGGGCGGCGGTCTCCACCGTGCTGAACAGCCCCCGGCGCATGCGGCGTGCGGGGCACAACGCCAAGGAGATCATGATCCCCAAGATCTCCGTGACGGGACTCGGCGACTACACCCGCAACGAGGGCTACAAGACGGGTTCCATCACCTACGAGTTCGAGACCAAGACCTTCAACTACGACCGGGGCATCAAGCTGGTGGCCGACGTGATGGACGTGGAGGAGGCCGGCGTGCTCGACTGCTTCATCGAGGCGGGCGCGGAGCTGCAGCGCACCCAGGTGGCGCCCGAGGCCGACGCCTTCACCTTCGCGACCATCGCCTCGCATGCGGGCGTGACGCCGGTTGAGGAGGACCTTTCCAAGGCCACGGCGGCGGACGTGCTGGCGTCGCTGCGGGACGTGACCAACGCTATGGACGAGGCCGAGGTCTCCACGGGGTCGCGCATCCTCTTCATCACGCCGACGCTCAAGGGGACGCTCGACGACTTCTCGCTGGCGAACCCCACGCGCTCCAACGCCGTGCTCACGCGCTTCGCCCGCATCGTGGAGGTGCCGCAGACGCGGTTCTACACGGCGATCACGCTGAACTCGGGCGAGGCGAGCTTCGGCTACAGCAAGGCGGCGTCCGGCAAGGCCATCAACTTCATGGTGGTGGAACGGTCGGCCGTGATCAAGTTCGACAAGCACGTGGCGAGCAAGGTGTTCGACCCCTCGGAGCTCGAGAACCTGGACAGCTACATGATGAAGTACCGCAAGTACGGGATCGTTGAGCTGTTCGACAACAAGCTGGCGGGTGTCCACGTGAGCGCGGCGAAGGCGTAGGGACTATTGTGGGTGCCGTGGCCGTGACATACGAGTTCTACCGGGACGAGTACTGCGGGGATTTGCCGGTGGAGGGGTTCCACTCGGCGATGCCCGCCGCGCGTCGGCTGCTGGTGGAGCTGACGGGCGGGGCCGTGGTGGACGCGGAGGCGAACGCTGCGGCCTACGCGGCCTACCAGCGGGCGGTGTGTGCGGCTGTGGATGCGTTTGCGGAGTTCGGGTCTGGTCAGGTGGGCGGGTTCTCGCTGGGAGACTTCAAGGTGTCGCAGTACGTGAGCGACCGGGTTGCGACCGGGGCCGAGCAGGCTACCGCCGCCGCTGTGGCCGAGCTATATGGGACCGGGCTTGCCTTCTGCGGGGTGCGGTGATGGTTGTGCTTCGGCCGATACCCAGGCGGCTGCTGCCGGACACGATGGTGGTGCGGGTCGTGCGGGCGGACGGGACGTTCGCCGATGGGCGACTCGTGCGCAACGTGAGGTTCTGCCGGACGCAGAGCGTGGTGGATGACGTGCATAGGCCGGTCGATGGCGGGGCCGGGAAGGTCTACGTGGATGCCGTCAACTCGGCTGGGGCCTTCGAGGTGCCCGCCGGGTCGCGGGTGGAGATTGGCGGGGCGTCTCTGCTGGTCGCGGCCTGCAAGCGGTGCGAGACGGTCGGCGGGCGCGTGCACCATTGGGAGCTGACGGTACGATGAGCGACGCTTCGGTGATGGCTGAGTACGAGGCGGCGCGCGGCTCCGTGTGCGGGCTGGTCGCGAAGATGCTGGTAGAGGCCCAATTCACATCCGTTTTCACACAATCTTTGTCTCCGCTCGTGTGCGCCGAGCCGATTGTTGTGGTACCGGGCGGGTACGAGCGGGACTCCGAGCAGGTGGGTGCCGAGCGCGGCGAGCGCGTGGTGGAGGTCGTGGTGTGCAGGGAGGTCAATGCTGTGGCCGAGGCCGTGGCGCTGGCGTGCGAGCGGGCGCTGCGATTTGCCGACTGGGATGAGCACGCTGCGGGTTTCCTGAACCGCATCGTGGGGCTGGACACGGACGCGCCGGAGTACCGTGGGCGCGACGGGTCGGGACGGTATCTGTGGGGGTTTGCTGTGTACGTGACGGTTGCGAGGCCGCAATGAACGCGGGCAAGGTGCGCAGGAGGGCGCAGAAGCCCGTTGAACGGGCTGTTGTGCCCAACATGGGCAAAGAGCCGGACGGCGCCGACGAGGGCCGCAAATCGGAGCTGAGGGGCGTCGACGAGATCGCTCTCGAGACTCAGCGGCGCTCCATCGCCTACTCGCGTGCGAGGGGGCTGGTATGAGCTCCATCACCTACGGCGGGCACGACTTCTCGGATTGCACGACCTGCGAGGTCATTGAGGGGCCGCATGCTGTGGTGCCGACGGCCAAGGTGGTACCGGGGCGTGCGGGCGAGCTGCTGCTGGGCAGCAGGTTGGTCCCGCGCATTGTTCGGGTGCGGCTGTTCCTGGACGCTCGCGAGGCGCTGGATGAGGCGGGGCTTTCGGCCTTGAAACGGCGGATCTGCTCATGGCTCTATGCCCCTGACGGCGGCGTGCTGGTACTGCCGGGGTACCCCGGGCTCGAATGGCATGACGCAGTGGTGACGGCGGCCTCTCCCTGGTCTTCGGTGACCGGGGATGCGTCGTGCGATGTCACCTTCACCTGCTACGATCCGGTGGCCTACGGGGCCTCGCGCACGAGCGACGGCACCAGCTTCACGGTCGGCGGGACGTGGGCCACGTGGCCAGTCTTCATCGTGGAGGCTGCGGCTGGTTCTGCCGTGGAGGTCGGGTGCGGTGGCGCATTCGTGCGCGTCGAGCATGAGTTCATCGGCGGCGAGGACGTTATCATCGACTGCGGGCGCGAGACCGTCACCTTGGACGGCATTGACGCGCGTGCGGACGTCTCGCTATCGAGCGACTTCTTCTGCCTGGAGCCGGGGCAGGTGGAGCTGACCTTCTCGGGATGCTCCTCCCATGTGGTGGTCTGGCGCGAGAGGTGGCTGTGATGGCCGGGGCCGTTCCCACCCTGCACTGGTTCGACCGGTTCGACGAGCGGATCGGTGTGCTTGCCGTCGCGGGTGCCCTGGTCCACACCGAGGAGCTGGGCGGCGAGGACACGCTTGAGTTCGAGTGCCGGGACGTTCCGGCCAAGGGCGATAGACTGGTGTGGCACGACGACCTAGACGGGCGCTGGCGGGAGTTTGTCGTGGTCCGCACGGACGAGCCGCTTGAGGGGCTTTGCTCGGTGTATGCGGAGTCTTCCCTGTGCGAGCTGCTGGACGACTTCATCGAGGATACGGTGCTTGCCAACGCCACGGCAACGAGGGCGCTGACGGCGGCGCTTGCCAACTCGCGCTGGGCCGTGGGAGCGTGCGGCGAGCTTGGCCGCAGGGGCTGCTGGCTCTACCACGTTAACGCGCTGGCTGCCCTGCGGCGCGTATGCGAGGTCTGGGGCGGCGAGGCTTCGGGCGTGATAACGGTTGCCGACGGGCGCGTGACATCGCGGACGCTCTCTATCGTGGAGCGGGTCGGGGCATGGCGCGGGGCGCGGTTCACCTACGGGAAGAACCTGGCGCGATGCACGAGAACCGTTCTTGAGGATGAGGTCTACACGGCGCTCTACGGCTTCGGTGCGGGGTTGCCCAACGTGGACGAGAACGGCAACTGGACGGGCGGCTACCGCAGGAAGCTGACCTTCGGCAGCGTGAACAATGGCGTGAACTGGGTCGGCGACGAGCAGGCGCGGCTTGCCTGGGGGCGGTGGAACGCGGACAGAACGGCCAAAGTGCATTCATTTGGTCAAGTCACTTTCAGCGAGATCGAGGACCCGACCCTGCTGCTTGCGGTCACCCGCGCGGCCCTGGCCGATTGCACGCAGCCCAAGGTCTCCTACGACATCGACGTGGCGCTGGTCGAGGGCGACGTGCCCGTGATGCTGGGCGACACGGTTGCCGTCATCGACACGTCGCGCGATCCCGAATGACGCTTGAAGGCGCGGGTGGTCAAGCAGGTGCGGACGTTCAGCGACACGGTTTCCGTGCGCGTGGTTATCGGCACGGTGCAGCAGGCCACCTACTCTGCCACGAGCTCGCTCATGGAGCGCATGGCCGTTGTGGAGGACGCTGCTGGTGTGGCGACCGACAACGTGAACGCCATAGCAGATGCTGTCACAGTGGATACCTCTACCGGCACGGTCGAGACGATTGCTACGCAGTCTTACGTGGATGATGCCATCGCAGCACTTGATGACCTGTCCGGCCTGGACTTCTAAAGGCCAGCTCGTGACGGCAACGTAAGCTTCTCTCGGGAACTTCGAGCTGGAACGAGGTGCTATGGGCGCTCTGGACGGATACGGGCTGCACGAGCTGGTGTGGGAGACCGCCGACGACGTGATCGGGGATGTCTTCGTGGCCTCTCCCGCCGATGCGCACGGGCGCGGGATCTCGCTAGCCGTGAAGCGCGGCGGCGAGGCGGTCGACCTCTCCAATGCCAACGTCTACCTTGCCTGGCGGCACCAGGAGGCGCACGTGCGCGGCACAGAGGAGTTCGTGGCTGTTGATGCTTCCGCTGGCACCTTCCAGATCTTCTACCCGGCTACGATGGCGGGGCACGAGGGCATCGTGTATGCGCAGGTGGTCGTCTCCGAGGATGAGGCCGCAATCTCCTCGCGGGTGTTCTGCATCCACGTGGAGCAGGTCGTCATTGGCGGAGCCGAATCCGGGGATGGGTTCTCGCTCTTCATCGAGGCGATCCGCGCCTACGAGAACGCCACGAGCGTAACGACCGATGCGGCGGATGCGGCGAACCGGGCCGCCGCGCTTGCCAACACGGCTGCGGGCAACGCCGACGAGGCGCGGGTGGCGCTTGTGGAGGCGGCTGCAAGCGGTGAGTTGGACGGGTTCAGCCCGGTTGCGACCGTGATCCAGACCGCCGAAGGCGCGACCATCACCATCACCGATAGGAACAGCACCACCACGGCCGACGTTGCCAAGGGCGTCAAGGGCGATAAGGGGGACACAGGCGAGACCGGGCCGCAAGGCATCCAGGGCGAGGCTGGGCCGCAGGGCCAGAAGGGTGACAAGGGAGATACCGGCGAGCAAGGCCCGCAGGGCTTGCAGGGCGAGGTCGGGCCGACTGGTGCGACCGGGCCACAAGGTGAGACTGGACCCGCTGGCAGTGACGGCGTGAGCTGCACCCACTCCTGGGACGACACCGTGCTCACCGTGACTTCCGCATCCGGCTCAAGCTCCGCAAACCTTATCGGGCCGCAGGGTATCCAAGGCGTCCAAGGGGAGATGGGGCCGCAGGGTGCGACCGGCCCCCAGGGTGAGAAGGGCGAGACCGGCGACACGGGGCCGCAAGGGCCGAAGGGCGATCCGGGCGATGACGGCGTGAGCGCGACGATAACCAGTGCGTCCGCCACGGTCGATGCCGCCACAGGCACGCCGACCGTGGGCGTCACGCTGGGCGGGACCGCATCAGCCCGCACCTTCGCCTTCGACTTCCACGGGCTTAAGGGCGAGACGGGTGCGACGGGCGAGCAGGGGCCGCAGGGCATCCAGGGGCCGACCGGGCCGGCGGGCGCAGACGGGACGACCTTCTCACCTGCTTCGCCTTTGTCGCTTTCCAACGGCACGCTCTCCATCGACCTCTCTGCCTACGCAACACAGACCTGGGTGAACCAGCAGATCAGCGCGGCTATCGCCGACCTCAACGACCTCTCTGATCAGGAGTTCTGATGGCTGTCGGAACCATAAACACGAGCATCCTCACGGACATCGCGAACGCGATCCGCTACCAGAACGGCACGGCCACGCTCTACAAGCCCAGGCAAATGGCGGCGGCGGTCGCGGCGCTTGACGGCACCGATGCGGGCAACTACCAGGCGCAGCCTTACAAGGCGCTTGAATCGGGCATCTTGAGCGAGCGCGTCTTCGAGGGCATCGCGGATGCCATTCGCGGGCAGAACGGGGAAAGCACGCTCTACCGGCCCGAGGACATGGCGCCTGCCATTCTTGCCTTGGAGTGGGACGTTGGCTTCAAGGTGCGCGCGCTGCTGCTCACGAACGGCACTCTCGAAATCAACTACTACGAGCGGCGCTACTCGGCATCCGGCGGCACCATCCAGCAGGTGTTCGAGGTGGATACCGCAGGGTACTCGTCCGCATCCGCCCGTCCCTGGGATTCCATCAAGCTTGACGTTAAGCGGGTCTACATCGACTCGTCCATCGCGGGGCTGGGCATCACCAACTGCGCCTACTGGTTCAACGCCTTCGCCAACTGCACGGAGGTGGTGGGCTTCGAGAACCTTTCCGACTTCACCAACGGCACGCAGATGTTCACCTCCTGCGGGGCATTGGAGACCATCTACGCCACGAGCTTCACCAACGCCATCGCCAGCTCCGGCTCCATGTTCTACGGGTGCTCCCGGCTCGTGGGCGGCACGGACGGCTTCGTGCCCTCCACGACGAGCGCGGGGTCTGTCTGCAAGCTGGGGGCGGGCGGCGTCCTGACCAACCCCAACGCCGACAATCGCACGTGGTTCTGGGGGCACTTTTACGCGGACGGGCAGGCGGTGCTCACGGCGACGGCAACTCCCGACTCCACGCGTGAGCTGCTGGCATCCGGGCGGATCTGCGCAATAGGCAAGTACCAGGGCATGGGGTTCACGCCCTGGGACGCCTCCAACAGGCCACAGCTCACGAGCGTGCATTTCGCTTCCGACATGGGAGGCTTCGCCGACCTCAAGCTGATCTACCTCTTCTACAGCTGCTCAAACCTCGCCACCATCACCGGGCTGGGCAACCTGGCGAACGTCTCGTCCCTGCGCTACACGTTCTCTTCCTGCGCCTTCACCGAGATGGACTTCCGGGGCTTCGACCCGTCTCACCTCACCGACCTCTTCTATGCCTTCGCCGGCTGCGGGTCGCTCACGACGATCTACGCCGACGCCACCTGGGCACTGCCCACGAGCGGCATATCCGGCATGCAGTGTTTCTACAACTACCGGTCGCTAGTCGGGGGCAACGGCACGGCGTGGTCTTCGGGCAACACGAGCTACACTTACATGCGCATCGACAAGACCGGGCAAGCAGGCTACCTCACCGCCGCCTAGAACCGGCTACCGCGCACCAAATCTCTGTGAAATCGCTTGTGAACCGTTCCTAGAGCGAGCTTGTGACATGGGGCGAAGCTTACATCGTCAGCATTTCGACGATGAAAGCAGGTGACCAATGGCTGATAGGTCGCACAAGTGGAAGCCCATGCACAAGCGCGACGTGTTCCACGCCGAGCTGGTGCGCGGGGCGAGGTTCGAGGGCGAGTTCGACATGCCCTGCATCGAGGGTACGCAGAGGGTGCCCGAGGGGCTAATCCCGTTCTCCGAGGCGGTGAACGACAAGTGCCGCGACTTCCACTGCTACGTGATGTTCTACGAGGACGATTTCCGGTTCGAGCGGGTCTGGACGCAGCCGGAGCGGTACGCCGAGCGGCTCAAGAAGTTCGCAGGTGCCGTCTCGGCGGACTTCTCCTCCTGCACGGACTTCCCAGGCGCAATGAAGGTGTGGAACACCTACCGCGACCGGGCCACGGGATTCTGGATGCAGCACCACCTGGGGATGGAGGTGATCCCCAACGTGCGCGTGGAGGAGCTGACCCGTTCTTGGGCGCTCGACGGCCTGCCGCACGGGTCGCTTATCGGCGTTGGCGCGAGGGCCTGCATCAAGGATGTTGACGACCGCAAGCTCTTCTGCGAGGGGCTGCGCATCGCCTGCGACGAGCTGCGCCCGAGCGGGCTGGTGTGGTACGGGTCGGAGGCGTATGGCGTGTCCGACTACCCACGCGAGCTGGGGATTCCTATCTACGCCTTCGAGGGGCGCGGTCGCGGGCAGATTGGGGGCCGCGAGCGTGGCTAAAGGAAGCAGCAACCGTTTCCATGGGACGAGAGGCAACCCACAACAACTGTTGGACGCGCCTGGTTCCATCGCCGTCATTGTTGCAGCTGCGGGTGACGTCACCTACATGGATTCGAACGACAACTTTGCCAAGTTCATTGCTCGCAGACGTGATGTAGATGCCAATGGCACATTCGACGTAATTGCCCACGGATCGCCCACATCTATTGAAATCACCCACAACGGTAGCAAGATGCTGATAGACCATCGCGTTGCGGCAAAGCTCATCAAGCACAGCACTGGGTACCATGGGCAGGAAATCAGGCTGCTATTGTGCAGCACGGGCAAGCTCGATGACGGATTCGCTCAGAACTTGGCCAATAAGCTTGGCGTTGCCGTTACAGCACCGACGAGCATTCTTTGGGCCAGGCCAAGCGGAACTCACTATGTGGCCGACGATGATGGTCATGGCCGGGCAAACCGTCGTAAAATGGGAACGTTCAAGACGTTCTACCCGCAAAGGAGGGGAAGTCGATGAAGTGCGACAACTGCGGCACCGAGATGGAGAAGAGCATTGATGGGTCAACGCTCACCTGGACTTGCCCGAACTGCGGGGATGCCTTGGCGAGGACCTACATCGACCCCATCCGCACGGACGAGACGGTCTACGAGCTATCGATTGAGGAAGGCGCGGCAAATTCCAAGGAGTCCATTCGTGCTGTGGCCGACATAGCGGCCTGCAACTATCTCGGCGCGAAGCGGATGATTGAGGCTGCGCCCACCGTCCTTCTTGCCGCCAAGGCTGAGGATATTAAGTGCGCTGCGCTACAGCTCGAAGGGTTGGGCTTGCCATACTCGATAAGCCCCACTTTTCCCTATTCAATCAAGGAGCGATAGATGGGCGCATCACAGATGGAGGGAGCACGGGAGGTTATCGCTGAGCAGATCGTTGTCGGCGATCCTTCCGGCTTTGCCATCGGCTGCGCCTTTCTCGGCGACAATCGTTGCACGGAAATCAGCATGTGGGCCAATGGGATTAACCTGCTGGGGTTCACCAAAGAGGACTGCCACTACACCACGAGGTGGCTATATCTCGAGGGTCTTGTCGCATGGCTTAACAGCTTTGCCCGCAATATAACGGAAGACCCGTTCCCCATCGAAGCTGAGGGCGAGTTCGCGGCGGAGAAGGACGCGTACGCTCGTGCCCAGCTCCCGGAGGTCGACGACGATAGCACGGACGAAGAGATGGACGAGCTTGACGCTCAATACGATCTCTTTGGTAACTGGTCCTTTGAGCATACTTGGATTAGCGAGCGTGGTGGCGCAATCCTCCCCGACATCTTCTTTGAATATAAGAACGGTATGATCGAGCTGTCGTGGGACAACCGAAACGCAGGAGACGGCGTCGTGTTCGACTGCGAGTTCGGCGGGACGCGCGTTGATGCTGAGACCTTCAAGAAAGTCGTGCTTGATTTCGTCGAAGCCTATGAGCAGCACTGGGGCATCAAGGTGGATGATGACAGCACTTGGCTGAGGAAGGGCTAACGCGATGGGAGCAACTTCATGAACGAGCTTGACTGTGTGCGCCTAACGCGCGACTTCGAAGACCTCAAAGCCGGCGTCGAGGGTGCCATAGTCTACAAGTACAACGACGATGACTTTGAGGTGGAGTTCTTCGATGCCGATCACGAGACCATCGGTGTCTACACCATCAGCAGGGACTACCTGGAAGTAACCTGGACTTTCAATCGCTAGGCGGTCTGGCAAGAAGTATCGGAGACTGTTGCATTTGCTGGTTATATTCGTGTCCTACTCGCGTGAGATAATGTCCTCAGCCATTGTTCTGGAAGGGGGCGGTTATGAAGGAGTTCGATGCGTGGGAGACGTTCTGCGCTATGGTCGATGTGCTGGAAGTGCGGTACCATCCCGGCGATGACGTTCCTGAGAAGGCACGATACTTCCTTTCCGAGGCCAATCCCCATCTGTGGGCTGGCGAGACCTCTGCAGACCCGGCTATCTACAGCGAGTTCAGGCAGATGTTCGAGAAGGCTTTCCCGACCGGCAAGGCCGAGCCCTGCCAGTCGGCGGATGTCGTTGAGGAATTCCTGCGCGACCGGATGCAGCCGCTCTACCAGTTCGTTGACAACATATCGGACGACCCCGACGTGGATTTCTGGACGGTGTTCGACGAGGTGACCGAGGAGATGTCGTGGCCGCACTTCTTCGGTATCGAACCCTTCATCGGCACGGTCAATCCCAAGCAACTACAGGATGGAGAGCTTGAACTGCTAGGGTCGCTCATCGGCAAGACCATGGGGAAGTTTCAGCGCATGCGCGAACTGGGTGGTGTCGATACGAGCTGGGAGTACATAGGCATCGAGGTCGATGGCGTCATGTTTCAGCTGACGGCCACAAATGTGTGCGCCTCTTACTACAAGGATCTCGAGGACATGTGCCTCCTGCGTTTCAGACGATTGGAACATGGCGAGTCCGCCGGTCCCGATGGCTACGAGATGATTGACGAGCTTGTGGGCACGACCATCCGCGACGTGTTGGTATGCACTGAGATGGAGCGCGACTTCGAGGACGAGCGCATGGGCGTCTGCGTCACTACACGGGCGGTGGCGTTCGTTTTCGATGACGAGCAGATCGTCTTCGACCGCAACTGGCACTTCATGGAGGACATCGACATCGTGCGCGGGCCCGAAGCAGTGAGCAGCATCAAGCCCGAAGCGGATGTATCGCCCTTCGAGGAGAACGGCCATTGGTTCCGCAACGAGCACGAGATTAGCTGGCAAAGCTTGGGTGAGGAGGCGTAGTCATGGAGCTTATCGAGATGCCGCTGGGCAACGTGGGGCTGTGGCTGGATAACGAGCCTTACTCAGCCGACGGGCTGTGGGAGGTCGTGGACACCTCCGACTACGGCACGAGGCACCCCGTTGATGGCAATATGCGCATTGCCTACCGGCACGAGCCAGACGGGGCTTCTCATGTGCTGGAATGCAGGCTTGACCCCTCGTGCGCGTGCGAGGGCAGCATGGACAGCGGCGAGCGTCTCGAGGCCACCGAGATCGAGGGCGGAGGCACCGTGCTCGTGATTGGCGTCGAATACGACTTCGAGGACTTCGCCCACGGGCACGGTGAGCACGAGTACGACTACACCGCCACCGCCGACGGGCTGACCGCGACCGTGGAGCTGCCTGTGGATGCCAAGGCGCAGTGGATCGTTTTCGGCGTGAGCTGGATAACGGGTTACGACGACGAGAGCCGCACCAATCCTTGGCTGGCGGTCGACCCGATGGGTGACCGACTCAAGCTCGAAGGTGTTACGTTCGACAAAGAAGAGGTTGGCGCGTATGGCTATCGCTCCGTTGACTTCTTCATGGAGATCGAGCGGCCTTGGGAGCGCAAGGCCGACATCCTCAAGCTGTTTGAGGGCTGCGAGATCGTCGAGCACACCAACGCCGAGGAGGGCTACGGCCGCCTCTATGACGAGGAGACCGAGGTCGAGGTCGCGAACCCTTCCGGCGGCGAGGGCATTTGGATGGAGTTCGGCAGCGAGTACACGCTGGGCATAGGCGGCTGGCACACGCACTACGACGGCTACGAACGAGACTACCGTTTCTTGAAGCGTGATATCAGAGCCATCCTTGCCGGGGACATGCGGTTTGCCATCGCCTTCGTCGGGGAGTCCGATTGGCGCGGGTCGAGCGTGCTGGACAAGAGTTTGCCCGAGGATGCGGACGGCTGGGCCGTGCTGCGCTCAATGGACCTCCCTCGCGAGCATATGGACGAGTTCGCGGCAAAGGGCGGCGTGGTGAAGGTCGTCTCGTGGGTGCCCGAGCTGTGCAGGACGCTTCGGGTGGAGCCCCGCTAGTCAACCGTTCTTCTCACCTGCACAAAGCAAAGGCACCTGAGCTGCGGACTTGCAACCCAGGTGCCGTGACTTTGCCGTGACTTTGGCGAAAAAAACCAGTGTCATCTTGTGTCGTGCAGCGGTACTAACGTCATCGAAAAGGCCAGCTCACAGGCACTATTGTCGGTTCGTGTCTCCTTCTGTCAACTCAATCCAAGGCCCTCATAACCCGGAGGTCGTAGGTTCAAATCCTGCCCCCGCGACCAAAACTACAACCCCGACCTGTGAAGACAGGTCAGGGTTTTCTTTTGACCAACATTTGACCGCCAAAGATTTTTTCTGGCAGGTTAGAAGCCGCTCAGAAAACGGCGTAGCTGCCGCGTGACTGTGCGCCGGAGGCGTGTGCGTTAGCGTTGCGGCTGTGCTCGCCCTGGCTACCGTGCCCGTGCCACGCTCTTGACCCTGGGCCCTAGGACCGGGTGCGCATTGGTTTTCCTTGCCTGGATTGTGCGGAATTTTGCTATAAGCTTTGCACATACGTGCATGCTGGCAGTGCCGCTCGGTAGAGGAGACTGGGATGGTTGCTATGGCTCATACCTATGATTTGTTGGTCATCGGCTTCGGCAAGGCGGGCAAGACTATTGCGATGAAGCGGGCCAAGGCCGGCGATTCAGTTGCCCTAATTGAGAGAGACCCTCAGATGTATGGCGGCACCTGCATCAACATCGCCTGCATCCCGACCAAGACACTGCTGGTGGATGCCGACCGCCACAGGCGCGCCAGCGCTGGCGCCGCAGGCCCCGCCGAGGCAGCCGCCGCGTTCGCGCGCTCCCAGGAGCACCGTGACGGCTTCATCGCCAAGCTCAACGCCGCCAATCTCAAGATGGTGGCCGATGCGGGCGTTGAGGTCGTGGTGGGAGAGGCCCATTTCGTAGGCCCTCATGCGGTCGCCGTCGATACGGCGGAGGGCGTCGTGCGCATGAGCGCCCCGCGCATCGTGGTCAACACCGGGTCTGCCGCCTTTAGGCCCGACCTCCCGGGTATCGACTCCCCCCGCGTCTTCGACTCCACCTCCATCCAGCACATCGAGCATCTGCCTGCGCAGCTCGCCATCGTCGGCGGTGGTCCCATCGGCCTCGAGTTCGCCACGCTGTTCTCGGCGTACGGCACCAAGGTGACCCTGCTCGAGACGGCCGCGCGGCCCCTCTCCCGCTTCGACGAGGACGTCGCCTCCTGTGCCGCGGACGTCCTGCGGGCCCGGGGCGTCGAGTTCGTCTGCCAGGCGCGGACGCAGCGCTTCGAGGACGTGGACGGCGCCGTGCGGGTGGTCCTGGAGGACGGCCGCAGCGTCGTTGCCGATGCGGCCCTCGTGGCCGTGGGTCGTCGCCCGGAAGTCGCTGCGCTCGATGTCGCTGCGGCGGGCATCGAGCTCACGGAGCGGGGTGCCATCAAGGTGGACGAGCACCTGAGGACCTCCGTCGAGGGCGTCTGGGCTGCCGGCGACGTGAACGGCGGCCCGCAGTTCACCTACGTCTCCTTCGACGATCACCGCGTGATTCTCGCCGACGCCTGGCCCGAGGTCTACCCCGGCCTGGCGGGTCGCAGCACCGCTGGACGCACGGTGCCCACGACCACCTTCCTGGAGCCCCCGCTCGCGACGGTGGGCGTCTCCGAGGAGCAGGCTGCGGCTTCTGGCAGGCCGTATGCGGTGCGGAAGGCGCCGATCGCGAGCCTGGCGGTGATGCCGCGCCCCAAGATCCTCGGCGAGAGCGAGGGCATGGCGAAGTTCATCGTGGACACGGAGACTGACCTCATCCTCGGGGCGGCCCTGCTCTGCACGGACGCGCAGGAGCTCATCAACACCGTCGCCGTCTGCATGGCGCACGGCGTGAGCGCAACCGAGCTTGGGCAGGGCATCTACACGCATCCCAGCTCTTCGGAGGTATTCAACGCCCTGCTCGGCTAGCCAGAGGGGACGGGACTGCACCCTTTCTGATTTTTAGGAGACGCGCATGCAGCTGCCATTGGACAACAACGACCCTGGCTTCTTCGCCGAGGCGGACGAGAACCAGTACTTCGACCGGAAGAGTGCCCGGCTCAATCCCAAAGAGACGGCCCGGCACATCTGCGCCTTCGCCAACGCGTCGGGCGGCAAGCTGGTCATCGGGATAGAGGATGACGGCACGGTGACCGGGTTCAAGAGGGGCGGAGCGCGCAGCATCGAGGAGTTCGAACAGGCGGCGCTCGCGGGGTGCGAGCCCGTGCCGGAGGTCCATCCCGCGCGAATCCCCGTAATCAACTCGCGAGGAGAGGACGACCGCATCCTCGTGCTCGAAATAAGCCCCTCGTCGGGTCACGTCATATCCAGGCGCAGCGACAAGGCGGTCTTCCTGCGCTAGAAGGACAGCAGCGTCGAGCTCGAGCGCGACCAGGTGTTGGCGCTCGAGTACGACAAGAACCAGCGCCGCTACGAGGACGAGGTGCAGGAGCGCTCCTCGATAGGGGACGTGGACCCCGAGGTGATGGCCCGCTACAAGGCCGAGCTCGGCACGGAGGCGAGCGACGAGCAGGTCCTCCGGAGCCGCGGCTTCCTCCAGGACGGCCACCTCACCAACGCGGGAGTCCTCCTCTTCTCGGAGAGCCCCGCCAGATTCATGCCGTGGGCGCGGGTGCGCGTCATCCGCCTCGACGGCAGCAAGATGGAGACGGGGCGCAGGCTCAACATAGTCAAGGACAGGACCTTCGACGGGCCGCTCCCCAAGACCATCGATGGCGCGAAGGAGTTCATCTCGAGCCAGCTGAGGGAGTTCCAGTACCTCGGGGACGACGGCAGGTTCAAGGTCATACCGGAGTACCCGGAGTTCGCCTGGTTCGAGGGGCTCGTTAACGCGGTCACACACCGCGACTACGCGATGAGCGGCGACCACATCCGCGTGATGATGTACGACGACCGCCTCGAGATAACGAGCCCGGGCAAGCTCCCCAACATCGTGACGCTCGAGAACATGAAGTACACCCGCTGGTCGCGCAACCCTACGATCGCGCGCACCCTGGTCGAGTTCGGCTGGGTCAGGGAGCTCAACGAGGGCGTGCAGCGCATATACGACGAGATGGTGAGCTTCTTCCTGAGGGAGCCCACCTTCTCGGAGCCGAACGGCGCCTCGGTGAGGCTCACGCTCGAGAACAGCGCGACCTCGCGCGTCCTGCGCCGGGGCGACACGATCGCGAGTGACATCGGCAAGGACGCGCTTGGCGCCCTGGGCGAGTACGAGCTCGCCGCCCTCCAGTACGTGTACGGGAGGGGGCGGGTGACCGCCAGAGAGCTCGCCGACCACCTCGGCCGCAGCGTAAAGGTCTCGCGACCAGTCCTCAAGTCCCTGGTAAAGAAGGGGATTCTGGACTGGCACGGCAACAGCGCCCACGACCCGTCGCAGTACTATTCCCTGCATGGGTCCAAGTAGGTCCAAGTAGGTCCAAGTAGGTTCGAGTAAAGCCGGCCCGTCCGAGGGTCTCACAGGTAAAGGGGCCCGTGGAGGTCGAACCTCGGGTCCAAGTAGGTTCGAGTAGGTTCGAGTAAAGCCGGCCCGTCCGAGGGCCTCACAGGTAAAGGGGCCCATGGAGGTCGAACCTCGGGTTCGAGTAGGCTCTAGCGGCGCGGCTACATCCAGCGCAGCGCGATGCGCGCGACGGCCTTCAGCAACCGCAGCAGTGCCCTAAGCGCCCTCATGGCCGGCCTCCCTCCGCTTGGTCTCGGCGAGCATGGCCTCTAGCTGTCCCACGGTGAACGTGAGGCCCTCCGACTCGGCGGCTGGCTGTGCGACCTGCGGCTCCCAGAGCGCCGGCGAGCTCATGTCCAGGTCGAAGCTCTCGTCCACCTTGCCCACGGCGGCCCTCTTTGCCTCCGGGTCCACGTCCGCGTAGATGTCGAGCGTCATGTTCACGCTCGCGTGCCCCAGGTAGCTCGCCACGGTGCGCACGTCGCAGCCGTTCCCGATCATCATGGTGGCGAAGATGTGCCGAAGGTCGTGGAACGTGCAGTCGAAGCCGTTCATCTTGCAGAACGCCGAGAAAGTCCTTCCCCAGCTGCGTGGGGTTGTAGGGCCTGCTCTCGGGCTCCTGCGTCCCCAGTACGAAGGGGTCGCCGGCGGGGACTCCCATCTTGGCCAGCACGCGCCGGGAGTCGGCGCGCTTGGCCCTGAGGGTCGCCGCCGTGTGCGCCGTGAGCGGTATGGTGCGCGCGGAGCTTCCGGTCTTGGGTTCCTTCAGGTAGAAGCCGCCCTCGCCGTTGCCCAGCGCGTGGGAGACGGTCACGGTGCCGTCGCCCCCCACGTCGCTCCAGCGCAGCGCGCACACCTCGCCGCGCCTCATGCCGGTGGTGAGCGCGAGCTCTATGGCCAGGCCCAGCGGGCTCGTGGCCTCGGCCGCGACGGCGAGCCTCAGCATGCGCGTGCGCTCGGCGCGATCGAGCGCGTTTATGGGCGTCTTCACCCACTTGGGCGGCTTGCAGAACTCGCAGACGTTCTTGCGCACCAGGTCCTGCGACATCGCCCACTTGAGCGCCTGCTTCAGCAGGCGGAAGGGCTTGGCCACCGACTTCGGCGCGTAGCCGTCGGCGGTCATGCGGGCCATCCAGCCGTTGACGTCGGCCACGGTGAGCGCCGAGAGTCTCACGTCGCCCAGGTAGTGGCAGATCTGCTTTGTCTCGCGCGGTAGCTGCGTACCGTGGAGGACTCTATCGTCTTGGAGCCCTCCTTGTAGCGCAGGAACGCGTCCATGAAGTCGCGAACGCACACGTTGGACGCCGCGGTGCCGCCCTCCAGCTCGAGCTGCACTATGCTATGAGTTCGTCGCGCGCCTTCTCGGCTGCCCGCCTCGTCCTGCCCCTCGCGATGCAGTAGAGCCTCTCGGGCTCCCCGGTTATCGGGTTCCTGCGGGAGAGCGTCACCTCCCACTGGTCGGTGTCGCCGCGCCTCCTCAGGCCCCCTGCTCGCGTACTCCATCGGTCCTCCAAACGTCCGTTTTCCACAGCCATTTGTTAACCGACATTCTCACCGACATCAGAACCAACAAATGACCGACAAACGGATGTCGGAAGGACAGGAAACCCAGAGCGCACAGAACGTGGAGAATGGGAAAACCACAGTTCAGGTACCGTTCGCTGCAATTCTGGAATCGCTGGAACTGGTATGAAACGCCCTCTGGGTCGCTCATAACCCGGAGGTCACAGGTTCAAATTCTGCCACCGCGACCATAAAACTGGAGGTCAGCGGCGAAAACCCCTGGCCTTTCTTTTAATGCGAGAGAAGCGTTGTCAAGCGGCCTGCCGTCACTTCCAGCCAGGCGTGGGCCTGGGGGCACGCATCTCTTGGTCGACGCTTGCCTGGCAAGCTAATGTTCGCGGGCTTGTGCCCGCGCCCCTGCCGGTCATAGGGCCCAGCAATTGGTAGGGAGGCGTGGTGCCGCAGTTCGATTCTTCGCCTGGGAGCCTCGTGCGAACGTCAGTCTTTGTGGCGGACGCAGCCTTGCGGTTGTCCAAAAAAGGAGTCGCGAGCGGCTCCCGGCGGTGCGTCGAGGGCCGCAGGCCCTCCTGGCAGAGATGCCCATGGGATACGGGGGAACTATCTGTGATAGGTGCCTTCCGCCCCACGGCCTATCTCCCAGACCCAGCAGGCGAGCTCGCGGGCGCAGGCGTTGCCGCGCGGGCGTATGGCGGCAGTGGGCGCGCCCCACTCGCCGGGGAGCCGCTTGGGCCTTGCCGAGCAGCTCGCATGGTGCCAGGCGCTCTCGACGGGCGTCCTCCTCGACGCGGAGTTGCCCGCTTTGGCGATGTGCCCCGTCTCCTCCCTCTCGCCTGACGAGTGCTCGGAGGGGACGAGTCCGCACCAGCTCGCATACTCCGGTGCAGCGGGGAACCCCGAGAGGCAGCCAGCCTCCGCGGCCAGGCAGAACGCGCTTATCTCGTCTATGCTCCTGACGCAGGAGAGGGCGCGCACGGTGGCGGCCCACCTGCCCTTGCGCGCTCCTTCCTTTACCCGCCTCTCGAGCTGGCGCCTGTCGGTCCCGGCGCACCTCACGCAGGTCAGGTGGTGCAGGAAGGCCTGGCGTGCCGCCCCGCCAATGAGGATGCGGGCCACACGGCTCTGCGGTCTTCGAGCTCACGCCCGAAGGCGAGTTCACCGAGCAGGTGGTGCGCGGCGACCTCGCGCTCGTGAAGGTGGCGGACGGCACCAGCAGCGACTCGCGGGCGTGCCCTTCAAGATCACCAGCAAGACCACGGGCGAGAGCCACATAATCGTGACCGACGGCAACGGCCAGGCCTCCACGGCTGCCAGCTGGAACGCCCACACCACGGACACCAACGGCGGCACGGCGGAATCCGGCGTGTGGTTCGGAGGCTCCGACCCCGACGACGCCAAGGGCGCGCTGCCCTACGACGACTACACGGTCGAGGAGCTCCCCTACGATGCCAATGCCGACCGCACGCTCATCCCGGCCTTCGACGTCTCGGTCTACCGCGATGGCGTGACCGTGGACCTGGGCACGCTCACCAACGATGCGCCGCCCACGCAGACGCCTCCCGCGTCCGGCGTGCAGACCGAGGCGACCGACGCGGACGACGGCGACCACGAGGCCGTGGCCGACGACTCGGTGACAATCATGGACACCGTCTCCTGCACGGGGCTCACGCCCGGCGAGGAGTACACGCTCACCGGCATGCTCGTGGACAAAGAGACCGGCGAGCCCGTGCGCTCGGACGGCAAGGCCGTCACCTCCACCGTGGCCTTCGTGCCCGACGCGGCGGACGGCACGCAGGAGGTCACCTTCACCTTCGACGGCGCGGAGCTTTCCGGGCACGCGGTCGTGGCCTTCGAGTCTCTCGCCCTGGACGGCCAGGAGGTCGCGTCCCATGCCGACGTGAACGACGAGGGGCAGACCGTGGAGCTCGTGCCGCCCGAGACTCCCGAGACTCCCGAGACCCCCGAGGCGCTGGCGCCCGGCGGCAAGCTCCCGCAGACGGGAGACGAGTTGCCGATAGCGGGCATCTGCGCCCTGGCTGCGACGGGTTGCGCCGCCTCCGTCATCGGCATCGCGCGCAGCATCGGCACGCGCCGCGAGGAGGACGAGGGGGAGGAGGTCTAGCATCATCGCCTACATAGCCGGCTTCCTCTCCGGCTTCGTGACGCTCGCCGCCTACGCCTGCTGCAGGGCATCCGGCGCGGCGTCGCGGGCGGAGGAACAGGAGCGATAAGAATACGAGAGAGAATGTGAACGAAATGCACCCCGGTCATCCGAGGCGCATTCTGCTATCAGTTCGGTGTTTGCCCTATTGTCAGAAAAACAGCTTCCAGGCACTTAGCTCCATGTTTTCGTGCTGAGTGTTTTTGCGATTTCTTGTACGTCAGGGAGACTGTCAGCGCCTAAAACATCAGTGAGGTCGAAGATCCTTGCTCCCATTGGAGCGTACGGGGTGACTTTTCTGAAATCAGTCTCAACAAATTGGTCCACGAAAAAGTATCTATGCTTTTCTGCGGCCAAGTCATAGCCGTAATTTTTCCCGTCCTTTATCGCCTCAACGATTGTGTCCATGTGTTCTTTTGTGCACTCCCCGAATTCAGGCTGATACCGCATTTTCCCAGATTCTTCCCACGCCACAATGCGCACGCAGATTTTCCCGATCGCCCGGATACTCTTGTTTTTGTACAAGCCGAGATAGTCATGTGGTCTAAATCCATGTTCGGCTTTGTCGTAGTACAGACCGCTCTTCTTATTGAAGTCAAAGGTGGTGCCGCATAGCCGCATGCGCAGGTACTTCCAAGAGTCCTGCTCGACAATCAGATTGTCATGGCGGCAGTAGTCGATGTAATCGTCGAGCACCTCCTGCATATCGTAATCATGGTCATCGAGGACGTCCTGAACCGCATCTGCCAACTCTTTGAATGTCATGTTTACATGAACGATGCCAAATTTTTCGCCCGAGGCTTTTTTGTGCTTTGATATCTCAGCCTCGACGAGCTTCTTTATGCTTTCACTCATTGGAATAGGTGCAAGCGTAACTAGCCGCTTGTATTTTTGATCGTCGAATGCAGCAAGGTGATTCACTAACTGATTCAGATCGAACTTATCGGACCGTTTTGTCTCCACGACGACCTTGAAGCTTTCCTGGGTAATCGTCGCGTCGGGAACGCTGGACTCGTTCTTCTCCTGCAGGGTAAAAGTAACCTCCGGTTCAAAAGCATCGGATTCTGCCTTTAGAAAGCGGAAGAACTTATCGGGGGAATACTGGTATAGGCGCGATAGTAACAGCATCGTGTTCGCAGTCGCAACGTTTTCTTTTTGCTGGTAGCGTTGGAAGTAATGAATTTTCATTTTTCACCTGGCTAATAACGTGCTTTGCCTTAAGAGGATTATTGCATCCGCAGGGTTGAGCTATGCGTATTTTCTAGGTAAGCGGACCCTTGCTGAATCTCTCATCAGTATTTTCTTGATTGGCACACGTCATCTCATGCATCCCCTCCACAAGCGCGTACGTCGCAGGGTCGAAGCCCATCAGGCGGCAGACCTCCGCTTCCACGTCGGTGCCGTCTGCATCATCGCCCACAAGCATGCTGAACGTGCGATGCGCCGAGACCGCCTGGGCGGGCAGGCCGCCGGCGATGCGCGAGGCCCACGCCAGGCGGTTGCAGTCCACGAGGCCGTCTCCCACGCGCAGGAGGGCGAGCTCGCCGTCCACCGTCACCATGGAGAGCCGCGGCACGTCCTCGCCGTCCGCCACGACGACGCAGAGCCCGTCGCGCCTGCGGGCTATGGGGAGGCCCTCCGGCCCGGCGGGCGCGTCCTGCCCTGGCGCGGGGTACCAGCGCATGGAGAGGAGCAGCGTGCCGCCCTCGCGCATGGCGCCTGGGAGGTCGAGCGACCAGTCGGTGACGACGTTTCCGCGGTGCATGCTCGCGTCGGTGAGATTGGCGGTGTCGAACGCGTCCATGCGCCCGTCCTGGTAGTAGGTCTTCACGATCATCGCTGGGTTTCCCTTCCATCATCGCGCTGGCGTGTGTGTTGGTGCACGCTTGCGTGTTCTGGGGCGTTGCCACGTTGCGCGCTTGCGCCTTGGGTGCGGGAGAAGGGCTTCGACGGTCTCGACGCATAGCGCCGCCCTGTGCCGCCCTCCTTGAGGATTGTAGACGGTAACGTGACTTACCTCACGCGCGGTAAATCACGTTACCGTCTACACGAGGGGTACGACCGGGCCTCGGCGAGGCTGCCGCCGACGCTGACGAGGGAGGGCATCGTCACCCGCGCGCTCGTCCGCAAGTCGCAGAACCTGGCCCCCTACGGCCCCGTGGGCACGGGCAAGGCCCGCACGCTCGTGGCGACCGGTACCGCCGCCCGCCCGACGGGCGTGCGGGCGAGGTGCTTCGCCACCACCGAGCTCGCCGCCGCGCTCTCGCAGGCCAAGCGCGAGGGCTCGCCCCAGAGGACGACGAGGTCGCTTGACGGGACTGGCCCGCCGCCCATCGATGAGTTCGGCTACGTCCCCGTGGACGGGGACGGCGCGAGGCCGCTCTTCCAGGCGATCGACGCGAGCTACGAGGGGCGCGGCCTGGCAATCGCCGCCAACGTCGACCTCTCCAGGCGGGGGTCCGTCCTCACGGGCGGCCAGATGGCGGCTGCCATCATCGACGGGGTCGCCCATCACGGCCGGCCCGTCGTGTTCGGGGGAGGGAGCCACAGGCTAAAGCGCGCGCTGACGCGAGCCTCCTGGCCCCAGTGTGAAGGGAGGGAACTCCCCACCGCGAGGGTGGGGAACTCCCTCCGTGATTCCGGGGAATTAACTGTTGACAGAGACAACGATGACGAGCCTTTCGAGGAGAAGATGGCAAGGCTCACTGACGAGCTCTCCAAGTGCTTCGAGAAATCGAATCGCCTGCAAGTGGAGATTAAGAAGAACCTGGAGGCTATCAGGTATGGGTGCTAAGTGGTGTACCTCTCCTTTAGGTGACTTTACTGGCTATTTGGCAGAGGGAATCGTCCCAAAATACATCGACGTGGGTAACCCAAATGCGGTTTATGTCGTAGGTCAGCGCCGCGTTAGAAATCAACGTCTTAGCCTTGTTCCTGCAAAATTGCATGACTCTGCTAAGAAAGCAGTGAAGCCAGAAAAGGAGCTAAGGGGTAACGACATCCTGATAAATACGACCGGCATCGGTAGTGCTGGACGCGTGGCTCAGGTGCTCGATTGTTTGATGTGGCCTTAAAAGGATGTTGACTAAGCCCAGCATTTCCACCCGTTCAGAAATCTAGGAGCAAGGTTCTGAACCATGAAAAGACTAAGCCGCCATCATGAACGAGCGCGAATTCATCGATGCCACTACGGCGTCTTTCAGTGTCGGAGCCACAGTAACCTTGTCTGAGTTCACAAATCTTTAGGATTAGCGGCCTCACATTACCCCCCCGTTGAGCGAAACTTTTGCATTGCTAAACCATTCTTGTAGCTGACGATATCTAGGAGAGAAGCTGATATCCAATCTGATGGTTTGCGTGATACAAGCTTATTGAATTCGGTATCTAATATCGCTGCCAAACAATCATTTAGTGACTACTGGCAGGCGGCGACAAGAAGCGATAATTCGGAAGCAGCAATATCAGGCTTATTCCAGAAATAGCGTTGCAATGCCTACGTCTGCTCTTCTTTCTGCTCACGCTTCCCATCCATCTCATATTCCCTGGCTAAGTTGCGGATAGCGGCGGCAAATTGCATGAATCCAGCATGCTCCAGCTCAGTTGCTTTCACGTCAAAGTTGCGTGCTATTTCGAAAAGAGATTCGCCATGCTCGCCAACCCAGATTGCACCCTGCGAATTAACTGCTTCTTCAGAATATCCGTTAAGCATGTGTTCATCTTGATCTAAGTATTTTGCAACCCCCTTGTCAATAAAGAGGCCATCGACATCTGCAGGGGCGTGGAGGAAGCATCTGCCAATTGCATGGCTGGCTTGGTTGATGAGTCCGGCATCACTTGCAAGTTCATTTACACGTAAAAGCCAGCTATCTGATTCGTCATGATCAATTTCGTCCTCGGTGCTTCCTGGTACCACACGCCAGGCGTTAAGTACTTCAAAGGCTCGTTCTTTAATGCTCTTAACTTGATCTTTATTGCTCTCATCGCAGTCTTTACTGTAAAGCAAGCTGAGTATTGCTATGAAAAATTCAGGGCTTTGTGACATCAGCTTAAAAAGATGGAGGTTTGAATCGGGGTATAAAGCCCCTGCATTGCGAAGGAGCGGAAGCCACTCAAATTCCTTCCAGGCAAGCGCCTCAGTAGGATGTCTTGCATCAAGGTATGAGCATGCAACGCTCAGATAGTATTCGCTTAACTCCGTTCCCGCATCTATGGGAGAAAGTCCTTGCAGTGCTTTATCTACTACACATGCATCTAGCTCTAGTCCTTGCGAAATGCACAAACCGGCATAGGTAGTAGCAACGCCGTACCTTTCCTGCGAGGTGTACATACTAATGGCGTATTCAGCTTCAGCAACAGAATCAACGCTCAGGCATGGGGGAGCTATTTGCCAATACAAGGAAGCCCGTTCAGTACCCAGCGTGTTCTCGACGGCTTTCCATACACGGGGTTCACAGGATAGGTGAGCGTAGTATATGGCGGTTTTTTGTGCAGACCAGTTCTGCTTTCTAGGTAAATCAAGGCAAGATTGTGCGTCGTTGATATAGATACCCGTAACGAAGCCAGCAAAGGTCTCCTCCAAGCTTTTCTCGTTACTTAACCAGTCAATAACCTCCAAAATTGCATCTTCTGAATGGACGATTGCGGACGCACTTGCGCCGAGCGAGCGACGCTCTGTGCAGTTCAATGCAAGGCGTTTCAGCGCATCGGTCCCCTCAGATTTATAAAGCGCATCAATCGCTTTCTCTCTTTCATCTTCCACCTCATTTCCACTTGCGCGGGATTCTGTATTGGATGCCAAGGAGTATGTTGCATGGGTAAAGAGGAACAGCGCTATGAGGTACGGATCATCTGGCTTTAATGCACGTGCCGCATCGCCCAAGAGCGCATATCCATCATGATCAACGAGCTCATTGTCCTTGCCAAATGTTCGATAGCGGCGCAACAATATCTCAAGCTCGTTCCAGACCCTAAATGTATCAGCATCTGTTAAATGCTTTTGCGTCCTGTTTAGAAGCTCTGCGAAACGAGGTATCTCTCCAGCCATGTCGATAGAGTTGACCGCTCCAAGCAAGTCGATGATGCGGTCGGCATTACCCTCAGCAGCATCAATCGCAACTTCAGTATATTCCTGACTGACTTGTCGATACTCGTCCATTTTAACAGGCTCATCAAAGGAGATCGCGGGTAGGTAGCGTGGAGTAGGAATGGGTATCGCGGTGCGAGTTGCGCCGGGCAGCAGCTTCAATAACGATTTCCAGCAACCCTTGTCAGCTAGCCTGCGACCCATCGCAATTCTCGTTTGGATGTCTGCTCGTGTCTCCGGTCTCCATGGCAGGAGGACGCTCTCTATCGCCTGTGCTGCTAAGGGAGTTGTGTCGTGGAGCTTTTCTAGGAGAGACATTGCCTTTGCGAATGTCTTGGGGTCTTGTGCGGCATACTGTACGCCTGTGAAAAGACCGTAACCGTTGCTAACGCCAAAAGTGGATGGTGCTTGTTTAAGGAAGTCACCGAGGCTGCCTCCTTCATCATAGGCGCATTCAACCAAGGCGAGATAGAGGTCAGGAGATGCTTCTGCCAGTAGAGGAAACTCGCTGTCCGCTGATGCAAGCACTCTCCAATCTGTTGTGCAAATTATCTGTTTCATAGTATCGCTTACGAACCGGTCGACTGCTCGCCTATCGCAGTGGGGCAATTCAACAGCTGCGGTTCCGATAATTGCGAGAAACTCGGCAACGCCCTGGCGCATGCCTGTCGAGCACGGGTTGGCCCTCCCGTAAATCGCTGCAGCGAAACGACTGTCCGCCGGTAGGTCGTACTTGGGGTCTACTGTCGATAGGATGCTGCCAATAGTCGGTTGAATCTCATGAAGCTGCGCGAGTGTTAGATGCTCTGAACAGCGCCTAATATTCTCAACTCTGCTTGGAATGGTCCATACAGAGCCCTCTACCGCAAGAATTGAGGGTTCGTTTGCCCTGAGCTCTCTTAAGGGGGTAATCCATTCTTCATATTTCATCTTCGCGGCAGCTTCGATAGCCTGAATATCTCCAGGCAGCGTTTCATCCCACGAGCCAAAAATCGCTGCAAGCGCAAAAATAGAGGTGCCTCTTGCATCAAAGGCAAAAGTACTGGCATCTACCAATCTAGTGGGAGTTTCGGGCTGTTTTTTGAATTCGAGGATTCGCGTTCTGTCGGATTGCATCAATGGGCGAACGCGGCTGCCGTTGCGAGTAAAAGATGCTCCTTCAGAAATGGATTTGCGTTTGCGCAATAGGGCATTCTGTCTAGTTGAGGAGTCATCTGGTGGGATGTCATCAGATACCCCTTCTGCCATCTCATATACCTTTCCAAAATTACTCGATGGTATGAAGAAGAACCCGAAGAGCCTCCTCGCGAGCTTCTCATCGTCCAAAATTCGAGACGCTTCGATATCGGCAAACTGAATCGTTGGGCGGGGGCTTATCTTCTCGAAGAGTTGCTGGTATGTGGCATCATCGTTTCCTTTACTTCGGTCATACCCACATGGTGTTCGCTCCTGATCTTTGACTCCGTACACGAGAAATCTGTCCTCATCAGGAAACTCGGATGAATTTAGAAGACTGAGTATGTCCTTATAGAACTCACAGCGATGGAGCTTTATGTCATGCGGAATTTCCTTGTACTCAAGCGTTGAGGTTTCAGGAAGGTCTTCGCTCGACAAGATGAGCTCCCTGAGCTTGTCAGTTAATTGCTGTGAAGAAATTTGACCCATAGCGCTCCGCACAATCGATACTCTCCACTAGAAATTTTATATCTACCTATGTGCGACATAGTTCACCGTGTTTTATGGGAGATTATTTGAGTCGCAGACGGATGTGAGCCAATCTGCTCCGAGTCCGAAGGCCCGGAGCAAGATTCCTTAGGGCCTACCTCCTGTCGTGGAGGACGTTCTTGTGGTGGCGCAGGAGGGCCCTCTCGGAGCCGGTCACCAGGAGGCTCACGATGCCGTAGCGGATGCTGGTGAGTCCCTCCACCTCGGCCTCGGCGAGGTAGGCCGCCGCGATGCGCTCGAAGCGCCCCTGGTCGGGCTCCTCACGGGGCATGTCGTAGCCCCCGCACTTGGTGGCGGTGTCCACGAAGACGAGCTCCTCGTCGTCCATGGCGATGGGGTCGATGCTGCCCGAGCCGCGCGCCCAGCCCTCCTCCAGGACCTCGACGCCCCTGTGCTTCAGGTACGCGCGGATTGCCTCGTGCGACCTCTCGTCGATGCTCTTTCCCATGGCTGTCTGTCTCCTCGTGTTGGGGCCCGCCCCCTTGGCGCGCCTTGTGGTGCGGATGGCGCCTGCGGGAAAGCGGCAGCGCAAGGGGTAAAAGCGAAACGCGGATGCGCCCGAGTTTTCCGAGGGGCGCCTTGTGCCTCTCGGAAAAGTTTTCGCGCCCCTTGCTCTAGAGCGACCGTGGGCGAGTCTTCGCTCCCAAGGCGAGGCGGGGTGGGGCGTGCGCGGAGGCTGCCCGTGGGATTGCGGCGATGCGGTTGCCGCGAGGCGTTGCGTGTCTGTGCGCCGGGGCGTCTGGCGGAGGTGCGGTGCGCTGGCTGGCTGGCTGCTGGCGGCTTCACTGGGCGACCGGGCGCTCTCGTGGATGCCGTGCGGTGTGCGGTTGTCATGCCCATGAGGTGCTCGGGGCGCTTCGTGCGTCGTGGTCTGCCCGCTGCGGTGCATGGAGGCCCCTGGCGTTTGCTTTGACATTGTGTCTGGCGGCTGGTTGAGAGGGTCGCTCCGCCACCACGCCGATCGTCTCGACGGGAGGTAGGCCCATGCGGCCGTCCCTGCCTTCGGGCCCGGGGCAGGGCAGATTGCAGGCGCATCGCATAAAGAAGACCCGCCAGTGTGCATGCTCGGAAGCGGAGGCCAGGCGGGTTTACTGGTTACGGTTTATTTCATTTATCACGCGCCAGGTTGGCTTAGGGGCTTAGGCGCTTTGAGGTCGCAAACTGCGGCCTCAAAGATGTCACACGTTTTAATCTCTTACTCGTCGAGCGCGGCGATAATCGATTCAATGATGCTTGAGCCTTCGAGCTTGGTGATGGCGAAGCTCTTCTTGCCTGCGTCCTTCAGCGATGCTCCAATCAGGTAGCCCTCGGCTCCGTCCAGGATGAGGAAGCGGTCGTGGAACGAGGTCGTGTGCTTGACCACGAGCGTTGGGTACTGCGCGTTGAAGGTCGCTACGTCGCGCTCGGTGAGGCTGGTCTTGGGGTGCGTCCACACGGTGGCGGAAACGCCGGGTTTCTTCTTAGCAAGGATGTTGAGTGTCCCCGTGTCCACGTAGCCGTCGACCAAGACGATCTCGCGCTTTGCCCTCTGCACGAGTGTAACCAAGAGCTCAAATGCATCGTAGACCTGCCCCTCGAAGAAGACCTTCTGGTTCGGCGCCTCGTGGGTCTCCATGTAGTCGAAGACGCGCTCGAATCTCTCATCTGTGCTCTTCTGATACTCAAGCTGCCTGAGCTCAACCGTGCGAATCTGCTCGAACATGGTGGCGTTGGATGCGATGAAATGGCGCATCTCGACGAAGGCGTCCATGATGCGCACGCTCACGTCGATTGCCGTGTCGCTGCGCAGCACTGCGGAGAGCATCGACACACCCTGCTCGGTGAAGACGCGTGGCATATAGCGCCACCATGTGTCCCGTTCTACCAGTTCAGGATGTAAGGTCACAATTTGTGACCTTAGGCCTTCGGCCTCTTCTCGCGTTGTGCGGAAGCAGAACCGCTCGGGAAAGCGCTTGGGGTTTCTGCTTACAGCTTGGTTGAGTGCCTTCGTCTCAACGCCATACAGCTTGGCGAGGTCGCTGTCGAGCATGACCTGCTGGCCTCGCACGGTGTAGATCATGTCTTTGATTTGAGTACCGCTTGAGAGCGCGATTGATGCCTCTGTCTTGGGAGGTTCTTTATCGGGCATAGCCGTGGCCTTTCTGCGCGAGCCGTTGATGCAATTTTATCAAGCGCGCGCTCACATCCATCGCGATACGGCGCGGAAGAGCCAGCGCACGAAGCGCCAGACGAGCCTAAAGACGCCCATGACCCGCCTCCTTCTCCTCTGCTGCGGCGAGCATCGCCTTGAGCTGGTCAACCGAGAAGCTGATCGCGGGCTCGCGGCGCTTGGGAGCTCCGATGACGTTGTCCATGATGGCGTCGCCGTAGCCGCTCATCTCGGCGTCGAAGCTCTCCTCGACCTTGCTCACGGCGGCGCGCTTGGCCTCCGGGTCCACGTCCGCGTATATGTCCAGGGTCATCGACGCGCTTGCGTGTCCCAGGTAGCTCGCCACGGTCCTCACGTCGCAGCCTCCCGCGATCATCATGGTGGCGAAGGTGTGCCTGAGGTCGTGGAAGGTGCACTTGAAGCCGTTCATCTTGCAGAAGGCGGCGAAGTCCTTCCCGAGCTGCGTGGGGTTGTAGGGCCTGCTCTTCTCCTCCTGCGTGCCCAGTATGTAGGGGTCGCCGAAGGGAAGAGCGAACTCGTTGGCGATGCGCACGGCGTCCGCCCGCACCAGGCGCAGCATGTCGAAGGTGCGCCTGGTAAGGGGAATCGTCCTCAGCGAGCTCGAGGTCTTGGGCTCCTTCACGTAGAAGCCGCCGTCGCCGTTCCCCAGGGCATGGCTCACGGTTATGGTGCCGTCGTCGGAGAGGTCGGACCATCTGAGCGCGCATGCCTCGCCGCGCCTCATGCCCGTGGTGAGGGCGAGCTCTATGGCTATGCCCAGGGGCGCAGGCTGCGCGCGCCTCGCAAGCTCCAGCATGCGCGTGCGCTCCTCGCGCGGCAGGGCGTTGATGGGCGTCTTCACGCGCTTGGGCGGCTTGCAGAAGTCGCAGGGGTTCTTGGTGATGAGGTCCTGAGCCATGCCCCACTTGAGCGCCTGCTTGAGCAGGCGGAAGGGCTTTGACACGCTCTTGGGCGCGTAGCCGTCGGCGCTCATGTCGCGCATCCATCCCGACACGTCCTCCACGGAGAGGTCGGCCAGGCGGACGTTCCCGATGTAGGAGTCTATCTGGCGCGCCTCGGCGCGGTATCCGCGCACGGTCGAGGGCTCTATAGTGCCCGAGCCCTCCTTGTAGACGAGGAACTGATCCATGAACTCGCGCACGCTCATCGAGGAGCCGACGGCCCCTCCCTTGCGCTCGAGCTCGAGGATGAGCGCGTCGCGTGCGCGCTCCGCCTGTCGGCGCGTCTTGCCCTCGACCGTGTGGAACGTCCTCACGACCTCGCCCGTCACGGGGTCGGTGTGCGAGAGGACCGCCTCCCATCGGTCGCTGTTTCTCCGTCTCCTCAGGCCACGGCTGGTGTAGGTAAGGTCCTGCATCTCCACTTCCTACCACTCGGTTTTCGACAGCCGTTTCTGACCGACACTGTGTCCGCCAAAACGAGGTTGGAGATGCAAGAGAAGCAGAATCCTGCAGACCGTCGGAGACGCGAAGAGACACAAAACGCCTGCTCGGCGCAGTGCGTCCAGACGAGGTAGACGAGGGAGAATTTGCGGAACCTCCAGCTTGACTCGCTCATAACCCGGAGGTCGCAGGTTCAAATCCTGCCCCCGCGACCAGAAACACAATCCCGGCCTGCGAAAACAGGCCGGGGTTTTGACTGTCACGTGACCGATATTGCTACCGACATCTTACCGACAAGTGCGAAAGCGCACGGCGAGGCAAGGACGCGCGTCGATATTGCTGATCTCAGGTCGTGCGGGACCGTCTTCCCGTCACTCGCGGAACCCTCACCTGACGATCACGGAACCCCCGCAGGACGAGCGGCATGCGGGCAAACGCCTATTCGCCATCCTCTGGCAGCCGGCTGCCTCCCGGCGTACCAGCCCATGCGCGTGAAGTCGGACGGGACATGAAGGACGCGCCAAATCTCGACGAAACCCTCGGCGTCGTTCACCCAGTAGAAGACCTTGAATCGGTCGGTGCCCGCGCTGCGGTACCCGTGCAGGAGGCCGTGCTCCCCGTCGAACTGGCAGACGGTGGACCGAAGAGAGTGCTCAGCGATCTCGCACATCTTCGCGTCTATGTCGCCCGACACCTCGTCTGCGGTGTCGGCCCCGCGGGTCACCCTGACCCAGTCCTCAATGCCGGAGAGGTCCTCGTCGGCAAGCTCGGTGAGCCTGAACCTCATAGCGTGGCCGACCCGGGACGGCGGGTGCCCTTGCGCGCCAGGTGGCGCCTCTCGTGCTCGTCCTCCGACACGTACGTGAGCTTCCCGGTCCGTTCAAGATTCACGATGTGACGGTTTGGAGCAACAGTAATGGACATGCGCCGATATGCGGCGGACGGACGCATTCGCCGAAAAGGTCTTCTCGGGGAACCCCGCCGCGATCTACATAGTTGATTCTTGGCTGGACGACCGCCTCATGCAGGGCATAGCCACGGAGACCGCCCTCGGCGTGCGGCCCGTCGAGGCGTGGGCGGGTTGCGACCTGCTGTGCGTGCTCGGCTCGGAAGAGGAGGTCCGCTCGCTTGAGCCAGGCCTTGACGCGTGCGAGGGGCTCGACGGATTGCTCCGACACGTCACGGCGACGGCTTCGGAGTACGGCTGCGTATCCCGCTCGTTTGCGCCGAAGCGCCGTAGCCGCTGGCTCTGGGTCCTGGCTGCCGCGCCCCGCGCGTTCGCCTGTGTTTCTAGCATGCGCATCAATGCGCGCAAGGCCCTATAGTGGCTCGCTCCCTTGTCTCAGGATGCTGAGATATTCCTCGTACTGGAATGTGCGATAGCGGCGCCTGCCAGTCTCATGCTGCACGAGAATCCCGAGCCTTTCGAATCCCTCCACTAGCTTGCTGGCAGTGGTTCGGGCGATGTTCAGCTTTTCGGTAACGTCGCCGATGCTTACGAAGGGACTTGCTTCGAGGAGGTCCAGCAGACGCTGACCATTCTGTACAGACACCCCCGTTGCCTTGCCCAGCTTTTCTAGGTTGCATCGGCGAAGCTCGACGAGCCGATTCAGTGATTCGATGGCATCATCGGCGCTTTTTATGAGGCACTTGCAAAAGAATGCGACCCACTCTTCATAGGCTCCCCTCTGTCTCACATTCATGAGTCTTGTGTAGTACTCGGACCTGTTTAGTTTCAGGTAATACGAGGGATAGAACACGGCACCCGTCAGCACTCCATCGTTAAGCAGGGAGAGCGTAATGAGCAGCCTCCCGAGCCTGCCGTTGCCATCCAAAAAGGGGTGGATGGTCTCAAACTGGTAGTGTACAAGCGCGGCCTTGAGTATCGGGTCAACAGAGTCTGCCTCGTTGATGAAGCGCTCCAGTTCCGAAAGCGCGGCATTCATGTCTTCGATATTGGGAGGTATGTAAGCTGCCCCCTTGATCGTGCAGCCTGTCGGTCCAACCCAATTCTGGGAGGTCCGTACCTCTCTTGGATTCTTCTTTGCCCCTCGTGTTCCATCGAGGAGTTTCTTGTGAACCTCACGGAGCAGTCTCATACAGAGGGGAAGGCATTTCATTCTCTGGACCGCAAGCTCCGTTGCCCTCACGTATGCCACAACATCAGCGACTTCATGCCCGATGAGGTCCGTCCTTGTGGGGTCAAGCACGTCGTCGAAGGTACATTGTGTCCCTTCGATCTGTGCGGAGAGGAGAGCCTCTTTGCGCACGTACATGGCGAGATACATGTCTGCGTTGGAGATGAACCTCAGCATCCCCTTCAGCTCGCCAAGCTTGAGCGAGCAGGTGCTAAGCAGGCGGTTGGTGTCGCTTCCGAGCCCAAGGGGGACAACCTCGTTTAGTGGGGTGGGCACGAAGGACTGGTACTCCATGGCACCATGTAGGTTCTTGCGCAAGAATCCCTGTCCGCTGGGGACGAACTCCATGATTCTCCTTATGACTGGAAGGTGTCATTACAGAGAACATGATAGATTCTAACGACTTTTTTCGCTCAAAAAAAGTCGTTAGAGCATCTCGAGTGACTCTAATGACTTTTGGGTGACGTTACACACCCTGCATCGCATTCCGAAAATTGGGACAGCTGGGTCACGTGCAATTTGGGATATGAGAAGAGCACCCGGGCGCCGAACGCGCCGATGGCAGGGCTGGCGCGGCAGACTCAGAAGAAGGCATAGGGAAGGCATGGGGGGCGCACGGTCTCATCTCTCGGAGGTCCTCGGAGGGAGCGGATTCACAACTCGTCCGAGATGACAGGAATTCGTTGACTCGGACGAGTTCTGCACGACCGGCTGGCACGACCAGCTGGCACGAGCCCAGAAGACTCAGCGGCGGTGGGGTATGCCCACGAGCAAGCGGCAGTCGCCCGTCACCAGGACGTCTCCGAGCGCTGCGGGAAGGAACGTCGACTCGGTGTAGCCCAGATGCGTGCTCGTACCCCCGCAGACGAGGTCGCAGGCGCCCCTCACACACGAGATCGTGCGGAAGCGGGCGTGGTTGGCAGGCAGGACATGGGTGTCTGCGACGTCTATGAGTATGACGTCAAACTCCGGGGAGCTCACGAGCGTCCTCTCCTTGGGCATGCCGTCAAGGGGTGTGTGCACGACATTGCCGCGATAGTCGAGCCTCACCACGTCCAGGCTTCTCCGCACGTGCAGCTCTCGCTCGTTGCCCTCATCGTCCTTGCGATGGTAGTCGTAGAAGCGATAGGTGGTGTTCGAGTTGGTGCCGATCTCGAGGGCTAGGATTCCCGCGCCCAGGGCATGAAGGGTGCCTGCGGGCACGAACACGAAGTCGTCCTCCGTCACGGGCACGCGACAGAGGTGGTCCTCGATGCTGTCGTCGGCAATCGCCCGCGCGACCTCGTCCTTGCTGGCCAGGTCGCAGCCGACCACCAGCGCTGCACCGGGGTCGGCGTCGAGCACGTACCAGCCCTCGGTCTTTCCGTGGTCGCGCGCATGCGCCTGGGCATAGGCCTCGTCGGGATGTACCTGTACCGACAGCGGATCGCGTGCGTCCAGGAAGGCGAGACGCAGGAGCTCCGCGTCGCCCATGCCCGGCCCCTCCATGCCCTCGGGGTCGGAATCGATGAGCTCGCGCAGGGTGCGGCCGGCGTCGGGGCCGTTGGCGACCACCGACTGGGCATGGGGATGCACCGAGATCTCCCAGCTCGTCCCCTCGCCGGCCGCAGGACGGTTCCGGAGGACCGAGAGTCGCTCGCCAGCCCAGATGGTCCTGTCATACAAGGGAATGAGCTTGAGGGGCCGCATGGGACTCTTCCTTTCGACGTTGTGGTCGGGCAAGGACCTTCGTGACCTATCGCGGTCCACACGTGCGACGGGCGCACCCGCTGCCTGCCGCCTAAAGGTTGCGGACGAAGGCTTGGATGACGCCGACGTGCCGCGTGCGGTCGCCGGTGTTCTCGATGCGATAGCGCCCCACGCTCTGGGGCACGACGAAGGTCTCGCCGTAGTAGACGTCGAAGGGCTCGAAGCTGCCGTCCAGGCTCACGATGCGGGCGCTCGTGCCCTCCACGAGGTTGAGCATGTTGACGCTCTGGTGGCAGTCGACCGTGGCGGCATCCTCGAACCAGTGGCGGTCTGTCTCGATGAACTCGAGCTCGTGGAGGCCGGTCCTTTGGATCACCACGCCCTCCTGGTCGGAAAGGTCCTGGTGCGGGGCGTCCGCCCGGTCGATCAGCTGCGAGAGGGCATAGTCGGTGTCGCGGTCGAGCTTGATGTTGGGCGCGCCGTGGTCGACGTGCACGGGGCGGGGGACGCCGTCGAGCCCCACGCGACCCCAGTCCAACAGCTTGAAGGTGAAGATGTAGGGTGTCGCGCTGATCTCGAGCACCACGGTGTTGGGCCCGGCGCAGTGCACGGTGCCAGCGGGAATCGACACGTGGTCGTGCTTCCTCACGGGAAAGCGGTTCACGAAGCGCTCGTCGTGGAAACGGTCCTCGCCGCGCTCGGCGCGCTTGAGGTCGGCCACCATCTCCTCGCGGCTCACGCCGGGCCTCACGCCCAGGTACACGCAGGAGTCCTCGCTCGCGTCGAGGATGTAGTAGCTCTCGTCCTGCGTGTAGTGGATGCCAAACCTGTCCTGCGCGTACTCCACCAGCGGATGGACCTGCAGGGAGAGGTTCTGGCCACCCATCGTGTCGAGGAAGTCGAAGCGGATGGGGAACTCCGCCCCGAAACGGGCGTGGACCTTGGGCCCCAGGAGCGCGTCCGGCTCGCGCAGCACGACGTTGATCGCAGGAATCTCCAGGCGCACCCCATCGAAGTCGAGGATGACGCTGTTCTCCTCGGGCACGCCGTCGAAGGCCCAGCCAAAGTTTGGCGCGTCGGGGTCGAGGCCGAAGCGTCGCTGCATCCAGTGGCCTCCCCAGACGCTTGCGTCGAAGTAGGGGACGAGGCGGAAGGGCTGGCGCGCGACCTGAGCGAGGCCCGCGCGATAGGCGCCACCCGGCACCATCTTGGGCTCGCCGGGCACGTTGGTCTTGAGTTCGAAGTCCACGCGGTCGAAGAGCGCCCGCTTGCTGCGGTCGGCCATGTGCCACTCGAAGAAGTAGCCGCGCTTGAACTTGCGCAGGGCGTCCTCGTCGGTGTTGTCTGCCTTCCAGTTGGGCATGCCGGCACGCAGGCGCAGCTGGATCTCCCAGCGGGTGAGGTCGGCGTACAGCAGGAGGTCGGGATTAGGGCAGATGACGGTGGCGCCGACGCCAAAGACCACGGAGAGCCCCGGGGCGGACGAAAGCCTGGCGCGTGCCTGCCTCACGCGGTCTGCGTCGAAGAACTCGTCCACCGTGTAGTGGGAGAGGACGCCAAACACGCGGTCGTCGGTGATCGTGTCGGCGATGCGCGCCTGCACGCGCGGGGCGTCCCATGCGTAGTCGTCGGCAAGGAGGGCAGCTTCGGCGCCAAGCGGTTCCACGAGGCCCTGCCGGATCTCGTCCATGTTGGTCCCCGGATAGCATTCGATGGCGAGGGTGAGCCTGCTGCCTCTCTCGCCCGCGAGCTCGTCCAGCCTGCCTCTGACGGCGGCGAGGACGGCGGGCCAGCCGCGGACGCCCCTTTCGGCGTCGTGGATCCTGACCTCGGGACGTAGCCTGTAGTCGCTCATGAGCGTCCTTTCCACTGCGCACCTCGCCCTCCCGCCTGGAGCCCTGCTGCCGCTCGCCAAAAGCGGGCGACTGACGTCACGCTGCGAGCCGAGAGACGCAAGCCTACTCTCTCGCTAGCCGCTCCAGTCCCTCGCGAGCGCGCGCCAGCTGGCCCTTGTGCCAGGGCTGGTCCGGCACCGCCTCGAGGAGGCCCGCCTCGGCCTCGAGGCAGAGGTCGCGAGCGCAATGGCGGTCCCTCTCGCCCCCTCGCCCGTACTCGAAGCAGCCGGCGAGCCTCAGGGCCGCGCTTCCCCAGACGGCACCGTCCCACTCGTCCTTCGCGCGCTTGTAGGCCATCTGGTAGTAGAAGTAGGCCTGCTCGTCGTCGCGTCTCACGCCGCGCCCCTGCCACAGCAGGTCGCCGTACTTGCACGCGGCCTCGGCGTTGCCCAGCACCGCCGCCTTGCGGAACCACTTCGCGGCCGCGTCGAAGTCCTTCTCGCCCAGCCGACCGTACGAGCAGACGTGGCCCAGGTTGCACATGGCCCGTGCGTTCCCACGCTCGGCCGATGCCTGGTAGAAGTGCTCCGCGAGCTCGAAGCAGACCACGCGGTGAATCCCCTCGCTGACCATGCCCTCCTGGCAGTAGCGCGCGCCGATGGCAAGCGAGAGCTCGCCGTCCTCTCTCGCGTCGACCTCAGGGTCGTAGTCCTCTGCGCCGAGGTCCTGGGCCTCGGACGCGTAGAGGCCCAGGACCTCGCCGTCCTCCTCCGCGCGGGCGATGCCCAGCCACAGCCTGCTTCCCGGCCGGGGGAGGTCGGGGCCGGCCTGTAGGTCGCCGTCAGCGGTCCCGACGCCTTCCGCGGCTCCCGGTTCCGTGGCCCCCTCCTCGTCCGGGAGCGGCACCACGGCGGCGAGCGTCGCCTCCCAGTGCGGCGCGTCGGGCTCGTCCGGGTCGATAGCGCAACGCTCGACGCGCGCGAAGACGCGCCAGGGATGTGCGTCCGCGTCGCCCCCACCCTCGGACGGGAAGAGCACGGCGCTCACGACGTCGGGGTACAGCGGGTCGCGCCAGCGGTCGAGCCGCTCGCCGCCGCGCGCCTCCTCGACGCCCGGGGACTCCTCGAATAGCTCGCCGATCCATCGCGTGCGCGCCTTGAGCATTTCGGGCATGTCCTCCCGGCTCAGGATGTCGATGACCTCGCAGTCGGGGGCATCCTGGTCGACGATGCGCTCCGGCGTCAGCCCAAAGCCGCCGAAGAGGTCGTACTGGGGCATGGTCTGGTGGTCGGCGGTGCTGCACGGGCACAGCAGGTAGAGGCAGACGCCGTTTTCGTGGTCGACGCGCGGCCAGGCCAGGCTGGCGTCGGCATCGAAGTCCCAGTGGCCGGGCAGCGCCTCGAGGGCCTCGGGAGGGAGCTGCGGCTCCGGCGCGGATGCGATCTGCCGCGCCAGCTCCCCAAGGTCGTGTCGGGCGAGCCTGAGGTCGACGATGACGGGGTGGCCCAGGTATGCGCGGAGCGGCAGCTCGGACAGCTTTTGCATGGGGCCTCCTGCATGCGCGAGGGCGGGCGGTCGGCGAGTCGGTTCCGCGGGCGAGCGACGGCTCGGCGCGTGCACCCATTCTAGGGGAGGGGCGCATGGCTGGGGGAGAGGTGCGCATTTCATTTCTAGAATGTACGCCGTCTCCTGCTGACCTGGGAAAACGTAGGCAGCCGTGCATTTCATTTTTGAAATGCACGGCTCGGTCGTCGGCCGCCGCCAGCAGTCAGCCGCCAGCCGGCTGCCGTCCGTAACTGTCGTCAGCTCGCTCACAGACGGCTTGCTGCCCCCCGGCTAGTTAGCTGCCAGCTAACGACTGCCGCCTCCCAAGCTAGCAAGATGGGCAATGCGGGCAACGCCCGCACATCTGCAGCCGAGAGATGGGGGGTCACATGAGCGAGAGGGAAGAGACGTTCGAGGAGGCTTCGGGCCCCGTGCCGGAAGATGCAATGACGGCCGCGGAGCTTGCTCCGGCGTTCGCCAATGACATTGCCAGGGCGGCCGAGGAAACGCTGGCGGAGGCCCCTTCCGAGGCGGGGCGCCTGAGCCGCCGCGTCGCAGGCATGGAGCTGGGTGGCCTTCTGATGGTCGCTGCCGCACTGGTTGCCGCCATCGTCTCGGCGACGGTGCTGGCCGACCACTTCTCGAGTCCCGACGCCTGGACTTCGCAGATTGCCTCCCTCAACGCCCGCGCCGAGACGGCGACCGGACTGGTCACGGTGGCCACGGCGCTCTCGGCCGGCATCTCGCTCATCCCGGGGGACTTCGGTGCCCCGATCGCGGAGAAGCTCGTCGAGCTCAGCGTCGACCTGGGCATCGTCCTTGCCGCCATCTACCTGGAGAAGTACCTCCTCACCATCTTCAGCCTGGCGGCGTTCAGGCTGCTCGTCCCCCTGAGCTGCGCCCTCGCCGTCGCCGCCGTGGTCGCGAGCGGACGCCTGCGCTGGGACCAGAACGCCGGCATGCAGGCGCTGCTGCGCAGCTTCGCCCTGCGTCTGGCCGACTTTGCGGTCGCGGGGTTCCTGGTGGTGCCGGCCAGCGTGATGGTGTCGGACGTCGTGCAGGCGACCTACAGGGCGGACGTCGAGACGGTGACGGCCGCCGTGGCGTCGGCTCCGGAGGAGTCTCCCATCGAGGAGCCCAAGGCGGAGGAGGCGGCCCCGGAGCCCGAGGCGAGCGAGCAGACCCAGGAGGACAGGAACGTGCTGGACAGCTTCCTCGGCTGGGTGAGCGACCGTGCGGCCGACGCGACCATCGTCGCGAGCGACGTGGTCGATGCCGCCGGCAACGCGGTCCAGACGGTGACGGATGGAGCGAAGTCGTTCATCGAGTCCGCGAAGAACGTCCTCAACCGCATGATCGAGGCCTTCGCCGTCATGGTGGCGACCTGCTGCGTGATCCCCATCGTGACGCTGCTGTTCTTCGTGTGGCTCGCCAACACCGTGCTCGGCCTGGGCATCAACATGCCGGACGCCCGCGGGCTGCGCAGGCCCGGGCAGCCTGTCGCCGCCAAGGCGCTGCGCCGCAAGGGCTCCGCTGCGGGAGAGGGGGAGCTGGCCGCGCGGTGGGTGGCCGGGGTCACCTGCGGGTTGGGAGTTGGCGCCGCGTGGCCGAGGGGCTGCGCGGCACCTTCTGGTTCGGCACGCGGGCAGCGAGGTTTTGGGGGTGGCGCGCGCGTGCGGCGAGCACGCGGTTGCGCACGCCCCTGGCGGCGGGCACGCTGTTGCGCACATCGGCCCCTCTCGCCAACTGCGAAAATGCGGAGCTGTCTGTGCGTTATTGCGTGCTGGTTGAAAATGACGTGCGCATGCGCGTGCTGGACGCATGGATGTGTGCGCAACAGCGTGGCGGGCGAGAGACGCGGGCGCAATTCTGCGCGTCCGGGCCTCATGTGTCAGTCGTGTGACGCTTTTCTCGCCTTCCCACCATTTCCGGATTAGTTAGTTAGTCTAACTAACTAACTAAACTTCACGCCATGTGGGGGAGAAAGGCCGCCCGACATGGCCCTGACCTGGATCGGTGGTGGCTTGGTGGACGCGATTGACGAGCTCAAGAACGTCGGCGAGACCGGCATTGCCCCCACCGCCGGCGCCGTGCCTAGCGCCGCGTACGCGCCCAGCGACCGGGCTCCCGCCGTCACCACCACCGACGCCAAGGCCGCCGAGCGCATCACCGTCGAGATCAGCGAGCTCCTCGTCTCCATCTACAACTCGGTCGACGCGGTCGAGAGCAAGATGTTCAGGCGGGTCCGCGGCCTGGGCGTGACCATGAGCGAGGCGCGCATCGTCCAGATCGTGGGAGACGAGACCTTCCACACCGACAGGCAGATCAGCGTGAGCCAGATCGCCGCCGAGGCGATGGTGAAGATCCCCTCGATGACCGCGGGGGTCAACCGCCTCGTCGACCGCGGCTTCCTCACCAAGGAGCGCGACGAGAGCGACGGCCGTCGCGTCAACGTGACCCTCACCAGGAAGGGCGAGGAGGTCTACCGCCTCCACACGATCTTCCACATGCGCATGGCCGCCGCGATCATGGAGGGCATGTCCCTCGAGGACATGGGGAAGTTCCACGCGGGCATCGAGCGCCTCGCCGCCTTCTACAGGGCAGAGGAGGAGAAGTAGCATGGGCCTTCGCATCCTTGGGACGGGCAGCGCCCTTCCCGCCAGGCGCGTCACCAACGAGGAGCTGTCGGGCTTCCTCGACACCTCCGACGAGTGGATCAGCCAGCGCACGGGCATCCGCGCCCGCCGGGTGTGCACCACCGAGACCCTCGACGACCTGGCGACCCAGGCGTCGCGGCGCGCCCTGGAGTCCGCGGGCGTCGATGCGTCCGAGCTCGGTGCCGTCATCTGCACCACCACCTCCCCCGACCACGTGATGCCCGCCGAGGCGAGCGTCGTGCAGGGGAGCATCGGGGCCTCCTGCCCCTCGTTCGACCTCGCCGCGGCCTGCGCGGGGTTCGTCTTCGCCCTCGACGTGGCGGACGGCATCTTCGCGAGGGGCAGGGCGCGCCGCGTGCTCGTGGTCTCGGCGGAGAGGTGTACGCGCTACCTCGACTGGACCGACCGCGCCACCTGCGTGCTCTTCGGCGACGGTGCCGCGGCGGCGGTGCTCGGTGCGGAGGGGGAGGGGCTCCTCTCCCTCAGGCTGTCGACCCAGCCTGACACGGGCGCCCTGGACCTCCCCGGCATCCCGGGGAGCAGCCCCTTCGACAAGACCGTCCGCGGTCCGCAGCTGTTCTCGATGCGCGGGCGCGAGATCTTCAAGTTCGGCGTCACTTCCATCGAGCGAGAAGTGCGCGCCCTCGCGGCAGACGCGGGCATGGAGGTGGCGGACATCGACCACTTCGTGTTCCACCAGGCCAACGGCCGCATCCTCGACTCGGCTGCGACGCGCCTGGGCATCGACGCCTCGCGCGTCGTGCGGACGCTGGCCGAGACGGGCAACCTCTCCAGCGCCTGCATTCCCCACGCGCTCGACCACCTCGTGAGGTCGGGCGGCCTGACGGCAGGGCAGACCGTCGCGATCGTGGGCTTCGGGGCGGGGCTCTCCGTGGGCTCCTGCCTGATCAGGTGGGAGGAGGGGGCCGCCGGGACGGGCCCGGCCCTTCCGCACGCGGCCGCCAAGGCACCACTGACGTGACCACCGAGAGGGACCACGAGCCGCCGTCGGGAGCGACGGCGGGCGACCCAGGGCATCACCGGGCGGAGGCTCGCCCGTGACCATAGGGGCCATCGCCCCGCAAGGACAAGGGAAGAACAGGTCAAGACGGACAGAAGGAGGGCCATCATGGCCAAGGAGACCACGTTCGAGCACATCTGCGACATCCTCCGCGAGCAGGACGGCATCACCGGCGAGCTCACGCCCGAGACGAGCTTCGAGGAGATCGGCCTCGACTCGCTCTCCATCGTGGAGGCGGTCATGGCCTGCGAGGGCGACTTCGACATCGAGATCGACGCCGAGGCCAACCCCAAGACGATCGGCGAGTTCGTCTCGCTGGTCGACGGCCTCGTCGCCCAGAAGGGCTAGCACCAGATGATCCGCACACCCATTTGCGACGTCGTCGGCATCGAGAAGCCCGTCTTCCAGGGTGGCATGGCCTGGATTGCCGATGCCTCCCTCGCCTCGGCCGTCTCGAACGCGGGCGGCCTGGGCGTCATCTCGGCGATGAATGCCGACGCGGAGTGGCTCCACGGTCAGATCCGCGCCTGCCGCGAGCTCACGGACAGGCCGTTCGGCGTGAACATCATGCTCCAGAGCCCCTTCGTGGACGAGGTCGCCCAGGTGGTCGTCGACGAGCACGTCCCCGTCGTCATCACGGGGGCGGGCACGCCCAACAAGTACATGAAGTCGTGGGTGCCCGCCGGCATCAAGGTGATCCCCGTGGTCGCCTCCGTGGCGCTCGCGCGCCTCGTGGAGCGCGCCGGTGCCGTGGCCGTGGTCGCCGAGGGCGGCGAGTCGGGCGGCCACGTGGGAGACCTCACCACCATGACGCTGGTGCCGCAGGTGGTCGACGCAGTGGACATCCCCGTGGTCGCCGCCGGCGGGATCGCCGACGGCAGGGGGGTGGCTGCGGCCCTCATGCTTGGTGCCGTGGGCGTCCAGGTGGGCACGCGCTTCCTCGTTGCCGACGAGTGCACGGTGAGCGAGGAGTACAAGGAGCGCATCCTCAAGGCCAACGACATCGCCACCATGGTGACGGGCCGCAGGGACGACGGCGCCGTCCGCTGCCTCAAGACGCCCTTCTCGCGCAGGTACGCGAAGCTCGAGAAGGAGGGCGCCTCCAAGGAGGAGCTCGCCGAGCTGGGCCGCGGCTCCCTGCGCAAGGCCGCCGTGGACGGCAACTACGAGGAGGGCAGCTTCATGGCTGGCCAGTCCGCCGGCCTGGTGACCAGGCGCCAGCCCGCGGCCGACATCGTCGACGACCTGCTCGAAGGCGCGGAGGAAGTGCTCCGGGAGGCGACGAGATGGGTAAGGTAGCCCTCCTCTTCGCGGGCCAGGGCGCCCAGCACCCCGGCATGGCCGACGACCTCGTCGCGCGCGAGCCTGCTGCCCGCCAGACCTTCGAGCTGCTCGAGGCCCGCATGCCCGGCCTGGGCAGGCTCTGCCGCGAGGGCTCCCGCGAGGAGCTCGCGCAGACGCGCAACACCCAGCCCGCCGTCTTCGCCTGCGACCTGGCGGCCGCCCGCGCCCTCGCCTCGTGTGGCGTGCGGCCCGACGCCGTGGCGGGCTTCTCGCTCGGGGAGCTGTCCGCGCTCGCGTTTGCGGGGGCCTTCTCGCCCGAGGACGCCTTCGACCTGGTGCTACGTCGCGCCGAGCTCATGGACTCCGCCTCGGGGAGGAATCCCGGGGGCATGAGGGCCGTGCTGAGGCTTCCGGCCGGGCGCGTGGAGGCCCTCGCCGCAGAGGCCGGCGACGCCTGGCCCGTCAACTACAACAGCGCGGAGCAGACCGTGGTGGCGGGGACCGAGGAGGCCCTCGGGCGGCTCGACGCCCTGGTGCGCGAGGCAGGCGGGCGCTGCCTGCGCCTGGCGGTCTCGGGCGCCTTCCACAGCCCCCTCATGGCGCCCGCCTCCGACGGGCTGCGGGAGTGGCTGGCGCGCACGCCGCCCGCCCCCGCGACCGTTCCCGTGTGGGCCAACGCCACGGCACGGCCCTACCCCGACGACCCCGCCGCCATGGCGGAGCTCCTGGCGGGGCAGGCGTCGAGCCCCGTACGCTGGCAGCAGACCGTGGAGGGCCTGGTGGCCCTGGGCGTCGACACCTTCGTCGAGGTCGGCCCGGGCAGCACGCTCACCAAGCTCGTGGGCAGGATCGCCCCGGGGGCCACCGCGCTCCCCTGCGAGACGCCCGAGCAGCTCGACGCCGTGCTGGCACATCTCGAGGGGAGAGAGTCATGAGCGACGCGATCGCAGGCACGTCCGCGGCTGGAGTGCCCACGGGACCAGCCGAGGCCCCCGTGCGCAGGGTGGCCCTCGTCACGGGCGGCTCACGCGGGATCGGCAGGGCGACGTCGCTCGCCCTCGCGAGGGACGGGTTCGACGTGGCCGTGGTCTACGCGGGGAACGACGAGGCCGCTCGCAGGACGGTGACGGAGCTCGAGTCCCTGGGCGCCACGGCGCGGAGCTACCGCTGCGACGTGGCTGACGGGGACGAGGCGACCGCCTGCGTGAAGCGGGTCCTGGCCGACTTCGGCTCCGTCTGGGCCCTCGTGAACAACGCGGGCGTCACCCGCGACGGCCTCCTGGCGCGCATGTCCGACGAGGACTTCGACGCGGTCCTCTCCGTGAACCTCAAGGGCGCCTTCCACATGACGCGCGCCCTCTGCCGCACCCTCATGCGCCAGCGCGGGGGCCGCATCGTCAACGTGAGCTCCGTCGTGGGCGTCATGGGCAACGCGGGCCAGGCCAACTACGCCGCCTCGAAGGCGGGGCTCATCGGCCTCACCAAGTCCGTGGCGCGCGAGCTGGCGGGTCGCGGGGTCACCTGCAACGCCGTCGCCCCCGGCTTCGTCCGGACCGACATGACAGCGAAGCTGCCGGACGCGGTGAGGGAGAGGTACGAGGGGCAGATCCCCCTGGGCCACCTGTGCGAGCCGGAGGACGTGGCGGAGGCCATCGCCTTCCTCGCGAGCGACGCGGCGGCCTACGTCACCGGGGCCGTCCTGCCCGTCGACGGCGGAATGGGCATGTAGAGAATGGGGAGCGTGAGTTCGCACATGGAGCACAGGGTAGCCATCACCGGCCTGGGGGCCATCTCGCCCGTGGGCAACACCGCGGCCGAGACCTGGGACTCCCTCAGGGCGGGACGCGTGGGCATCGGTCCCATAAGCAAGTTCGACGCGAGCGGCAGCAAGGTCAAGGTCGCCGCGGAGGTCAAGGGCTTCGACGCCCGCGAGGCCTTCGGCGTGGCGGAGGCCCGCAGGAGCGATCCCTTCGTGCTCTATGCGCTCGTCGCGGCGGACCAGGCCATGGCGGACTCCGGCCTCGACCGCGAGGGCGCCGTGGACCACGAGCGCCTGGGCGTCTACGTGGGCTCGGGCATCGGCGGAATTCAGACCACCGTGGCGAACGAAGACGTGCTGAGGGATTCGGGCCCCGGCAGGGTATCTCCCTTCCTGGTGCCGGCGATGATCGCCAACATGGCATCGGGGCAAGTGGCCATCAGGCACAGGTGCTACGGCCCCACGCTTCCCGTGGTGACGGCCTGCGCCACCTCGTCCCACGCCATCGGCGAGGCGTTCCGCGCCATCAGGCACGGCTATGCCGACGCCATCCTGGCCGGCGGCTCGGAGGCGGCCATCATGGAGCTCGCCGTGGCCGGCTTCGCCAACGCCAAGGCCCTCACGCGCAACCCCGACCCCGTGACCGCCTGCCGGCCCTTCGACCGCGGGCGCGACGGCTTCGTGATGGGGGAGGGAGCCGCGGTCCTCGTGCTCGAGGAGCTCGACCACGCCCTGGCCCGCGGGGCCCACGTCTACGCCGAGGTCATGGGCTACGGCAACACCTGCGACGCCTACCACATGACGAGCCCCGACCCGGAGGCCTCGGGCATCTCGCGCGCCATTGGGCAGGCGGCTGCGGAGGCGGGCCTGGACGCCGCCGAGGGCCTCTACGTCAACGCGCACGGCACCTCGACCAAGCTCAACGACCTCTCGGAGACGCGCGGGCTCAAGGCCGCGCTCGGCGAGGGGGCGGCGCGCTCGGCCAAGGTGTCGTCGACCAAGTCGATGACGGGGCACATGCTGGGGGCCGCGGGGGCCATCGAGGCCCTGGCCTGCGCGAAGGCCCTGGAGGAGGGGGTCGTGCCGCCCACGATGGGGCTCACCGACCCCGACCCGGACTGCGACCTCGACTACACGCCGCTGGTGGCCGCCGAGTTCCGGGCGCGCTGGGCGCTCTCCACCTCGCTCGGCTTCGGCGGACACAACGCGGCCCTGGTGCTGCGCTCCTTCGAGGGATAGGTGGTCGAGATGATCGATGCGAAGAGGGTCGACGACCTGGCTCGGGTGCTCAGGTCCAACGGACTCACGCGCCTGCGCCTCGAGGAGGCTGGCGAGGTCATAGAGCTCGAGTGCGCGCCCGTCGTCGCGGCGACGTCCGCCTCCGCGCCATTGCCGGCGGGCGTGGCGGGCGTGGCTGATGCCACGTTGCCGGGGGCACCCTCCGCCGCGGATGCGGTGGCCCTCTCGCCTGCGGACGAGGGCGCGATGGCGGCTACGATTCCGGGCGAGGACGGCCTGGACCCGGACCAGCGGCCGCTCGACCTCTCCAAGGTGGCCACGGTGACCGCCCCCATGGTGGGCGTGTTCTATGCCGCCCCCTCGCCCGGGGCGGAGCCATTCGTGCACGTGGGATCCAAGGTGCGCAAGGGCGACACGCTCTGTGTCATCGAGGCGATGAAGCTCATGAACGAGGTCGTGGCCGAGCGCGACGGCGAGGTCATCGACGTGTGCGTGGGCGACGGCGAGCTGGTGGAGTTCGGCTGCACGCTCATGAAGCTGTGCTAGGCGGCAGCTGACGCGGACGGCCGACGGGCCTGCGAGGGAGACGAGCCATGAACAGGGAAGAGATCAAGGGGCTGCTGCCCCATCGCGAGCCCATGCTGCTCCTGGACGACGCCGAGGTCGTCGGGGACGAGGCCGTGGGGCACGTGACGGTCACGGGCGACGAGTTCTTTGTGCGGGGGCACTTCCCCGGCGACCCCGTAGTGCCCGGCGTGATCCTGTGCGAGATGCTCGCGCAGAACTGCTGCGTCCTCCTGGGCGAGGCGATGTCGGGCGAGGGGAGGGCCCCCCTCTACACGAGCCTGGACAAGGTGCGCTTCAGGCACCCCGTGAGGCCGGGCGACACCGTGGAGCTGCGCTGCCGCATCACGCGCGAGCACGGGGCCTTCCACTTCGCCCACGGCGAGGCGCTCGTGGGGGACGTGCCCTGCTGCAGCGCGGACATGTCGTTCGCCCTGGTGCCAGCCGACGGCGTGGCCGACGGGGGGCGCTAGGTGTTCGAGAAGATCCTCGTCGCCAACCGTGGCGAGGTCGCCGTCCGCGTGATACGCGCCTGCAAGGAGATGGGCGTGAAGACCGTTGCCGTCTACTCCACGGCCGACGCCGGCGCCTTCCACGCCCAGATTGCCGACGAGGCCTACTGCATAGGCGGGCCGCGCCCGCAGGAGAGCTACCTCAACGCCGACGCCATCCTCACCGTCGCCCTGGAGAGCGGGGCCACGGCCATCCATCCCGGCTACGGCTTCCTCTCGGAGTCCGCCCCCTTCGCGCGCGAGTGCCGCGACTGCGGCATCGTGTTCGTCGGTCCCTCTCCCGAGGTGATCGAGCGCATGGGCGACAAGGACGAGGCCCGCCGGACGGCGCGCGCGGCGGGGGTGCCCGTGGTGGAGGGCTCGGACCTCCTGCGCGACGAGGCGGACGCGCAGGAGCAAGCCCGCCGCATAGGCTTCCCGCTCCTGGTCAAGGCACGTGCCGGTGGCGGCGGCAGGGGCATCCGCAAGGTGACGGGCCCCGAGGGCGTCGCTTCGGCCTTCCTGGCCGCGAGCTCCGAGGCCCAGGCGGCCTTCGGCGACGGCGGCTGCTACATGGAGCGCTTCATCCATCCCGCCCACCACGTGGAGGTCCAGGTCCTGGCGGACGCGCGGGGCAACGTGGTCTCGCTGGGCGAGCGCGAGTGCTCGGTGCAGCGCCACAACCAGAAGCTCCTGGAGGAGAGCCCCAGCCCTTCGGTCACGCCCGAGGTCCGCGAGTGCATGCACGCCGCCGCGCGCGACCTCGCCCGGGCCGTGGGCTACGTGGGTGTGGGCACCATCGAGTACCTCTACTCCGACGACGGCACCTTCGCCTTCATGGAGATGAATACCCGCCTGCAGGTGGAGCATCCCGTGACCGAGATGGTCACGGGAGTCGACCTGGTGAAGTGGCAGCTGCGCGTGGCGTCCGGGGTGGAGCTGCCCTTCTCCCAAGACGACGTCCGCGTGGACGGCCACGCCATCGAGTGCCGCATCAACGCCGAGACCCCCGAGTTCCTCCCCTCGTGCGGCACGGTGTCCATGCTGCACGTCCCGGGCGGCCCCTGGGTCCGCTTCGACACGGCCCTCTTCCAGGGGGCGTCCGTGCCTCCCTACTACGACTCGATGCTGGGCAAGCTCGTCATCTCGTCCCCCTCGCGCGAGGAGGCCATACGCAAGATGCGCTCCGCCCTGGGCGAGCTGGTGATCGAGGGGGTGGCGGAGAACTCCGAGCTGCAGCTCGACATACTCTCGAACCCCGAGTTCGTCTCGGGCGTCTACCACACCGACCTCATGGAGCACCTCTATGGCGACGAATAGGAAGAAGACCAAGAGCGTGAACGTGCTCGAGGGGGCCGTGACCGAGGTTCCCGTCGAGCTGCCGTCGCGCCACGTGTTCGTGAAGTGCCCCAACTGCCGTCGCGTGACGGACGCCGACGTCCTAGCCGACAACCTGGACGTGTGCCCGCGCTGCGGCCATCCCATGCGGCTGGGCGCCCGGCGTCGCCTCGCGATGACGGTGGACGCGGGGAGCTTCGAGGAGATGGACGCCGAGCTCAGGGTGAGGGACTTCCTCCGCTTCCCGGGATACGAGGAGAAGCTCCGCAGCGCCCGCCTGCGCACGGGCGAGAACGACGCCGTCCTCACCGGCGTGGCCTCCATCGGCGGCTGCCCCACCGGCGTCTTCGTGATGGACGGCGAGTTCATGATGGGTTCCATGGGCGCCGTGGTGGGCGAGAAGCTCTGCCGCCTCTTCGAGAGGGCCCTCGAGCTGCGCATCCCCGTGGTGGGCTTCACCGTGTCGGGCGGGGCGCGCATGCAGGAGGGGACCACGTCGCTCGTGCAGATGGCCAAGGTCTCCGCCGCGGTGCGCAGGCACTCCGAGGCGGGGCTGCTCTACGTGGTGGTGCTGACGGACCCGACCTCGGGCGGCGTCACGGCGAGCTTCGCGATGGAGGGCGACGTCACCCTGGCCGAGCCTGGGGCGCTCGTTGCCTTCGCCGGGCCGCGCGTGGTGGAGCAGACCACCCACAAGCACCTGCCCGCGGGGTTCCAGCGCTCCGAGTTCCTCCTGGAGCACGGCTTCGTGGACCGCATCGTGGAGCGCAGGGACCTCCCCTCGATGCTGGGCAGGCTGCTGGCCCTGCACGAGGGCGGCGCCTACCGCGCGCCCGACGGGGCCGACGTGCCCGAGGTCCGCGCCGCGGCCGACGTGCTGGGGGAGCCTTCCGGCGCCGCGGGGACGGGGAAGGGCGGCGCCGACGCCTCGGGCGTCGCGCCGTCGGCTGGCGGGGACGGGGGCGGAGCGGCTCGCGAGGGCTCGCGAGGCCAGGAGGGCATGCCTCTCTCGCCTGATGTCGGACGGGAAGGCGGGGCGCCGGCCAAGGGCTCACCATCGGCCACGCCCGCTCCCTCGGCGTACGAGCTGCTCTCGCGCGTGCGCGGCGGCGAGCGCGGGACGGTCCTCCCCCTGATGGAGCAGGTCTTCGACGGCTTCCTCGAGCTGCACGGGGATCGGCTCTTCGGCGACGACGCGGCCATCGTGGGCGGCATCGCGCTGCTGGGGAACCGGCCCGTGACGGTGATAGGCACCGAGCGCGGCCGCGACACCAAGGAACGCGTCGCGCGCAACTTCGGCTCGGCCAACCCCGAGGGCTATCGCAAGGCCCAGCGCCTCATGCGCGAGGCCGAGAAGTTCGGCCGTCCCGTGGTATGCCTCGTCGACACCTCGGGCGCCTACTGCGGGGTCGGCGCGGAGGAGCGCGGCCAGGGCGAGGCCATCGCCTCGAGTCTGGTGGAGATGGGCGGGCTCAGGGTGCCCGTCGTCTCGGTCATCGTGGGCGAGGGCGGTTCTGGTGGGGCGCTCGCCCTGGCCGCGGGCGACCGGACGCTCATGCTCTCGGGTGCCGTGTACTCGGTCGTGAGCCCGGAGGGCGCTGCGTCCATCCTCTGGAAGGACACGTCGCGCGCTGCGGAGGCGGCGGAGGCCCTGCGCGTCACGGCGCGCGACCTCGTCGAGCTGGGAATCGTGGATGATGTGGTGGACGACGCGGGCCTGGGTGGCGAGGGGTTCGTCCGGTCCCTCTCCGCGCGGCTCGCCGAGGAGGTTGACGCCCTGGCTGGTCTGGGCGTGGACGAGCTGCTCGAGCGCCGCTACGACCGCTTCCGCCGCATGGGAGGAGACGCGCTATGCCGGGAATAGCCATCGTCACGGACTCCACCTGCTGCCTCACGCGCCAGGAGGCGCGCGAGCTGGGGTGCACCGTGCTGCCCATGACCTACGTCGCGCGCGGCGAGCGCCGGCCGGAGCTGCCCCAAGGTGAGAACGGCGACTACGAGGCGATCCTGCGCGAGGACCCCTTCGTGGGGACCGAGTCGGTCTACCAGCGCGACTTCGCGCGGGCCTTCGAGCGGTTGCTCGACTCGGGCCGGGACGTGCTGTGCGTGACGATGTCGGCGAGGCTGTCTGGCGCGCACCGCGCCGCCCGCGAGGCGGCTGCGGCCCTTGACCGGGAGCGGACCGGCGTCGGCGGGCGCGTGCAGGTCGTTGACTCGTGGGCCACGGCCTCGGGGCTCGAGCTCGTCGTGCGTCAGGCCCGGGCCCTCGCGGACGCGGGCCTCTCGCTCACGGAGGTCGCGGACGGCGTGCGCGAGTTCCGCGGACGCGTGGGCATACGCTTTGCCGTCCCGGACATGAGGCCCCTGCGCCGCAGCGGCCGGCTCGGGGCGACGCGGCGCTCCGTGGCGGGGATGCTGGGGCGCTACCCGGTCTTCTGCCTGCGTGAGGGCGCCATCGAGACGGTCGAGGTCGTCCGCGGGGGGATTTCTGCCGCGCGCGAGCTCGTGGGGCCCGTTCCCGCGGACGTGGGGACGGTCATCGTGTCCCACTTCGGGCATGCAGACGAGCTGGCGCGCTTCGCCCTCGTCGAGCTGCGTCGCCGTCGCCCCAAGGCGAGGGTGCTCGTGAAGGACGGTGGGCCCGTGCTCACGTCGAGGCTGGGGGTCGGGTCGCTGGCCCTAGGCTGGGTCGACGCGTCGTGTGGCGGTTCTGGTGTGGCGGGTGGCGAGGCGACGGGTGGTGGCGAGGCGACGGGTGGCGCCGACGTGGCCAGTGGCGCCGACGTGGCGACAGACGGTTCCGGTGCGGGCGGGGCGGATGGCCTTGGCGGCCGCTGAGGACACCTCTGCCGAGACGGTCGTCAACGCCGACGGAGGACTTGGCCGCGACGCGGGACGTGACGCAGGTCGTGACGCAGGTCGTGATGACCTCCCCCTCTCCCGACAGGTCTGCGACGAGCTGGTGCATGTCGCCACCTGCGGGTCGACCAACGACCTTGCGCGGAGGCTCTATCCCAGCCTGGGGAGCCTGCCCATGTCAGCGGGTTTTGGAGACGCTGCGGACGGGTGGCGCGGTCGTCCCTGGCGAGGAGTAGGCCGTGTTCCCGTCTGCCTCGTGGTCGCCGACGAGCAGACCCAGGGTAGAGGCAGACTTGGCCGCTCGTGGCAGAGTGGCGCAGGCGATTCACTCACGGCATCCTTCGTGCTCGCGCTCCCCGCCTCCCTCATGCGGGGCTCGGACTCGGGACTGCTTACCCTTGCCGCTGGCCTTGCCGTGCTCGACGCCCTGCGCGACGTGGTCGTCGGTGCTGGTGGCCTCGGTGTCGCGGGTGATCTCGGTGTTGCGGGTGGCCTCGGTGTCGCGGGCAATGCCGGTGGCGCAGCGCACGCTGTCGATGGTGCCGGAACCGCGGTCGCCGCTAGCCCTGCCCAGCTGCTCGGACTCAAGTGGCCCAATGACGTCTACCTGGCCGGACGCAAGCTTGCTGGCATCCTCTCGGAGGTGGCGTTCTCGGATGCGGACGACGTGGGGGTGGTCGTCGGCGTCGGGGCCAACCTCCTCGTCGTGGCCGACCGGCTGCCTACGCCCCTCTCCACGTCGCTTCAGCTGCACTTCGACGGGCTGCCGCCCTTCGCCGAGCTGCGCGACCGCCTGTGTGCCGGCATCGCGCGTGGCCTGCGCCGGCAGATGGGCGCGCTCGCGTTTGGCGGCGAGACAGCGCGGGACGAGCTCGTCTCTCGCGTGAACGTGGAGAACGTCCTTCGCGGGCATCCCGTCACGGTCAACCTCGCCGCCGGTCATAGGGTGGAGGGCGTCGCGGGGGACGTGCGCGCGGACGGATCGCTCGAGGTCCTTCCAGCGGATGGCAACGGCTCTTCCAGCGACGGCTCCTCCGGCGACGGCTCGTGGCCGGTTCGCGTGACTGCCGGCGACGTGCTTCTCCGCCGCGATTGCGCTGCACCGAGCACGCGATAGCGCGCGCCCACGGGCGTCGAGCAAGCGGCAACGCACGCGTGCGGATGCCGTGCACGCTGAAGCGCACGCGTGCGAACGCCTTGCACGCCATTGCGCACAGCTCTGGCATCGAACACGCGGTTGCGCACAACGGCCCCCCTCGCCATCTGCGGAAACGCGAAGCCTGATGTGCGCTTGCGCGTGCAGGATGAAAAGCGTGTGCGCTTACGCGTGCAAGGCGAGAGGTGCGTGCGTTTGCGCGTGCGGGATGTGCGCATTGGACGAGAACGGCGTTCGCCTGTGCGTGCGCGACGCGACGGCCTCGGGGCAGCCGTCGCGCTCGTCGTCGCCCACCGCGCCTGCCGCCGCTCGCTAGTCGTTCTCGTCCAGCCACTCCCGAAGCATGGCCAGGTAGCGCGGCGTGTCCTCCACGAAGCAGGCGTGCCGGCAGCCCTCGAAGAGCTCCCAACGCGCCCCGGGGATGCCGTCCGCGAGCTGCTTGGCGACCAGCGGGGAGCAGAGGTCCTGGGTCCCGCTCACCACCAGTGCGGGGCAGCGCACCTCTTTCAGGCGCCCCGCGTACTCGAAGCCGGCGAGTGTGCCACTCGGCATGAGCTCGTTGTCTCCCCACGCCGCGAGGTAGGACTCGCGGCCGGTGCGCTTGGGCCTCCTCAGGCACTCCGGGCTCGACTCGTCCGGCTCTCCGGCGCAGAAGAGCTCCAGGTAGCGGGCCTCGGCGGCGCGAAACTCCGGCGTGTCGAAGCGCCCACCCCTCTCCGCCTCCTCCATGGCCCTGCGCTCGTCCGCGCCCAGGTAGCGAAGCCGCCGGTGTCCCTCGCTGCCCCAGAGGCTCGCCGATGCCAGCGTGCTGCTGAGCACCATCGACCTCACGCCCACGCCCCCGCGGTCCAGGAGGTGCATGAGCGCCAGCATCCCGCCCCATGACTGCCCCAGGAGGTGGATGCGCTCCAGCCCAAGCCCCGCGCGCAGGGCGTCGAGCTCGTCCAGCCAGGTGTTCGCGCGCCAGAGCTCGTCATGTCCCGCCAGCCCGTCGTCCCACGAGAGACCGCAGCCCAGCTGGTCGTACATGACCAGCCTCCTGCCGTCGAGGTCGGCCAGGCCGTCCAGCACCTCGAAGTAGTTGTGCGTCGACCCCGGTCCGCCGTGCAGGAGCACGAGCGGCGCACGGCCGGGCAGCTCCTCGTCTGGCTCGACGACGCGCCAATGGGTCTGGTGGCCCAAGAAGGGCAGGTATCCTTCGCTGATGTGCATCTTGCCGGCCTTCTGTCGCAGCTGTGTTGGTGGCCTTTCTCCCCCAGCCTATACTCAGGGAGAAACCAAGGGGAGAGCGACCCCGCGTCCGGGGCCGTCGCTCCCGCCCAAGAGGAGGAACCATGGACCAGAACGGCTTCTTCGTCAAGTCCGACCACATCGTGCTGGCGGGCGGCGTCGTGGCTTCGGGCTACCTGCCCGTGGCGGACGGCGCGTTCAGGCCCGTAGTGCAGGAGCTGCCCGAGGGGGCAGAGGTCCTGGACTGCACGGGCAAGTGGGTGACGCCGGGCTTTGTGGACACGCACATCCACGGCTTTTTGGGACACGACGTGATGGACTGCGACCCCGAAGGCATCAACGCCGCGAGCATCGAGCTCGCGCGCCACGGCACGACCTCGTGGACGCCCACCACGCTGACCCAGCCTGCCGAGCAGATCGGCGAGGCCTGCGCGAGCGTCTGGCAGGCAGACCAGCTGCGCGGCGACGACTTTGTGGGCGCACGCATCGAGGGCATATTCCTGGAGGGCCCCTTCTTCACCGCCGAGCACGCCGGGGCGCAGAACCCCGCGCACATGAGCGACCCTTCGGTGGACCAGGTCTGCGCCTGGCAGGACGAGGCGCACGGCCTCATCTGCAGGGCCTCGCTCGCACCGGAGCGCCCGGGCAGCGCCGAGTTCTGTGCTGAGATGTCGCTGATGGGCGTTGCGACGGCGCTGGGGCACTCGAACGCCAGCTACGAGGAGGGCATCGCCGCCGTGGGCTCGGGCGCGACCTCCTTCGTGCACACGTACAACGCGATGACCGGCCTGGGCCACCGCGCGCCCGGTCTGGTGGGAGCGGCAATGACCACGAGCGAGACCTACGCCGAACTCATCTGCGACGGCATCCACGTGCAGGCGCCCGCCGCGCGCGCGATGATCAACGCCAAGGGCTGGCAGCACGTGGCGCTGGTGTCCGACTGCCTGCGCTGCGGGGGCATGCCCGACGGCGACTACGAGCTGGGGGACTTCCCGATCCGCCTGCAGGACGGCGTGGCGCACCTGCTGGACGCCGACGGCAGCATGGGCAACATCGCCGGCTCCGTGCTCACGCTGGCACGCGCGGTCAAGAACGTCGTCGACTGGGGCGCGGCCACGGCCGAGCAGGCCATCCGCATGGCGAGCGAGATTCCCGCGCGCATGTCGGGCGTCGACGACTGCTGCGGCGTGATTCAGGCGGGCCGTGCGGCCGACCTCAACGTCATGGGTGCCGACCTCGAGCTCGAGGCCACCTACGTGGGTGGCGTGCCGGTTAGGTAGGGAGGCCGCGGGCCCCCGGCCGGCGCCAGCGTAGCAAGAAGGCCTCGGGGCCTCGGCCGGCGCAAATGCAACTGCAGTAAGAAGGCCGCGACTCGCTTCCCTGGGGAGACGGGCCGCGGCCTTCGCCGTGCTGGAACCGGAGCCGCCGGCGCTCAGTCCCTGAGCGAGCCCTCCTTGAGGAAGCTCCCGTCCTCGAGCTCGCGGAATGCGTCCATGAGCTCCTCGCGGGTGTTCATCACGACGGGTCCGCCCCAGGCCACGGGCTCGTCGAGCCTCTTGGAGCTCATGAGCAGCACCTGCGCGCGCTCGTCCTGCCCCTCGATCACCACGCGGTCGCCGCCCTCCAGACGCACGGCCGTCTTGGGGCCCACGGGCAGTCCGCCGACGCGCGCGGAGCCCTCCAGGGTGAAGGCCAGCACGGAGCGGTCCTCGTCCACGTCGATTGCCACGGTCCTGCCGGGCTCCACGCCCAGGTCGTAGTAGTCGAGGGGAAGGTGCTCGCCCTGGTAGCCCACGTGGAGCCTGCCCTCGGTGTCGACGTAGCGGCCGGCGAGCAGGCGCAGCTCCCCGCCCTCGATCCTGATCTCCTCGATGTCCGAGCTCCGGATGGCATGGTAGCGGGGGCTTGCCATCTTCTCGGCGGCGGGCATGTTGAGCCAGAGCTGCACGCCCAAGAGGCGCTTCGCGGCGGGGATGGTCTCCTCGTGCATCACGCCGGAGCCGGCGCACATCCACTGCACGCCTCCGTCGCTCACCGTGTCCTCGTAGCCCATGCTGTCGCGGTGGTGCATGCCGCCTTGGCGGACGTAGGTGATGGTCTCGATGCCGCGGTGCGGGTGGAAGGGAAAGCCGGCCGTGTAGTCGTCGGGGTCGGTGCTGTCAAACGAGTCGAGCATCAGGAAGGGGTCGAAGGCGTCGGCGGTCTGGTTGCCCAGCACACGGACGAGGCTCACCCCGCCGCCGTCGATGGTCCTGAATCCCTTCACCACATTGGTTGCATGCCTGTCCATGCCTGCCTCCTTCGGCTTGCGGCGCCGACGGGCCCCAGAGGTGTGGACCTACAGTTCGCCGACGTCGCACGCTTTGCGATGCTGCTTGTATACCGTTCGCACGGGGCGACTAGACACACGAGCCACTCGCTGTGTCGATTATATGTGCACGATTAAATAGCGCGCTATAAAATTACGAGGCGGACCTAAGATGCGATGCGCAAGCAGGGGAGAGGGGCGCAGGCGACCCAGCCGCAACGCCCCGCCAAGGAGAGGAAACGAACATGGCAGTGAACAAGGGCGCGGCGAGGAAGATCCTGGACCTGGTTCCTGAGGAGTACGTCAAGCGCATCCCCGCATTTGTCCGCGCGCACGCGACTGGCAAGACCATCGAGAAGATCGCGGCCGAGCATCCCGAGCTCTATGCCATCGCCGAGCAGGACGGTCCGCTGACCGGCGAGGCCAAGGAGCAGCTCAGCGCCATCGAGAACGGAATCTTCGAGCAGAAGATGGCCAAGCACAACCTGTAGGCCCGGGCCTGGCTGCATCGATCCCGCTGCGCGGCCGCCCGCCCGTCGTCAAGCCTCGCCCGGATGTGACGAAAGCGTGTGGATGCGACAGATGTCCCGGCCGCTGCTCCATCGTCTTTCTCGCTTTCTAAAATGAAATCCGAATCCAAATGTCGGATTCGCAAGGGGAGACGAGCGATGCCGCCAGCGTGCGGTGAGGCGAGACCCGCAAGGCGACGGGGTCGGACGACGACGGGAGGCGAGAGCGGATGCCAGCGGTCAGGCACGGCTACAACACCAGGCAGAGGCAGGCGGTCTTCGACTTCCTCTCGCGCCACGCCGACCACTACCTCAGCGTGGACGACGTCTTCGGGAGCCTGCGCGAGGAGGGCTCCAAGGTGGGCCGCACCACCGCCTACCGCACGCTCGAGGCGCTCGCGCGCGACGGCGCCGTTGCCAAGGTCGTCTCGCCGGGTGGGGGAGAGTCGCGCTATCGCCTGATCGACCCCGAGCGTCCCGACGAGGGCCAGCTGGTGTGCCTGGGCTGCGGCAAGGTGCTCGCCCTGGACTGCCACATGCTGGACGACCTGCACGAGCACGTGCGCAGCGACCATGGCTTCCGGATCGAGTTCTCGCGCACGGTGCTCTATGGCTACTGCGACGACTGCCAGGCGGCCCATCCCGGTGCCTCGCCCGCCGACGCCGACGCGGCTCCCGCGGGGGAGAGCGGCTTCCATGCCTAGCCCGTCCTCGCCGCTGTGCGTCGGCCGTCCTGACGTCCCTGCGCGCGCCCGCGCAGTCCACGGCGGCCGTCCGCGCGGTCCTCTCGCCCTCGCGCTCTGCCTCGTGCTCGCCCTGCAGCTGGGCCTCTCGGCCCTGTGGCTCGCGCGCGAGTCTCACCACGAGTGCCAGGGCGAGGGCTGCCCCATCTGCCGCACCATGGCCCAGGTGGCGCGCGTCGCCGGCAGGGGAGCGCTGCCGGCCGGCCCCGCGCCGCGACCCGTGGGACTACCCGCTCCCGCGAGCGTCCTCGCGATCGTGGCGTGCTGCGTCACTCTCGCCCGAAAGACGCCCATCGACCTGGGGGTCCGCCTCGACATCTGAGCCTCGTGCCAGATCGAGCCCAAGAAGCGGAGACGAACCACAGGAGGAACAAGCATGAACAAGTCCATCAGCAAGAGCTTCGGTCCCATCGTGTCCCGTCGCGGGCTGCTCGCTGCCGCCGCGATCGGCGCCGGCACGCTGCTCGCCGCCTGCTCGAAGCCTGCGGGCCAGGACGGCGCCGCCGCAACGACCGCGACCGACTCCGGCAAGCTCAAGGTCGTCGCGAGCTTCTATGCCATGTACGACTTCGCGCAGAAGATCGCCGGCGACCGCGCCGAGGTCAGCTGCCTCGTGCCCGCCGGCACCGAGCCCCACGACTGGGAGCCCTCCACCGCCGACCTGCGCAGCCTCGAGGAGGCTGACGTTCTGGTGTACAACGGCGCCGGCATGGAGCACTGGGTGGACGACACCCTGAAGAGCCTCTCGAACTCCAAGCTGGTCACGGTCGAGGCCAGCAAGGACGTCGACCTGCTCGAGCTCAGCGCCGAGGCGCTCGAGGAGGAGAAGGCCGAGCACGCGGAGCACGGCGAGGACCCGAGCGAGGTCTCGACCACCGACCCGCACTGCTGGCTCTCGCCCACCAACGCCGCGATCCAAATGCGCGCCATCGCGGACGGCCTGATCTCTGCCGACCCCGACGGCAAGGACGCCTACGAGGCCAACTACGACAAGTGGTCGGCCGAGGCCGCCAAGCTCGACGGCGAGTTCTCGCAGGCGATCGAGAAGCTGCCCAAGCGCGACATCGTGGTGAGCCACGAGGCCTTCGGCTACCTCTGCCACCAGTACGGCCTCAACCAGATGGCCATCGAGGGCATCGAGGCCGACGCCGAGCCAGACGCCCAGACCATGGCCAAGATCGTCGAGTTCGTGAAGCAGCACGACGTGAAGTACATCTTCAGCGAGGAGCTGGTGAGCCCCAAGGTGGCGCAGGCCATCGCCGAGGCCTCCGGCGCCCAGGTGGAGGAGCTCAACCCGCTCGAGGGGCTCTCCGACGAGGAGCTGGCCGCGGGCGCGGACTACTTCTCGACCATGCGCAAGAACCTCGAGGCGCTTAAGAAGGCGCTGGCCTGATGAGTGCGGGCTCGAGGCCGGTCACGCTGCAGGACGTCCGCTTCTCGTACCGGGGCACTGAGGTGCTGCGGGGGGTCGACCTCGAGCTCGGCGACGGGCAGATCTGTGCCCTCGTGGGGGACAACGGTGCGGGCAAGTCCACGATCGCGCGCCTGGTCGTGGGCGAGCTCGCGCCGGATTCCGGTTCGGTGCGGCTCTTCGGCCAGAGCCCGGCGCGCTTCCGCGACTGGGGGCTGGTGGGCTACGTGCCGCAGCTCCCCCCGGAGGCAATCTCGCGCTTCCCGGCCAGTGTGCTCGAGCTGGTGGACGCGAGCCAGTACTCGCTGGGACGGCGAGCGAGCGGGCGCGAGAGGCGCGCCCGGAGCGAGGAGGCCCTGGCGCGCGTGGGGCTCGCCGCCTACGGGAGGCGGATCATCCGCGAGCTCTCCGGCGGGCAGCTCCAGCGCGTGAGGCTGGCCTGCGCCCTGGTGGGGGACCCGCGGCTCCTGGTCTTGGACGAGCCCACCAACGGCCTGGACAGGGAGAGTCGCAGCATCTTCTACCAGCTGGTGGCGGACGCCCACGACGAGAGGGGCCTCGCGGTCCTGCTCGTGACCCACGACCTGGCCCCGCTCGGCGAGCTGGGCTGCCTCGTGGTGGAGATCGCCGACGGCGTGGCCGTCGAGCGCGGCGGGGGAGACGGGCGCGGCGGGGTTGGCGCCGACGTCGCGGGACGTTCGGGAGGTGCGGCCTGATGCTCGCGTACGTGTTCATGCAGCGCGGCCTGGCAGTGGGCGTTCTCCTGGGAATCGTGATCCCCCTGGTGGGGGTCACGGTCGTCCTGAAGCGCCTCTCGATGATCGGCGACGCGCTCTCGCACACCTCGCTTGCCGGCGTGGCCGCGGGCCTGGTCGGCGGCCTCAGCCCGGTGGGCGGCGCCATTCTCGCCTGCCTGACGGGAGCCCTCTGCATCGAGGGGATTCGCCGGCGCTTTCGCGACCAGTCCGAGCTCGCCGTGGCCGTGGTCATGGCGGCCGGAATCGGCCTCGCCGGTGTGCTCTCGGGCTTCGTGCCCAACGCCTCGAGCTTCAACAGCTTCATGTTTGGCAGCATCCTCACCGTGAGCGCGGAGGAGACCGCGACCATCGCCGTCATCAGCGCGCTGGCCGTGCTCGTCTGCCTGCTCATGCGCCGGGAGCTCTTCCTGATGTCCTTCGACGAGCGCCACGCGCGCGCCGTGGGGGTGCCCGTCTCGGCCGCGAACTTCGCCTTCGTGATCGTGGTCGCGCTGGTCGTGGCCGTGGCGTCGAGGACGGTCGGCTCGCTGATCGTCTCGTCGATGATGGTGGTGCCCGTGGCCTGCGCGCTGCAGCTCGCCCGGAGCTGGAGGCAGACCTGCGTCATCTCCAGCGTGGTGGGCGTCGTGACCACGGTGGGCGGGCTGGTTGTCTCGTACTACTTCGGGCTCAAGCCGGGCGGCACCATCGTGCTCATGGCGGTGGCCCTGCTGCTGGTCATCCTCGCCGCGAAGAAGCTCGCCTCCCTGCTGCGCTAGGCCCGCTTCCTGCTGCGATGGGCCCGAGGATTGGACGGGGTCGTGGTCGTACGACCCCGGAGTCGTACGATCGCGGAGTCGGGCGGGGCTTGGGGTCATACGGGACTGGAGTCGACAGCATTTCTCACAAAATGCTGTCGTTTTTCTCTGCCAACAGGCCAAACGCAAAATTTGACAGCAAATCTCACAGAATGCTGTTTTTTGCCATGGCCGTCTTGGCAGCCGACGCCCCGGGCGGAATTGTGGCCGACTGGTCAAGGCGCACATCACTGGCAGCTAGCTGCACGCGCGGTATTTTTGCCCTCGCTACAATCCGTCCATGGACATTGTCTTCTCGCATAGGACCTCACTCGCGCTCATCCGCGCATGGCGCCGGAGCCATCCGGCACACGACCGTCCGCGGCCGTGTCCCTTCCCCCTGAAGCGGGGTGCTGGAGAACGGATCAAGAGGCAGGACCTCATGTCCCGGCTGCGCGTCCTTGGCATTGACGGAGAGGCCTACCTGGCAAAGTGGGGCAAGCTCGACTGCCTCTGCCATCCCGATACAAGGCGTTCGAGCAATGCGTTCCTCAAGGGGAAGGCATACGCGGGCGAGCCCGAGTTCCCTGCATTCTTGTGTTTGGGAGAAGGAGTCTACGCCTGCAGTGCCGCCCTCACGCTCATGCAGCTCTCTTCCTCGCTCGAGCTTGGCCTGCTGTCAAGCGTCGCATCCGAGCTGGAGGGGACGTTCGCGCGCGACCCGGTCGACCCCGTCAGGGGGGAGGTGGCTTTTGGGCTTGCCCCCTTCGCGGAGACGGACGAGCTGCTTTGGGAGCTCGCTCGGCTTCCTTCCTCCAGTGCCACGTCACGCGTGGGGCGTGCCCTGGGGCTTTCGGGTCCGAACGCCTGGTCGCCCCTCGAGGCCGTGCTTGCGACGCTCCTTGCGCTTCCCGGCGGGGAGGGCGGCTACGACCTGGGTCCCATCATGCTCAACAGACGCGTGCAGGCTGGGGCTGGCTTGCCCATGACTCGCACGTCGAGGGTTCCCGACATCGAGTTCAGGCAGGCACCCGTCTGCTTGAATTATGACGGGGAGGGACACCTTGACCTGCGTGGCCTAGAATCGGCGGCAATGGACCTCGGATCCCGTCCCGGAGACGCCGGTCTGGATCGCAGCCTTCGGTCCCTCAGGCTGCAGCTGAGGCGGAAGTACGTGGATGACCGGCGCCGCGAGAGGGATCTGGCTGCGAGCGGCCGGGCGACCCTCGTGGTGACCAAGGAGGACCTGCTCGAGCGCGGGGCCATGGACCTGCTTGCGCAGCAGCTGATAATCTTGCTGGAGAGGTCGACCCGCCAGAGCCTCATGCTGCCGCGGCGAGCCCTTGCGGACGAAGGGTTGCGGGCAAGGCGAGAGAAGCTTCTCTCTACACTGCTGTTCGATCATCCGTAGGGGCAAGGTGGCGCTGCCGGGGGTAATGATGCCATCCCCGGGGAGGCCGACAGCATTTTGTGAGAATTGCTGTCTTCGATTCCCACCAACAGGCCAAACGTGAAAATCGACAGCATTTCGTGAGATTTGCTGTCTTTGCTTGCCTTCGACGACGGGCGACGCGCCCCTTGCTCCCCGCGGGCTCAGTCCAGCGTGCGCAGGAAGAAGTCGCGGGCGTTGGAGAAGAAGACCTTCTCGCATAGCTCGTCGCCAAAGCGGGCGGCCATGCGCTCGTGGAAGGCCGGAAGCCTCTGGCAGCCGTCAAGCCAATCCGGCACCTCCGAGCCGTCGTAGTCGCTGCCCAGGGCGATGACGTTCTCCCCACCCAGGTCGAGGAAGTGCTCCACGTGCGCAGCAAGCTCGTCGAAGCTCACCTCGGGCGTGGGGCGGCCTGCGACCATCGCACCGTCTGCCGCCGCGCGCTCGGTGACGAAGGCGCGGAAGTAGTTGAGGCCCACGAGGCCTCCGCGTCCCACGATCGCGCGGAACTGGTCATCGGTCAGGTTGCGGGGGTGCCCACAGACGGCACGGCTGTTGGAGTGCGACGCCACGAACGGGGCATCAGAACACGCGAGCAGGTCGGCGAAGCCCTCGTCGTTGAGGTGACTCACGTCCACGACCATCCCCAGCTCCCCCGTGCGCCGAACCGCCCGGCGGCCAAGCGCGCTCAGGCCGTCGCAGGTCTCGTGCCCGCTGGCCAGGGCATTCCTGCCGTTCCAGCAGAGGGTGACCATGCGCACCCCGTCCTCGTGCAGCCGCTCGAGGTAGCCGAGCTCCCCTTCCATGGGGGAGGCGCCCTCGAGGGTCAGGAAGGCTGCCACGCGCCCGGAGGCGACGGCGGCGTCTGCCTCGCCCATGCTGCGCGTCTGCGCCACGAGGTCCGCGTGCAGTCGGACCTGCTCTTCGAAGTAGTCCCGGGCCTGCTCATAGGCGGCACGAGGCGAGAAGGGCGTCCCCTCCAGGACCTCGGGCACCCAGATGGCGAAGCACTGGCACCAGCCGTCACCCGCGACCTGGCGCATGCGGCCGAGGTCCAGGGCGAGGCGATTATGCGCCAGGTCGTCCGCGTCGTTGGGGCCGAGGACGCTGCCGATGGCGTCCACGCCGCGCAGGGCGAGGACGTCGATGGTGTCGCAGTGCAGGTCGAACACACGCATGTGTGCCTCCATTGGGCGGGGGGAAGGAATCGGGGGAGAGTGACGTCCGCACGTTGCCGCATCGGCGTCGTGACGGGTGGGACAGCTGCCTACCCCGCGAGCAGGAAGTCCTCGAGCTCGCGGAAGTCCCGTGCGACGAAGTCTGCGCCAGCGTCTGCGGGTCGCGTGCCATCCCAGTCCACGAGACACGACGCGAAGCCCGCGGCGTGGGCGGCCTGGACGTCCGTGGGCTGGTCCCCCACGTAGGCGCAGCGCGTGGGGTCGGCGCCGGCGAGCCGGGCGAAGTGCAGAAGGGGGTCGGGCTCGGGCTTGTGGCGCTCGGTCGCGTCGGCGAGGACGACGTGGTCCATCAGGCCCTCAAGCCCGAACCTGCCAAAGTACATCCCGTACTCGCCGCTCTCGCGCGAGGTGACGGCCCCCAGCGTCAGCCCGTGGCCGCGCAGGTCGCGCAGGAGCTTGCGTGCACCGGGGAAGTACTCCGCCTCGTCGGCGAAGGCGGCGTAGTCGTCGTTCCAGCGTAGGACGAACTCGTCGGGGTCGACGTCCAGCCCCAGGCGGCCGAGCGCGTCCACGGTCGTGATGCCAAAGGCGACGCGGAAGTCGTCGAGCGGCAGGTCGAGCCCATAGCCATGGGCCGTGCGCTGCCAGGTCCTGAGCAAAGGCGGGTCGGTGTCGATGAGGGTGCCGTCCAGGTCGAAGGCGACGTGGGTGAATCTCATGGGAGCTCCGTTCGTTTCGGCGCGGGCGGGCCCCTCGCAGCGCGGGCAGGCCCCTCTCAGCGCGGGCGGGCCCCTCGCAGCGCGGGCAGGCCCCTCGCAGCGCGGGAAAGCCTCCGCAACTATACTCGTGGACGAACCGCGCGTTCGCGGACGGACCGCATGCGATGACGGAAGTCACCCGTGCGCCACACGAGCCGTCCGCCCATCACGCGAATCGAGGAAGCCCAGAGGCAGGGGAGAAGGCCCATGGCCACCGACGTGCGACTCATTCTGACCGACATCGACGGCACGATCCTGCCCTACGGACAGAAGGTCGTGGGACGACGCACGCTCGCCGCCTTCCACCGCGCGCTGGACGCGGGCCTGCGCATCGGGCCCGCCAGCGGCCGAGGCCACCAGTGGATCGCCCCCCTGCTCGGCGGGGACGAGGCCTGCTGCGCCACGGCCCTGGCCTCCAATGGCATGCAGGTCTACCTGGACGGGGAGCTCGTGCATGAGGAGCTCCTGACGCAGGGGGCGCTCCGTCGGCTGGCGAAGGCCGTGGCGGGCATCGGCGGGGCGGGGGCGGTGGTCTTCGACGACGCCACGCCGCTGCTGGTCCAGGGCTCGCTCGACGACCTCGAGGCCTGCTTTCCCTCGTACGCCGCGCGCTGCCGCGTGGTGGACGACGTCCCGGTGGCCTCCGCGGTCAAGGCGAACGTCTTCCTCGACGGAGACCTCGCTGCCATGCACGAGCTTGCGGACCGCCTGGCCTCCGAGCTGCCCGAGCTGGCCTTTGACGTGCCGCAGCCGGGCTGGATCAACGTGATGACGGCGGGCTGGGGCAAGGGCCCGGCCATCGACGTGCTCTGCGAGCGGCTGGGGATCGGCCTCGACCAGGTCGCGGTGTTCGGCGACGGTGGCAACGACGTGAGCATGCTCGAGCACGTGCCGCTCTCGTTCGCGGTTGAGGGCGCGGCGCCGGAGGCGAAGGCAGCGGCGAGCCGGCAGCTGGGCCGCGTGGAGGACGAGGCGGTGGCCGGCGCCGTCGACGCCCTCGTCAGGGGAGAGATGCCTCGCTAGGCCTTGTTAGGCCTCGCAAGAGGCCCTGCTAGAGGTCAGCGTCCGAAGCCATCAGCTCCGCGATGTTGAGGTGCGTGACGCCGTCCCGCGTCGTGGGGAGGGGGTCTAGGGTGAGCAGGTAGCGCGGCCACCCATCCCTGATTAGCGAGAACGGACGGAACTCCCGTTCCTCCACATTCTGGTCGACGATGCTCATCGACACCTGAACATAAACGTAGCGCTGGTCCTTCCGTGCGATGAAATCCACCTCCAGCCTGCCAACGCGTCCCACGCTGACCGTCCAACCGTGGCGCCTCAGATATTGGTAGACCACGTTCTCGAGGGCTGGGCCGTAGCTGACCTGGTTATCCGTGTTGAGCGCGTAGTAAAGCGAGAGGTCAGCGAGGTAGTGCTTCTCGCCTCCGTGAAGGCTCCTCCTGCTCTTGAGGTCGAACGTGGGGCAGCGATAGAGCACTTTGGCGGCCTCCAGGTAGCCTGCGTAGCGTGAGACCGTCCTCGCGAGGACGGGCGTCCCTTGAGCCTCGCGGAGCTCCTCGGCGATGTTGGCGAAGTTCGTAGGTGCCGCGTAGTTGGAGACCATGTATGTCATGACGCGTCGGAACGCTTCGGCATTGCGGACCTTGCCGGCGCGCCTGCTGACGTCCTTCTCGATGACCTGGGTGATGACGTCCGCTACGTAAGCGGAGCGTGCCGTAGGGTTGGGGAGCCGCACGGCGCCGGGCATGCCGCCTTCGCGCAGGTATCGCTCGAACTCCGCTGCCGTAGGGCCAATCTCTTCCCCGAGTGCCTCCCTCATGCCGAGCCACTCGGGGAATGCCAAGGTAAAGAGCTCAAGCTCGACGTAGCGCCCAGTGAGCTTTGTGGCGAGCTCCCCGGAGAGGAGGTAGGAGTTGGAGCCCGTGATGAAAATCGAGACGCCTTCGAGCCTCCATGCTTCGACGACTTCCTCGAAGCCCTCCACATTCTGGACCTCGTCGACGAAAAGGTAGCTGCCGCGCGGGTCCTCCCCTATGGCCGCCTCGATGGCCTTGTCAAAGGTGTCGGGATCCCTCACGCGCCGGTACCTCCTCGCGTCGAGGTCGAGGTAGGTGATGCGGTCCTCGCCGACCCCACACTCGCGCAGCTCCTCCATCACGGTCTGCATGAGGCAGGACTTGCCGCAGCGCCTCATGCCCGTCACGACCTTGATGAGGTCAGTCTCGTAGAAAGGCCTTAGCCGTTTGAGGTACAGCTCACGTCTGTAGAGTTCCGCCATGGACCTTGCCTCCTTGGAAAATCTCGCTTAAGGATACATAACTCGTAAAAAAATGCAAAGTATGTATCCTTAACGACCACTTTCCCGGTGGTGCCTCTGGCAGTGTCTGCGGCATCGCTGCACTATTGCATGGGACGCATTGATCGTTTTGCATGGGGACGGCTGACGGTCTGACATGGGTCACTTCGCCAGCGCGAGACTTGGCCCATCGCCATCATTTCGCTGTTCGAAGAGCGGGTGCCTTGCGGGTTGGTCGTGCCAGCTGCCAGAAGTGGCGATAGATCGGAGTTGCGCACGGAAGCGCCGAATTGTGGAGACGGTCGACGTGCTCTGCGAGCGGTTGGGAATCGGCCTCGACCAGGTGGCGGTCTTTGGCGACGGGGGCAACGACGTGAGCATGCTGGAGCACGTGCCGCTCTCGTTTGCCGTGGAGGGCGCGGCGCCGGAGGCCAAGATGGCGGCGAGCTGGCGGCTGGGACGCGTCGAGGACGAGACGGTGGCAGACGCCATCGAGGCCCTCGTCAGGGGAGAGATGCCCGCGGTACGGGGGTGAGGGGCATCAGGACGCACAGTGGTGGCTGTGCTTCTCCTGGTACATCTCGACGTCCGCTTTGCTCAAGAGTGGCTTGATGTCGTCCGTCTCGTTGATCCTGCCGGATGCATAGCCGATGGAGAAGCTGACAGGCACATCGTCGATCATGACGTCGTTGTGTAACATACGGCTTTCGAAGACTTTGCGGCTTTTCGCAACACGAGCTGCGAACTCGTTAGATGGGACGGACGAGGACATCGCGAGGTATTCGTCACCGCCTAGGCGATAGAGCTGGATGTTATTACCAAGCTCGTGGGAAATGATTGTTGCGAAAAGCGAGAGAATGCGGTCACCAGTCTCGTGACCGAATCGGTCGTTATATGTTTTGAAGTTGTCTATGTCCAGCACTGCGATGTTGACCCGTTTTCCGATGCTTCTTTGGACGTCAACGTAGAGTGCCCTCACGTTACCTAAGCCTGTAAGGGCGTCTTGGAACGAATACCGCTCAAGACGCTCCTGAGAGCGGATGTCGCACATACGCGTGTGGTATCTGACACAACAGGCAACAATGAGAACGAGACCGAGTGAAATGAAGTTGGTGAGCGTTCCGTGGCCCGTGGCTGATAGCCTTGCTGCCTGCCAGATGACGAGGCCGAACGTCGCGGCTATGGTGGGCATGAGTACGATGGGTCGAATGGCGAATATACAGACGACGCTTACCATTTGGACGATGAAGGAGTACACGCCGTTGCCTCGGGCGAGGTCGCCCATGGTGATAAAAACACCAAAGGCGAGAGAGGCCAACACAAATTGCCCGACCACCAATTGCGAGATGCCGAGCGATACGCGTTCCATCCCACGTTTTGAGCGATGGATGTTCCACCCAATGAGAAGGGCCGCGCTGGAAAAAAGCACAATGTATGCAATACGATGCTGAATGATCCAAGGCCATCCGAGCTGGCGCACCAGTCGCTCGTTCCTTCCCATGAGAAAACTGTTGACGAGCATGTACGTTTCCATGAAGAGTGTTATTGCGGCTAGGGACGTCCCACACCTGAGGTTGGACAACGTGAGTGCGAGGCTCTCGAATCTCGAGTGCCGACGTAGCCCCAATATCAGGCTCAGGCCTCCGACTTCGGTTCGCGTGGGGAGGTCAAATCGGGATGCTGTTGTTGGTGAAGCGTTCAAGTCCGACCCCCTAGCAATGAGATTGGATCAGGGATTTGGCATGAATCAATTTCTTATTGAGCGAGATTAGTATTTTCAGTTTGATTATGTCTACTCTTTTCCCTTAAAATGTGTTGGGCAAAACCGTCGAAAGGCGGCGACGCAAAGCTATAGGGCCTTCACTGGCAGCCAGTTGCAATCCTGTCACTTCGTTGGGAGAGGAGCAGCATGGCTGTCTTTTCTTATCGCGAGAGCCCCATCCGCCTGAGGCTCAGGGCGTTTGCCCTGACGGCATTGTTTGCCATGGTAACCATGCTGGCGGTTTTGCCGTCGAACGCTATTGCTCGTGAGGTCAAGGCAGTCACTGCGACAATCAGTGACCTGCGGATCACGCACATCGACGGCACCACCGCCACAAGTGCATCTACGTATGACACCTTCTACCTGGCGATGAACTGGGACGCGAGCCAGAACGGTGCCAACCTGCACGCGGGCGACTACTTCGACATAACTCTCCCCGACAACATGCGGTTCCCGTCCGACACGACGGCGAGCGACTTCGACATCGTCGGTTCGGATGGTTCGACCGTGATCGCCAAGGCCCACGTCACGCCCGGTGCCAACGACGCAGGCGGCACGGTGCGCGTCACCTTCACGAGCTGGGTCGAGGGCAAGGAGAACGTCAAGGGCTCGATCAGGCTGACCTCGAAGTTCTACGAGTCCAAGTTGACAATCAACGAGGACAACACCTTCAACGTGACGGTCAACGGGGTAGTTACGCCGCTCACCATCAAAATCAACGGGTACCCGGAGCTCCACGACGAGGTGCTCAACAAGTGGGGCGACAAGGATGGGGCAAACGCCGGCCAGGTCCAATGGAGTGTCCGCATCAACCATATGAAGGCTAACCTCAGAAACGTGGTACTTACCGACCACCTGTCTGAGGGGTCTGGGAACGAGACCTACCTTCCCGACAGCTTCCAGCTGTGGCGCGTCACTATGGACTCTACGGGGGGCGTTCTCGAGTGGATCGAGCAGATAGACCTAAGCGACAAGCTGACGGTCGCCCCCGACAACAAGTCCTTCACCCTCAATCTCGGCGACGTCAACGGCACCCAGTACCGTCTCTCGTACAAGACCACCTACACGCCCGGAACGACGCTCAAGAACAACCTCACGCTCAGCTCCACGAACCAGGAGAGCAAAACCGTCTCCTCGTCCTACCACTCCGCCGACTCCGGCGGCTCGGGCGGCGGCACCCTCGCCAATAAGATCAAGCTCATCAAGGTCGATGCGGACGATAATTCCGTCACGCTCGCCAATGCGGTCTTTACCGTGACCGACTCCGATAGCAACAGCTTCGATCTAACCACTGGGTCCGATGGCACCGTGACCTCCGGCACCCTGACCTCCGGCACTTACAAGGTAAAGGAGAAGACGCCACCCAAGGGCTACCTGCTCAATGAGGAGGAGTTCACCCTCAATGTCAACGCGTCGGGTGGTGCCATCCAGACGGTGACTGACGAGCGTATCAAGATTGACATCCCCGTCAGCAAGTCCTGGGTCGGCCCCAAGGGTGATTCCGTCACGGTCAAGCTCAAAGCCGACGGGGTGGACACCGGGAAGACCGTTACGCTTTCCGAGGATAACGACTGGAAAGCCTCCTTCACGGGCATGCCTAAGTACACCACGTCGGGGGATGAGATTACCTACACGTTGGAAGAGGCCGATGTGTCCGGCGTCGATGCCGACAAGTACCACGTCGATGTTACCGGTGACGTCGAGCATGGCTTCACCATCACCAACACGAACAAGGAGACCGTGAAGGTCTCCGGCACCAAGACCTGGGACGACGCGAACGACCAGGACGGCAGGCGCCCCGCCTCCATCACCGTCAGGCTCCTGAGGGACGGCGCCGAGGCAGACTCCAAGGAAGTCACCGCTGCGGATGGCTGGAGGTGGAGCTTCGACGGGCTGGCCAAGTACGACCCGTCCGACGGCCACGAGTACGCCTACGCGGTGGCCGAGGATGCGGTCGCGGGCTACACGGCTACTTCCAACGGCTACAACCTCACCAACACGCATGCCCCCGAGACGACGTCGGTCCCCGTGACCAAGGCGTGGGTCGGCCCCAAGGGGAGCCAGGTCACCGTGCGCCTGCTCGCGGACGGCGCGGCGACGGGCAAGACCGTCACGCTGAGCGATGGCAACAACTGGACGGCCTCCTTCGAGAACCTGCCCAAGTATCGCGACCACGGCACCGAGATCGCCTATACGGTCAGCGAGGAGGTGGTCGACGGATACAGCTCGTCCATCTCGGGCGACGCCGCATCGGGCTTCACCATCACGAACACCAACACCGAGAAGGTCGGCGTCTCCGGAACTAAGACCTGGGATGACGACGGCAACCGCGACGGCAAGCGCCCCGACTCCATCACCGTGCGCCTGCTGGCGGACGGGGTCGAGCGGGCCGCGAAGACCGTCACGTCCGACGACGGCTGGGCGTGGTCCTTCGACGGCCTTAACAAGTACGACCAGGCCGACGGGCACAAGATCTCCTACACCGTGACCGAGGACGCGGTCGAGGGCTACACGAGCAAGGTCAACGGGTTTGACGTCACCAACTCCTACGCCCCCGGCAGGACCTCGCTCACGGTCACCAAGGCGTGGGACGACGGCAACGACAAGGACGGCATCCGCCCCACCTCCGTCAAGGTACAGCTCTACGCCGACGGCAAGCCCATGGGTGACGTGGTGGAGCTCTCCGCAGGCAACAAGTGGACGTACGTCTGGGGCGACCTGTACCAGAAGGACGGCGGCAAGGACATTGCGTACACGGTCAAGGAAGTGGACGTCCCCAACGGCTACAGCTCCGAGGTCTCGGGAGACGCCACGAGCGGCTACAGGCTGACCAACCGCCACACCCCCACGCCCCCGACGCCCGGAAAGCCGGCCAGGAAGTCCGCGCTGCCCAAGACGGGCGACGACGGCCTGGGTGCCGGAGCAATCGCCCTCGTTGGCGCCGCAGGTGTGCTTGGGTTGAGTGGTGCAGTCTGGCTTCGTAGGAAGCAGTCGTAAAAGTTTCAACCCTATCACTTTGCCTTGTCGGTAAAGACTGAAAAAGGCCTCTGGGGTAAACTCCAGAGGCCTTTTGATGGATTGGAGATAAAGCATGGAAGAGAACGAATCAACCCCGCAGCTCTCAGAGGCTGCCGCACGTACCGGTGCCCCCGTGCCGCCGGAGGGGCTGGGGGAGGCCGTGGCCTCCACCGCCTCTGGCGCCAGCGCATCCACGCCTGATGAGTCCGCACCCAAGAAGCCAGTGAACAAGAAGGTTGTGATCGGCATCGTCGCCGTGGCAGTCGTGCTCGTCGGCGTAGGCGCCTTCCTCTTCGCGCGAGGTCAGGCTGCGAACGCGGGTCGTCTCGCCATCCACGAGTCTGCCGAGAAGATCGTCTCCGCAGACCAGGAGCTCGTCGACCTTGACCGGTATGCCGACCTCGAATACTTCTCTCTCGCGTTGAGCGATCCCTCCGACGCCGACGACACCTTCTCGTCCGCGACGGACTCCCTCGACGCGGCGCAGAAGGAGCTCGACGAGGCGAAGTCCAGCGAATGGGCGCTCGACGGCGCCGACAAGGACGCGATCGCCGCTCTGCAGAGCTCCGTCGACGCGCGCAGGAACATGGTCGAGACGGGCCGCAAGGTCGTCGACTCCCTCGGTGGCGCCTACACCGCGAGCAGCAGCATCACTTCCTACTACTCCGACCTCAGCAACTTCCAGACCAGCGTCGGCGACGCGATCAGCGTGGTCAACGCCGCGTCCGATGTCGCATCGATAGACTCGGCTCGCTTCTCGACCGACGTCGAGGGCGCGAAGCAGCATGCGAGCTCCCTCTCCGCCGACGTCAGCGCCGCAAAGGCGGCCGTCCCGTCTGCGGACTTCTCCAAGTTCCAGGACGTCGCGGACAAGAGCGTCGCGCTGGCAGACCTCCTGAGCCAGCTCTCCGGTGCCATCTCGTCCGGTGACACGTCCTCCGTCAACTCGATCGCGCAGACGTTCAACTCGGACAAGAACGACCTCGTCGACGCCATGGGGAAGACGGAGGAGCTCTCTAACCTCGCGGACCTGCTGGTGACCGACGAGGACAAGAGCCTTGCGGCCGACTACCAGTCCGCCCGCGACGCCGCTGTCGCCTCCCTGGAGCCCCTGAGCTCTTACACTGGTATTGACCTGAGCGACCTGACCAAGGGTTCGAGCCTGCTCGACTAGGAAGGCCGTCGCATCGCGCGCCCGAACGCCACAGCTGCGGCAGACGGGTGGCATGCGTCCGACACATCTACGAAAGGATTTGCAAATGGCAGAAGGCAAGGGATATTTCTCGCGCTCCTGGGCGCTCATAGGCAAGGAGCCCGGCTGGTACAAGGTGCCGCTCGTAATGGGCATCGCCAACTTCGTCCCCATCGCAGGTCCGCTCGGGACCTCGGGCTACGTGTTCGAGTGGTCGCGACTCATCGCCTGGGGTGCCGATGTCGCGCCGAAGCGACACGGCGTCAGGGTGGGCGAGTGCATCAAGAGCGGATGGCGTGGCTTCGCGTCCACGATTGGCTGGGGCGTGCTGCTGGGAATCATCATGTCGCTGGTCGCGAGCGTTAGCCACGGCGGCGTGGTGCCGTTCATCCTGTCGCTCCTCATTGGGATCTTTGGCGGTGCGATCTTGGCCGCATGTTGCGTGCGAGCGGCCATATACCAGGACTTCACGGCAGGCTACAGGGCCGACCGCATCTTTGACATGCTCAAGAGGGACTTCGGCGGCATCGCCAGGATCGCGGGCCTCTGCATCCTGATCTCGCTGATCATCACGCTGGCCATGTACCTGATTGCGCTCGTCGCGTTCATTCCCCTGATTACGAAGCTGGTCAGTATGGCCGCCTACACCAGCGCTCATGCCTATTCGTCGTACGCGGGTGACTCGTACTACGTCTACAGCGAGATCATCTCGACACTTATGGGCATGATCCCGGTGCTGCTGGTGATTGGCTATCTGGGGTCGGTCGCGACCTCGTTCGCAAGCCTCGTGGAGTACGCGGCGGTTGGTTTGTGGATGAGGCAGTTCAACGTCCCTGCATGGGGCGCGAGCGGAGACCCCCTGCCTCAGGACCTGATGCTGCCCGGCGCCACGGCGGACCCCGTCGTTCCGGTGGACCCGACCGCAGGCGACGGCAGTGTCGTGGACGCCACGCCGGTCGACACCGCCGACTCTGCCGCTGAGGTCGTCACGCCCCTGGACGTGCCAGCTGCGGCGGTTGCCACGGAGGCCACGGAGGACGTGGACGGGACGGCATCCGTGGAGGCCACGGATGCCGCAGACGAGGCGGCTCCTGTGGTCGAAGAGCTCGCCGCGGACGCGCCGACGGTTGCAGCGCCGACGATGCCTGCGGACGGCGTGACCGGCGAGGTTGCTGGGACGACGCCCGACGAGCCTGCTGTCGAGGACGCGGACGAGGATCCCGACGAGGATTCCGACGAGGATTCCGACGCGGACTCCGATACGGGTGCCGGCATGGCCTCCGACGAGACCAAGGACGAGGACCCGACCCTCTAGGCCTCTCCGTCGAATTGTCCGATGCTTCAGTGACGCCCGGGGTCGCATGGCGCGGTCCCGGGCGTTTCAGGCTGATCGCTCCTCTCGCCCCCGATGTGCTACCATACGCCGAAGGCAATGACGGAGAGGTTCGCAGCCCGCGTCGCCAGCGGAGAAGAGAGGGCACCCACCGGCTGAGAGGTGCCTCCAAGGCTGGGCTGCGAAGTTCACTCCACCAGCCGCGACCTCAACGCAGCGCTCGCCGCCGCAAGTAGGGAAGCCGTAGGCCCCACGGCACGGGGCGGAAGAGCGGGCGCTCGCGAGAGAAAACGCGACGCCAATCAAGGTGGTACCGCGGAATCATTCCGTCCTTGGGCTTGTGGGCCCGAGGACGGTTTTTCGTTCTTGGGCAGGAGGGCGCCGGCAGCCTGCCGGCGGCGACGAGAGGGGTTTCCAAACATGGCAATGTCCGACGACCTGAGGGCCATCCAGGATCAGGTGGAGGAGGGGCTCAAGGAGGCCACCACCCTCGACGCCCTGGAGCAGATTCGCATCGCCGCCCTGGGCAAGAAGGGTTCCCTGACCGCGCTCATGCACATGATGGGCAAGGTCCCCCCCGAGGAGCGCCCCGCCATGGGCAAGCTCGCCAACACCGTGCGCGCCAACGTTGACGCCGCCATCGCCGGTCGCAAAGAGCAGCTGGCCCGGGCCGTGCTCGACGCGCGCATCCAGGCCGAGGCCGTGGACGTGACCCTGCCGGGCCGCCGCCTGACCCCGGGCACCCAGCACCTCATCAGCCAGATCCGCGAGGAGATCGAGGACATCTTCGTGGGGCTCGGCTACACCGTCGAGGACGGTCCCTTCGTGGAGACCACCTACTACAACTTCACGGCGCTCAACGCCCCCGAGGACCACCCCAGCCGCTCGGCCAAGGACACCTTCTACGTGGAGGACCGCGCGCCCGAGGGCAAGGCCCAGCACGTCCTGGGGGAGTCGGACGTCCTCCTGCGCACCCAGACCTCCGGCGTCCAGGTGCATGTGATGGAGGAGAAGAAGCCTCCCATCTACATGATCTGCCCGGGCACGGTGTTCCGCCCCGACACCGCCGACGCCAACCACCTGCCACAGTTCACCCAGGTGGAGGGCCTGGTCGTGGACGAGGGCATCACCTTCGGCGACCTCAAGGGCACGCTGGACTACTTCTGCCGCGAGATCTTCGGCAAGGACCGCGCGACCCGCTACCGCCCGCACTTCTTCCCCTTCACCGAGCCCAGCTGCGAGGTGGACGTGTCCTGCGGCGTCTGTCACGGCAAGGGCTGCCGCTTCTGCAAGAACACCGGCTGGCTCGAGATCCTGGGCTGCGGCATGGTCGACCCCAACGTCTTCGACTACGTGGGCATCGACCCCGAGAGGTACTCGGGCTTCGCTTTCGGCATCGGCGTGGAGCGCGTGGCCGCGCTGCGCTACGACCTGCCCGACCTGCGCATGCTCATGACCGGCGACATGCGCTTCTTGAGGCAGTTCTAAGTCCGCAGACCCCGCGCCACCAAGACTTCCGCGCGACCAAGAAGGAGAATTCCATGCGCGTCTCTTACGAATGGCTCAAGACCATGGTCGACCTGCCCGACGACCCCCAGGAGCTGGTGCGCGAGTTCGTCCGCACCGGCACCGAGGTCGAGGCCGTCGAGCGCGTCGGCGCCGACATCACCAAGGTGGTCACCTCCCAGGTGCTCGAGAAGGTCCCCCATCCCGATTCTGACCACATGTACGTGTGCAAGATGGACGTGGGCGCGCATAACCTGGGCGCCGACGGCAAGCCCGAACCCCTGCAGGTGGTCTGTGGCGCCCAGAACTTCGAACAGGGAGACAAGACCGTGACCGCCCTCGTGGGTGCCACGCTCCCTGGTGGCGTCACCATCAAGAAGGGCAAGCTGCGCGGCGTCGAGTCGCGTGGCATGAACTGCTCCAGCCGTGAGCTGGGCCTGGATGGCGACCACAGGGGCATCATGATCCTGCCTGCGGACACGCCCGTGGGCGTGGACTTCACCGAGTACATGGGGCTCAGCGACACGGTGATCGACTGCGAGATCACGCCCAACCGTCCCGACTGCCTCTCCATGCTGGGCATGGCCTCTGAGGTCAGCGCCATGCTGGACGAGCCGACCCACGTCGAGCTTCCCCAGATCAGGCACGAGAGCGCCGACTTCGGTCGCAGCTCCGACCTGGTGGACGTGCGCATCGACGACAACGAGCTCTGCGGTCGCTACACCGCGCGCGTGGTGCGCAACGTGAAGATTGGTCCCAGCCCCGAGTGGCTGGCCCGTCGCGTCATCGCCGCCGGCAGTCGTCCCATCAACAACGTGGTGGACGTGACCAACTACGTCATGTACCTCACCGGGCAGCCCCTGCACGCCTTCGACCTGGGCAAGCTCACCGAACGCGACGGCAAGCGCCACGTCGTGGTGCGCGCGGCGGCCGATGGCGAGAAGGTCGTGACCCTGGACGGCGTGGAGCGCGAGCTCACCAGCGACATGATCGTGATCACGGACGACGGCAAGGCCCCCGTGGCCTTGGCTGGCGTCATGGGCGGTCTCGACTCCGACATCGACGAGGGCACGGTGGACGTCCTTCTCGAGAGCGCCGTGTTCGAGAAGGGCCACATCAGCCGCACGAGCCGCAACCTCGACCTCATGAGCGAGGCGTCGATTCGCTACGAGCGCCAGGTGGACGGCAGCGGCTGCGCCCGCGTCTCCGACGTGGCCGCCGCCCTCTTCGAGGAGTGCTGCGGCGCCCAGGTCTGCGAGGGCAGGGTGGACGAGTACCCCGCCCCCGTGGCCGCGTCCCGACTCACGCTGCGCCCGGAGCGCGTGCGCTCGCTCTGCGGTGCGCCCATCGAGGACGAGTTCATGGCCTCTCGCCTGCGCCTGCTCGGCTGTGACGTGGTTGCGGGGAAGGACGGTGCCCTCGAGGTGACGGCCCCCACCAACCGTCCCGACCTCACCCGCGAGGTCGACCTGGTGGAGGAGGTGCTGCGCCTCTGGGGCGAGGGCGACGTGGAGCCCACCCTGCCTGCGGCCCGCAACCACGCCGGCGGCCTGACCGAGGAGCAGCGGACGCTCCGCAAGATCGGCTCGACCCTGCGCGCCGCTGGCCTGAGCGAGACCTCCACCTACAACTTCGCCGACCCCCAGGAGCTCGAGCTCCTGGGCATGGGCGAGATGGGCAAGGGCGTGCCCGTGCGCATCCTGCGACCGCTCGTCGCCGACCAGAGCGAGATGCGTCGCGACATGCTGCCCGCCCTCCTGCGCTCCGTCGCCTACAACCGCGACCACGGCGTGAAGAACGTCCACCTGTACGAGGTCGGCCGCGTCTTCTACGGCCACGAGCACAGGAGCCAGCCCGACGAGCCCAGCATGGTGGCCGGCGTGCTGAGCGGCTCCTGGGCGGACGACGCCTGGAACCAGAAGACGGGCGCGCTGGACTTCTTCGACGCCAAGGGCGTGGTCGAGACCCTGCTCGAGGCCCTGCGCATCACCAAGGTCCGCTTCCGTGCGGCCGACCCCGAGGCCTATGGCTGGCTGCAGCCGGGCCGCTCCGCCGAGGTGCTGGCCCAGGGCGAGCTCATCGGCTGGGTGGGCAACGTGCACCCGCGCTCGCTCGAGGCCTTCGGCATCGACGACGCTGTGGTGGCCTTCGAGCTGAGCGTGGCCGCGCTGCTGAGGCTGGCCAAGGACGAGCTGCCCTACGAGGACGTGCCCACGCTGCCCGGCGTCTCCATCGACCTGGCGCTGGTGGTGGACGAGGGCCTGAGCTACGAGCAGGTCATGCAGCGCATCAGGAGCGCCGGTGGCAAGCTCCTGGCCAGCGCGGAGCTCTTCGACGTGTACCGCGACCCCGTGAGGGTGGGCGTGGGCAAGAAGTCGATGGCCTTCTCGCTCGAGTATCGCGCGGCAGACCACACGCTGACCTCCGAGGAGGTGGAGAAGGCGCACGGCAAGCTGGTGGCCAAGGTGACCAAGTCCACCGGGGGAGAGGTGCGCGGCTAGGGGGCACTGGGGCGCCGGACTGGGGCGCCGGGCGCTGCGCGGCGTGGTGCTGCGTGGCGTGCAAGCGGCGCCGTCGTGACGGCCACACCGCTTCGTGCTGCGCGGGTGGCTACGAAGTGGTGGCGCTTCGTAGTGCGAGAGTGGTAGAGAATCGTCTGGATGTCGGCCGGTGGCTCCGAGTGGGCCGCCGGCCGCCTTCTCGCTGCGTTTGGACGCCTGCCACGACGTCGTGTGTGGGCAGCTCTCGTCCGTGACAACGTCCAACGCGTGCTTGATTTCACCGACTGCGCCCAACGCGTGCGTCCTCGCCATCCAAAGCGTCCAACGCGTGCTCGGCTTTGCCGACAACGTCAAATGCGTGCGACTTTCGCTCCAAAGCGTCCAATGCGTCCGAGGGCCCTGCGTTTGCCCAGTTGCTGCATCCGCTTCAGACGCGTTCGACGTAATCGACGTATTGCGGGACGCGTTGGACGTTGCTGATGCATCGGCAGACGCGTTCGACGTAGTTACCGCTTCGGGAGACGCGATGGACGTTATGGCTGCGCCGTGAGACGCGTTCGACGTTTTCGATGCGAGAGGAGACGTGTGCGACGTTGTCAGTGGAGAGGGACGCACGATTGACGTAGTGGGCGGGGGAGAGGCGCGTGTCTGACGTTGCTGGTACGGAGAAGCGCGCGGCGTGCGCGAGGCCGCGCGCGTCAGACGTCGCCCCGTCCGCTCGCGTCAGGCATCGCCCCCGTCGGCGCGGCGCGCGCAAACGTCCTATGATGTTCCAATGCCGAGCTGGAACATTCATAGCGCCCACGTGGAAGCCCTCCTGAAGAAGCGGAGCCCCCAGGAACTGGGGATACGTGACGTCAACGCCTTTCTCTTCGGCAACTTCCTGCCCGACGTCTACGTGGGCTACATGGTCAAGCCCACCACGCGCATCATCGTCTACAACGACACGCACTTCGCGGACCCAAACTTCGTGCCCGAGCCCCGCTACTGGGAGTTCTGGCGCCGCTTCGGCCTGCCCAGCGCCGATGCCGACGGTCGCGTGTCGGACCTCGTGCTGGGTACCTGGTGCCACCTCGTGGCAGACAACGCCTACAACCACGACGTGAACGCCTTCATCGAGGGCATGGGCATCCGTCCGGGCGAGACGACCCGCATCCGCAAGCAGGGGGACTTCGACCTCTTTGGCCGCACCCTCGACCTGCGTCTCGAGTGCCGCCTGGACGACGAGCTTGTCCGACAGGCCCACGCCTTCCCGCAGTACCCCGTGCTCGAGCCCGACCTCAGGGCGAGCGTCGCTGCCGCTTCCGCCATCGTGCGCGACAACCGCCTGCATCACGTGGACGGAACGCCCGCCTACAGCATGCTCACGCCAGAGCTCTTTTCCAACATGTTCGAGGAGGTCCAGCAGCGCATGCTCGAGGGCCTCCTGGCCTACGCCGAGCAAGGCGCCTCGGCGGAGCCCCTCAGAAGGGAGGGCCCCCGTGCCCGACGCCGCTAGCAACAGCGCCCCGAGCGCCCCCGTGTTCGGCAAGCAGGGAGGAGAGCTGCTCTACGTGCAGGTCTCCGACTTCGTGAGGGAGAAGATCTACTCCAAGGACTGGGGCGTGGACGAGCCCATCCCCTCGGAGCACGAGCTCATGGACATGCTCCACCTCTCGCGCGGGACGGTGCAGAAGGGCGTCCGCCAGCTGGTGGACGAGGGCCTGCTCGTGCAGCAGCGAGGCCGCGGGACCTTCGTGGTGCAGCCGGTCATGGCGCGTCCGTCGTCCAACCGCCTGCTATCGTTTGGCGAGTCGATGGGGCATCAGGGAATCGACTTCACCACCCGCGTCATAGAGTGCGAGGTGCGCGCCGCCGGCCCCCTCTGCGCCGAGAACCTGCAGATCGAGCCGGGCAGCGACTACCTATACTTGAGCCGCGTGCGCTACGTGCGCAAGCGCGCGGTCATGTTCATCGAGAGCCACCTCAACCTGGGCGTTTGTCCGGGGCTCGAGGGAGCCGACTTCACGCGAGAGGGGCTCTTCGCCGCCGTGCAGCGCACGAGTGGCCACGAGATTGGCCGCTCCGAGATGGTCTACACGGCCCGCACCGCCGGCAAGGTGCGCGGCGGCCACCTGGAGTGCGACGAGCACGCGCCGGTGCTCGAGCTCGACCAGCTGGTGCGCCTGGACGACGGAACTCCCTTCGAGTGGGGCAGCGTCTGGCTGCCGGCGAACCGCTGCGTCATCAGCAACGAGACCCGCCGCGCGTAGGAGTCGCCTGCGCCATGCGTGCAGTCAGTCGCGCTCGAACGCTCGTCTCGCTTGGTACGCACGAGTGCTGCCAGCGTGCGTCGCGCACGCCGAAGCGCACGACTTTCTCAACTTGCACGCCGAAACGCACGTCCTGCCCAACGCGCACGCTGAAGCGCACGGTCGCATCTGCGTTTGCCCAGTTGGCGGGAGAGGCGTCTGTGCGTTCGAGCGTGGTGGACGAGAACGGCGTGCGCAATGGCGTGATGGGCGAGAACCGCGTGTGCGTAACAGCGTGACAGGCGAGGTGCGCGTGCGCAATGGCGTGGTGGGCGAGGTGCGCGTGCGCAATGGCGTGACGGGCGAGAGGGTCGTGCGCAACAGCGTGCCCAGGCGAGAGGAGCCGCGCCCGTGCCAGCCTAGCCAGCCTAGCGCTCGCAGAGCCAGTAGCGCACGCTCAGCGGCGGGACCTCCGAGCCTCCGCCGAAGTCGTGGTCCTCTCCCGTGATGACGTCCACGGCGCGACCGCAGCGCGCGTCGAAGTGGAAGGTGTGGGGCTCGTCCGCCGCGTTGACGGCCACGATGAGCCGCTCGTGCTCGCTCTGGCGCTGGAAGAGGAGCTGGCGCGGCTGGCAGTCGAGCTGGGCGTAGTCTCCCCAGGCGAGCGCCTCGGCGCCGGGGTGCCCGGGCCTTCTGCAGGCGGCGAGCGACGCGATCCAGCTCGTGAGGTCGTTCCACTCCGGGGCGTCCAGGGCGGGGCGCAGCTCGTAGTCGCCGAAGTGCTGCTCGCCCTCGATGCCCCACTCGCTGCCGTAGTACACGCAGGGGACTCCGGGCATGGCGAAGAGCAGCCCGTAGAGGGCGGGGAGCTGCCTGGGGTCGTCCAGGCGCGTGGCGATGCGCGGCACGTCGTGGTTGTCCACGAAGTTGAGCAGGTGCCTGCCAGTGTAGAGGTCCCAAGGATGGCTGCCGCTCTGGCGCTCGAGCGCATAGGCGACCTCGTGCATGTTCGCCGCGTTGAGCGAGGACCAGAGGCCCTTGTACGCCTCGTAGTTGGTGACCGAGTGGCAGAGCTCGTCGCCCATCCACTGCCTGTAGTCGCCAAACATGGTCTCGCCCACGAGGACGAACTCGGCGTCCCTCTCGCCCAGCCGCCCCCTGCGTGCCTCTGTGAGCTCGTTGGCGATCCGCCGCAGGTAGGCGAGGTAGCCGCGGTCAAGGCAGTAGGCCACGTCCAGGCGCAGCCCGTCCACGTCGAACTCGCGCTCCCACTGGCGGATGACGTCGGCGAGGTAGTCGTTGAGCGCGAAGTCGGAGTGGTTGAGCTTGACGAGGTAGGGGACGCCCTGCCAGCACTCGTAGCTCAGGCCGTCGTCCCACTCGTCGTTTCCGCCCCAGTCGATGTTGAACCAGCCTGCATAGGGGCTTGCCTCCCGGTTCTGGAGCACGTCGCGGAAGGCCCAGAAGTCGCGGCCCACGTGGTTGAGCACGGCGTCCAGGAGCACCTTGATCCCCGCCTCGTGGCAGGCGTCGACGAGCGCGCGGAGGTCGTCATTGGTGCCGAGCCTGCGATCCAGCGTGAGGTAGTCAATGGTGTCATAGCCGTGGCTCGAGCTCTGGAAGACGGGGTTGAGCATGAGGCAGCTCGCGCCCAGCCTGGACATGTGGCCCACCCAGCCGTCGTCAATCAGGCGGCGCAGGCGCCTCTCGGGCTCGGACGCGCCGTCGTTCTGGTGCGGCGCCCCGCAGAGGCCCAGGGGGTACACCTGGTAGACGACCGACTCCTCGTACCAAGACATGGCAGGCTCCCCTCTGCTCCGGCCCCGGCCGGGCGGCTTGCGCGGGTGGTGGACGCCGCCGCGACGCGGCGCCTGGCATCCGTCCGCCCGCGGCGCGTTGGATGTTCTGGCCCTACATGATAAGGGCGAGACGCCAGCCCGAAGCCAGCGTCCCGCCCAGCGGTCCCCTGTGTGGCCTGTGGCTACATCGCCATCGTGGTGGTCTGCACGTAGGCGCGGGTGGCGTACTCGCGGTCGAGGTTGAAGAGGCCGCGGGGGTCGTTGCCGAAGAGCTCGTAGTCCTTGATCATGTCGGAGGCGTTGGTCTCCTCCTCGCCCTGCTCCTTGATGAACCAGTCGAGCAGGTTCATGGTGCGGTAGTCGTGGAGCTTGTGGGCGGCGGCGAAGCAGTCGTTGATCGATGCGGTGATGAACTGTTCGTGGCCGAGGCCGGCCTTGAGTACGGTGAGGTCGTCGGTGAGGGCCACGTCGGGCTTGGCGATGGCCTCCATGGTGGGGACGAAGTCGTTGTCGAGCAGGTAGCGGCGGAGGATCCTGGCGTGGTCGAGCTCCTCCTGGGACTGGATGACGTACCAGTTGGCATAGCCCTTGAGGCCGCGGTCCTCGAAGAAGTCGGCGAAGGTCATGTAGAGGTAGGCGGAGTAGAGCTCCTTGTTGATCTGCTCGTTGAGGCTGCTGGTGACGCTGGAATCGAGTGCCATGTGGTTCTTCCTTTCGAAGGGACCTGCGTGTCGGTGCGGGCGACCGAGTCGGGGTCTCGCCCGCGCTGGCGTCTTGCGTACGTATGGCTTATACCCAAAGGGTGGGTGGCTTTGGTCGCTTGGCCGATTGACACGAAAACTCTTCCCGAGGAGGGGCCATGGGAGCGCGCGGCGACACCCCTGCGAGCACGCTGGTGGGAAGCGAGAGGCGCCTTGCGCCCCTGAGCTGGGGCGCCTGTCTTGGGGCGTTGGCCCTCTCGGCCGCACTGCTGTGGAGGGCGGCGTGCGTGCCCGCAGACGCGCCTGGCCTCGCCTCCGAGTCTGCGTCCGCCGGTCTGGCGTCGCGCGCGGGGCTCTTCGCCTGCGTGCTCGCGACGTTGCTTCCCCAGCTGTGGAACCTCGTGGCGCTCGCCGCCGACCGGGGCAGGGCGAGCTTCGGCATGATTCCCTGGGCGCTCGCGTCGCTTGCCCCCGCCGGCCTGGCGTGCCTCCTCGCCGGCGCACGCGGCGGATGGTGCCTCGTCGCCCTCGCGTCGCTCGCGCTGGGCGGGGCAGTCGGGCTCTTCCTGCTGGCGGGCCTCGCGGCGCTGCGTGCGGCGTACCGCTCCCGACCAGACGTCACCGGCATCCGTGCCGCCATAGTGCTGGGCGCCGGCGTGCGCGACGGTCGTCCCGGACGGACGCTCGAGTTCCGCCTCGCCCGCGCGCTCGGGCTCTGGCGCGCGCATCCCGAGCTGCTGCTGGTCTGCACGGGAGGCGCGGGGGAGGGTGGCCGGAGCGAGGCCTCGGTGATGGCGGATTGGCTGGGCGAGAGGGGCGTGCCCGCGTCGTCGCTGCTCGTGGAGGACGAGGCGGCCAACACCCGCCAGAACCTCGAGTTCTCGCTCGCGCTGCTGCGTCGGAGGGGCTGCGGCTTGGGAGAGCGCGTCTGCGTCGTGTCGAGCGACTGCCACCTGTTCCGCGCCCTGCGCGAGGCGCGAAGGCTGGGGGTCGACTGCGTGGGCGTCCCCGCCGCCACGCCCCTCGCGAGCCTGCCCCAGCAGTGGGCCCGCGAGCTTCTCACCTTGGCGCTTGGGCGCTGAGGCCCCGCCATCGCGCTCCTGGCGGCCCGTCGTCCGCTGCGATTGACGCCGCCGCCCGCGCCGCCCGACGCCGCTCGTGCCGTTCGCGTCGCCCGACGCCGCCCGCGCCGCTCAGGCTCGTCCCAGCGCGACTCCGACCAGGGCCCGCTCGAGCCTCGGATGCTCGTGCAGGTAGCGCTTCGCCAGCGCCTCGACCTCCGATCTGAGCTTCGCCTCCTCGGCGGGCGTGAGGTAGCGGCCCATCACGCCCAGGAGCTCGCGATAGCTTCTGTGGCCCGTCTCCTCGCTCGCGTAGTCATAGAGCCGCTCTCCGTGCGCGCAGGTGTTGCGCACGGCCACGAGCTCCTCGAGGTCGTGGAAGACCCCCTTGCGGGTGAGCGGGCTCGTGCCCCCGCGCTCGCAGGCCTCCCAGAGCCTGCCGGTGGCCTCCTCCTGCTCCTCTCGCCTCATGAGGGCGTAGAAGTACTTGAGGTTGCCAAAGGTGAGCTCGTTGAAGAGCACCCAGAGGGGCACGCCGTCGTGGTTCTGCCGATAGTGGGCGACGCGCGCGTCCGGCCTGGCGTCACGTCGCTCCGGGCTGGCGGTCGCGCCCGCCCCTCCCTGTGCCTCCACGCCGCGGGCGTGGTGCTCGAGCGTGTTGATCATCCACTCGAGGTCTCCCTCGAAGCTCGCCTCCCCGCGCAGGTAGTCGCGCTGGCGGCTGTAGCTCTGGGGTCTGAGGTAGGCCTCGGTCTGCCGGTGGCGGTTGCAGAAGACGTACGAGAGCACCGATCGCATGAGGCCCTCGATGGACATCAGGCGGAAGAAGGTCGCCGCGCGGAGTTCGCGGTCGAAGCAGAAGAGGGCGTGGACGTCGTCCAGGCTGGTGCCGGGCAGGAAGCGGTCGTCGTCCGCCCTGCCGCTGGCCACGGGATCGAGGAAGGGCAGCCTGTAGCCGTTGACGACGGCGTAGTAGCCCTCGCGCAGGAGGAGGAGCTGGGCATGGGATCCGCAGCCCATGCCGCGTCTCCGTAGGAGCTCGACCTGCTCGTCCAGCGTTTTGAAGGGTTTGTCCATGCTCGTCCGCCCTTTTCCTGACCTTGCCCTCGGGGCCGCCCGTCCTTGCGGGCGTCACTCGTGCCGCGGCCCCGCTCTGTTGGCATTATGCCGCGACGACCAGCGTGAATGCCAGGTTCGGGCCTTTTGCGGGGCTGCGGCTTTAAAAGCCCCTGAGGCCCTCGTATAGTGGTGGGTGTCTGATGAGTCCGGACTCACCGGGAGCTGCCATGCGTGCCACGTATTGCCCCAACTGCGCCTCTCCGCTCGACGATGGGGACGAGCGTTGCCCCTCCTGTGGCATCGTGCTCGCGGAGTGGCTGAGGCCGGAGCTGCTTGACGAGCCGGACGACCAGGCCCTTCAGGGCACGGCGTCGTTGAGGAGGCTCGAGGTGGACGAGCTCGCGGCGGATGCAGGGGCGCCTGCGGACGAAGGCGGGGCCGTGGATGGCATTGCGGAGGCGGTCGGCGAGCCGACGGCAGACGAGCTTCCGGAGGAGGGCGATGTCCCGGCCGAGGATGACGCTCCTGCTGCGGGCGACGTCCCGGCTGAGGGCGAGGTACCAGACGAGGACGACGCCCCAGCTGAGGGCGAGGTGCCAGAGGAAGACGAGGTGCCAGAGGAAGACGAGGCGCCAGAGGAAGACGAGGCCGTTCTCCCCCTTGACGAGGTGCTCACCAAGGAGGCGCCACTCTCCGTCCGTTACGCGCGGCGCGAGGAGGACGAGCCGGACGGCTGGAGCAGCAACCACAACCTGCCCCTGGGAATCCTTGTCGGCATGGTCGTGGTGCTCCTCCTGGTGCTCCTGGCGATGAGCCGTTGCGGCAACCGCTTCGTCGACCCCTATGCGCACAGGGTGGGCCAGCAGGCCTCCGGGCAGGCGGCGTCCCCGTCTGGCGACTCCGAGGCTGGCTCTCCGACGCGGGAGGGAGGCTCTGACGCCGACGGCTCGCAGGCGGCGGCCCCCGACGGCTCGCAGGCGGCTGCCTCGGGCAACCCCGTCGCGGATGGCGAGGACGAGCGAAGGCTTCGCCAGACCCTGGTCGAGCGCCAGTTCGAGCTCAGGAGCCTCGCCCAGAAGGTCGATGCCAGCGAGCGGGCCTTCGACGACGGCTACGCGAATCGCTGGGTCGAGCGCAACGCGCACGCGGCGGACGCCAACGCCCTCCTTGAGCAGGTCAAGTCTGCCTATCAGGATCTATCGTCCCAGCAGGTGGAGGCGGACTCCAGCCTGCGGGGCCAGTACCTTCTCCTCCTGCGCTGCCATGCCGACCTCGTGGACCGCATGCAGATTGTGAGCGAGCTCTGGGAGCGCGACCTCTGGTACGACTACCCGCAGTACGAGCAGAAGACCATCCTCGAGCCCCGCACGAGCAAGACGGATGCGGACGGGAGGCTCGCGCCCAAGGCGGACTACGACGAGGCTCTGTCGCAGATCAGCCTCTAGCCGGCGCAGGGCGACCAGACTACTATCATCCTTGTTGACCAAACTGCGCGGGTGACGGGTGCCTGCGCGATGGGGGAGAGGTGCGGGCATGCCGGGCAAGCGATCTGACGTCATCTCGTGGGACGAGTTCTTCATGCGTGTCGCCTTCGCGGCGAGCCTCAGGAGCAAGGACCCCAAGACCCAGGTCGGGGCCTGCATAGCCGACGTCAACAACCGCATCCTCTCGGTGGGCTACAACGGCACGCCCATGGGCATCGGCGATGACGAGTTCCCCTGGGGCTCCCCCGAGGACGACCCGCTGCACGACAAGCACAGCTACGTGGTGCACGCCGAGGCCAACGCAATCCTCAACTATCGCGGATCGCTCAAGGACATGCAGGGCGCGACGATATACGTGACCCTCTTCCCCTGCCAGGAGTGCGCCAAGATGCTGGTGCAGGCGGGCATCGGCAAGGTGGTCTACCTGGACGACAAGTACCACGACACCCTGGGCGCGCAGATTTCTCGCACCGCTCTGGACAGCTGCGGCGTGAGCTACCGCCAGGTGCTCCTGCCGGAGGACGCCCTGCGCTAAGGCCATCGCGTCCGGCTCGCCGGCCGTCTCCGTACCCTGTGCTGACGCCATCGCGTCCGGTCCGCCGGCCGTCTCCGTACCCTGTGCTGACGCTGAGCCCATCTGCGTCCGCCATGCCACGTCCGCGACTCTCCGCTCCGCCTCCGGTGCGTTCGCCACGCCACGTTCCGTGCTGCTTCTCGTTTCGTTCTCTATGCATTTCTCTGAAGTCAGGTCGACAAAAGGCCAGTTGAGAGACTTGCGATTTCAGAGATTGGCATAGAGAACGCCCCGACGGTTCAGGAGATGGCATAGAGAACGAGGTTGGGGGAGTTGCCGCGTCGTGCGCATGATGTGGCGTGCGCATGATGTGGCGTGCATACGATGCGGCATGTACACCGCATGCGTGCGGCATGCATGTGGCATGTACGTGGCGCGCACGCGACGCAGGCGTGGACTGTGGCGTGCACGAATCGGACGCATGGTTGAAATCTAAGCGTCGATGCATGAGATTTTCTGACTTCTACGGTTTATGAGCCACGCGTGGGGGTAGATTCTCTCCTGTATGAAAAAAGCGATGCGCCACGTCGCCCGCCGCCAACGGCCTGACCCACCGGCTCGGTCCACAGGCCCGCCGTCGGCCCGGTTTGCCACCGGTCCACAGGCTCGCCGCCATGCCCTGCCGCATGGGGCGGCCCCACGGCCGTTGCCGCAGCGGCGTCGCCATCGTCCGCCCACGACACGAAGGGAAGCCGCCCCCAATGAAGCAGTTCAAGACCGAGAGCAAGAAGCTCCTGGACCTCATGATCAATTCGATCTACACCAACCGCGAGATTTTCCTGCGCGAGCTCATCTCGAACGCCTCCGACGCCATCGACAAGCTCAGCTTCAAGAGCCTGACCGACCCCAGCGTGAAGCTGGACGCGGACTCCCTGGCGATTCGCCTCTCCTTCGACAAGGATGCGCGCACCATCACCGTGAGCGACAACGGCATCGGCATGACCCAGGAGGAGCTCGACCGCAACCTGGGCACCATCGCGCACTCCGGCTCCGAGCAGTTCAAGGAGGAGAACGCCGCCCACCAGGGAGACGAGATCGACATCATCGGCCAGTTTGGCGTGGGCTTCTACAGCGCCTTCATGGTGGCCGACCGCGTGCGCGTGGTGAGCCGCGCCTTCGGCTCCGACCAGGCCTACGCCTGGGAGTCCGACGGCGTCAAGGGCTACAGCATCGAGCCTGCGGCGGAGGGGGAGCGCTCGGGCGAGGACGACCACGGCACCGACGTCACGCTGTACCTGCGCGAGGCGGACTCCGACGACCCCGAGGCCGGGGAGTCCCCGGACCGCTTCCTGAGCGAGTGGGGCCTGCGCGACCTGGTGAGCCGCTACTCCAACTACGTGCGGCATCCGGTCCAGATGATGGTGAGCAAGAGTCGCGAGCTGCCGCGTCCGGAGGACGCCGGCGACGACTACAAGCCCCAGTACGAGGAGTACCAGGAGCTCGAGACGATCAACTCCATCACGCCCATCTGGAAGAAGCGCTCGAGCGAGGTCGAGCAGAAGGACTACGACGAGTTCTACCGCTCCGCCTTCCATGACTGGGTGGACCCCGCGCGCACCATCAGCTTCCACGCGGAGGGCTCGCTGAGCTACGACGCCCTGCTCTTCATCCCGGGACAGGCGCCCTTCGACCTCTACAGCAAGGACTACGAGAAGGGCCTGGCGCTCTACTCCTCCAACGTGCTCATCCAGGAGAAGTGCGCCGACCTCCTGCCCGACCACTACAACTTCGTGCGCGGCGTGGTGGACAGCCCCGATGTCACGCTGAACATCAGCCGCGAGACGCTGCAGCAGAACTCCCAGCTGCGCGCCATCGCCCGTCGCGTGGAGAAGAAGGTCACCTCGGAGCTCAAGGGCATGCTGCGTGACGACCGAGAGGCGTACGAGAAGTTCTTCGACAACTTTGGTCGCGGCCTCAAGTTTGGGATCTACAACTCCTACGGCTCGAAGGTCTCGGAGCTGGCCGACCTCCTGCTCTTCTGGTCGGCCCGCGAGGGGAAGATGCTGACCTTCGCCGAGTACGCCGAGGGCATGGCCGAGGGGCAGGACAAGGTCTACTACGCGGCGGGGGACTCCCGAGAGCGGCTCCAGAAGTCGCCCGTGGTGAAGAGTGCCGTGGACCACGGCTTTGACGTGCTGCTCTGCACCCAGGACGTGGACGAGTTCATGTTCCAGGCCATGCGCAGCTGGCACCAGGACGCGGTCGCGGGGGACTCCGAGCACAAGGGCACGGATGCGCGCGACCTCGAGCTGGTCAACGTGTCCACCGCCGACCTCGACCTCGCGACGGAGGACGAGAAGAAGGCCGCCGAGGAGGCGACCAGCGAGCACAAGGGCCTCTTCGACGAGCTCAAGGACGCCCTGGGCGAGAAGGTCACGGGCGTTCGCGCCGCAGCGGGCCTGGGCGAGGCGCCGGCGACCATCGCCGCGGAGGGTCCCGTCTCGCTCGAGATGGAGCGCGTCATCGCGCGGGGTCCCGAGGGCGAGATGGCTCCCAAGGCCCAGCGCGTGCTGCAGCTCAACGCCGCGCACCCCGTGTTCGGGAAGCTCGTGGCCGCCGAGGAGGCAGGCGACAAGGACCGCCTCAAGCTCTACGGCGACATCCTCTACGACCAGGCCCTGCTGGTGGAGGGGCTTCCCATCGACGACCCCGTGCAGTTCGCGAAGAACGTCACCGAGCTGATGTAGGTCCCTTGATGTAGGTCCCTCTCGCCTCAGGGCATGTCCTCGCCCTGATTGGGCCCGGTAGCCACCTCGCGTGGCGCCGGGCCCTCTTCGTGGGGAGGCGCCCGTCGGCGCAGGGGTCAGCGCCGTTCGCAGAATCTTGCCAGAATGCGAGCGTGGCCGACGTTTGGCCTGTTGAGGGAGCGATTCTCTCGCACGAACAGCGAATCATGCGAGAACGGCAGGGCATGCCACGAGGGGTCGCGCGGGCAGGCGCAGGGGCATCGTGGTGGGCCAAAACACGCAACTTGACCTGTAATCTGGGTACATTTAACGACACTTATGAATAGCTTATTACGCGTCGAACCCATGACCTGCGCTTTTGTTCTATCCTATAAACGCAAGGCGTACGCGCGCCAGAAATGGTTGCATCGACGATTGGATTCACATGCGCAAGGTCAAGACGTTCGGCGGCAAGAGGCACACCTACGACACCGAGAAGGCCGAGCAGCTCGGTACCCGCAGCTTTGGCGAGTTCGGCGACCCCGCCGGCTATGAGGAGACCCTCTACAAGACCAAGCAGGGCCTCTACTTCGTGGTCGGCAAGGGCGGCGACCAGTCTCCCTACGCCAAGGGCGAGGACATCAAGCCCGTCTCTGCCGACGAGGCCAAGGCCTGGTAAACGGCCTGGGGATTCTGTCCTAGCACTACGCATTCTCGACCCCGTCACCTGCTGTGACCCTGCAGGCGGCGGGGTCTTGCCTTGTTTCGCGCAGGTGGACGTCGCCGGCGAACGCCTGACTACTCGCCAGTGACCGCCCGGCTACTCGGCGAACATGTTCCTCTCGGCGAACTCCGCCTGGACGGTGCGGAACATGAGGTCGACGTCCTCGAGCCCTAGGTGCTTCTCCTTCTCCGACGCCTTGAGCGTGCCGCGCCGCCGGGCCCAGCTCTCCAGCGCCGCCGGACGGGAGTCGTGAGGGAGCATCTTGTACTCGGGGTCGACCCTGCGGCAGATGTCACGCGTGTCTATGGGCACAATACGTCCCGCCTTGCGCGCCTCCGCATAGCCATCCAGCTGCAGCATGAACCAGGAGTCCTCGAATGCGGCGTTGTGCGCCATGTAGGGAAAGGCCTCCATGGCGGCGAGCAGCGCCTCCTGCATCTTGCGGTCCTGGCGGAAGGGCTTCCTGCCCTCGAGCTGCGCCCAGCCGATGTGGTGCACGAAGCTCAGGGGCACGCCCTTCTCGCGATACAGGTCGGGCAGGCCGCAGTAGCCCATGAAGGGCCTCTGGGGCTTCGCCTTGGGTGTGAGCTCCATGAACTCGAGGCCCACGTTGATGATGTAGCCACGGCTTGGGTCGCGGTCGGTGGTCTCGATGTCGATGCCCAGGATCGTGCCCGAGACGGGCGCCTCCACGTAGGCGGTGGCGAGGTCCCGCGCGTCCGGGCCGGCGCTGCGCGCGACCTCGTCGAAGCTGCGGTGCTGGAGCGCCGCAACGGAACAAATCAGGTCCTCGTCGCTGAGCTTGCGCGAAAGCGAGGTGGGCGGAAGGTCGCGTAGGAGCTCGGTGCCATAGCTGTCGCAGGTCGTGCGGTTGCGGTCTGCCAGGTTCCTCACGAGGTCGAAGGAGAAGGGCTCCGTCCCCGGCGCGCTCGTCCTCCATGCGTCCATGAGGAGCTGGATGGCCTCCTCGTTCTTCTGGCGCTCGGCGTTGAGCGCCTCGGCGTCGGTGAGGAAGCCGGGGAAGACGAAGGCGTTTGCGTGCTCTAGGGCCTGGCTGAGGTTCATGTGCCACCACTTCGCTTGCGATTGGGACTGACCCCCCAGTGTACACTGTGGCGGGCGCACCAATGTGGCGGGCGCACCAAGGTCGCCACCATCGAACAGGAGGAGGACGCATGACAGACGCTGAGGCATCCGGCGAGCTCGTCGACTTCGTCGCGAGCAGCCCGAGCATGTTCCACAGTGCTCGCACCATCGCGAGGTACCTGGACGAGGCGGGGTTCGCCTTCCTGCCCGAGGGTTCGCGCTGGGAGCTCGAGCCGGGAGGGAGCTATTACACGACGCGAAACAACTCCAGCGTCGTGGCGTTTCGCGTGGGGGAGGAGCTCGACGGCTACCACTTTCAGCTGGCCGCGTCGCACTCCGACTCTCCCAGCTTCAAGGTGAAGAGCGTGCCCGAGCTCGAGGGTCCCGGCCCCTACCTCCGCCTCAACGTCGAAGGCTACGGTGGGATGATCGACTACAGCTGGCTCGACCGCCCCCTCTCGCTCGCCGGCCGCGTCATGGTGCAGGAGGGAGACTCCGTGCGCAGCGAGCTCTTCGCGCCGGACCGCGACCTGCTGCTCATCCCCAGCGTCCCCGTGCACATGAACCGCGACGTGAATGACGGCTACGCCTTCAACCACCAGGTCGACCTCTGCCCGCTGGCCTCCGCGGGCGAGCTTGGGGCGGGGTGGCTCGACCAGCTGGTCGCGGACGAGCTTGGCGTTGACGTCGGACAGGTCCTCGCGCGCGACCTCTTCCTCACGAACCGCGTGGAGGGGCGCGTGTGGGGTGCGACGGGGGAGTTCGTCTCGGCCGGGCACCTCGACGACCTCCAGTGCGCCTTCGCCTCGCTCAAGGGCTTCCTCGCCAGCGCCAACCCCCACGACGTGAGCGTCTACGCCTGCCTTGACAACGAGGAGGTGGGCTCCAACACCAAGCAGGGCGCGCTCTCCACCCTCCTGCGCGACGTGCTCGTGCGGGTGAACGCCGGCCTGGGCAGGGACGGGGAGGAGCTCGCGCGTGCGCTGGCGCGCTCCTTCATGGTGAGCTGCGACAACGCGCACGCCGTGCACCCCAACCACCCGGAGAAGTGCGACGAGGCAAACCGCAGCTGGCTCAACGGGGGCATCGTGGTGAAGGAGGCGGCGAACCAGAGCTACACCACGGATGCCTTCTCGCGCGCGGCCTTCCTCGCCATCTGTCGCCGTGCCGGCGTGCCAGTGCAGTGCTTCGCCAACCGCAGCGACAGCAGGGGTGGGTCAACCCTGGGCAACCTCTCCAACATGCAGGTCAGCATGCATGCCGTGGACGTGGGGCTGCCCCAGCTGGCCATGCACTCGGCCTACGAGACCGCGGGCGTCCGCGACACCGTCCACGCTATCCGCGCGCTCGAGGCCTTCTACTCCTGCGACCTCAGGATCGATGGGGCGGACGGCTTCACCCTGTCCTAGGCACGATGGGGGCGAGAGGGACGCCATGCCCCTCTCGCCCCGTCCCTTTGCGGACGGCTGGCGGTGCTTCGCCGCGAGTCGGAATAACATGGTCCCATGCGAGTCCCGGACGGGGACACAGGGGGTGCCCCTCCGGCGATCGAGGGGGGAGCCATGTACGAGAAGCTGTTCGAGCCCGTCACGATCAATGGGATGCAGGTCAAGAACCGGCTCGTGTTCGAGCCCATGGGCAACTACTACGCCGAGCTGGACGGCAACGCCAGCGAGCGCGACGCTGCGTTCTACGCCGAGCGCGGCAGGGGCGGCTGCGGCCTGGTCATAACCGAGATCTGCTCCGTCAACGCGAGGCACGGCAGGGGAGACGCGCGCAACCTCCTGCTCGACTCCGACGACAAGATCCCCAGCTTCAGGAGGATGGTGGACGCCGTCCACGAGACCGGCGCCAAGTTCGCGCTCGAGATCTACCACCCGGGTTGTCAGGGCGTGCCCGCGCTCTGCGAGGACGGCATGCTGGTGAGCCCCTCGGGACAGGAGTCGAAGCTCCTGCGCGCGCCGACCCGCGCCCTCTCGGCCGAGGAGGTGGAGGGCGTCGTCGAGGATTTCGTGAGCGCGGGCGTCCGCAGCTGGGAGTCCGGCTTCGACGCCGTCGAGCTGCACTGCGCCCACGGTTACCTGCTCTGCCAGTTCCTCTCGCCCTACACCAACCACCGTGACGACGAGTTTGGCGGCACGCCCGAGAGGAACGCCGAGGTCGTGCGTCGCATCATCAGGGGCATCCGCGAGCGCACGGCACCCGACTTCCCCATCCTGGTGCGCCTGACGGCCGACGAGTACCTGCGTGAGGTGGGCATCGACGACGGCATCACGCTGCCTCTCGCCATCGAGTACTGCCGGATGTTCGAGTCCTGGGGCGCCGATGCGATCGACGTCTCGGCCGGCAACTACGAGACCATGAACTGGGCCTGGGAGCCCGTGGGCTTCGACGAGGGCTGGAAGTCCGCCAACGGCAAGGCCATCGCGCGCGAGCTGGGCATCCCCGTGATCGCCTGCTCCGTCGTGCGCCATCCCGAGACGGCCATGGACCTGGTGGAGGGCGGCGTCTCCATGGTGGGCTCTGCCCGCCAGTTCTTCGCCGACCCGGACTGGGGCAACAAGGTGCGTGACGGCCACGCCGACCGGATCCGCCCCTGCATCAGCTGCATGCGCTGCATCGAGAGCCTGATGGCCGCCCACGAGGACCCCTACACGCCCATGGTCTGCTCGGTGAACCCCGAGGCCGGACGCGAGTGCGAGCTCGCCGCCATCGAGCGCGACGGGGAGGGACGGCGCGCCGTGGTGGTTGGCGCCGGCCCGGCCGGGCTCGAGGCCGCCCGGGTGCTCGCCCTGCGCGGGTTCGAGACGACGCTGGTGGAGCGGGGGGGCGCCTGGGCGGCCAGCTGGTCCTCGCGGAGCGCCCGCCTAAGAAGTGGCGCCTGGGCTGGCTCGTCGACTACTACCGCAACGTCCTGGGCGACCTGGGCGTCGGGCTGAGGCTCGGCTGCGAGGCGGCGCCCGAACTCATGGACGAGCTCTCTCTCCCTCTGCCGTGGTGTGGGCGGCCGGGTCGGTGCCCGTGCTGCCCGCGAGCATCCCGGGCCTCGACCTTCCCTGCGTGCTCACGGCGCCGGACGCCATCATGGCCGATCCGGCCCTGCGCGACCAGCGCGTGTGCGTGGTGGGCTCGGGCATGACGGGCATCGAGTGCGCCGAGATGCTCGCCGAGCAGGGCAACGAGGTGGGGCTGTACGAGATGGTCGACCAGATCGGTCCCGGTATCTTCTTCCAGAACATGATCGACATCATGGGGAGGCTGGGCAAGACCGACACCAAGTTCTTCCCCGGCCATAGGCTCGTCTCGGTCGAGGACGGCCGGGCACGCTTTCAGAAGGCCGATGGGAGCGAGGCCGTGGCCGAGTTCGACCGCCTGGTCCTCTCGCTTGGGATAGAGGGCGTGCCCGCACCGGAGTGGCTCAAGGGCCGGGGCTTCGAGTTGAGGGTGGCGGGTGACGCCCTGGGCATCGGGCGCATACAGGAGGCGGTGCGCACGGGCTACGACGCAGCCCGCTCCATCGCATAGCGTCCAGGGGAGAGTCGCGCCACGATCCCGGGCGGCTGGCCTGGGCCTGTGGTGGGCGATCTTGGGGTCCGTCCGAGCCTCGCGCTCGCGGCGGGCCCCTTGCATGTGGCGCCGTCATGCCTGATTGTTGGTCTCACACGTTGCGGATCGGAGGCGCGATGGGTCAGGCTGGGAGGGTACGGAAGGTGGCGAGCGGGCGGAGGGCGGCCCTCGCGCTCTTCCTGTTCGTGATGGCCTTCTTCGTCGAGGCGGCGCTTGGGGAGTCGCTCTCCGACGCGCTGGGCATCGACTACGACCTTGCCTACGTCGCGGCGGGCTCCATTGCCGCGACGGGCTTCGTCGCGCTCCTCGGGGGCTGGGAGATGCTCAGGCCCGACGTGGCGAGCATCAGGCGCATGCTGAGGCTGGGCTGGTGGCTCCTCCTGGTCGGCGCGGCGATGGGCGTCCTGGACCTCCACGACTTCGTCTCCTCGGGGATGGCGCCCGAGCCCGGGTGGGTGGGGCGCCTCGCGGGCGTGGCCCTGCTCTGCCTCCTCATCGGCATAGAGGAGGAGGCGATGTTCCGCGGCCTGCTGCTGCACGGCCTCCTCGCGCGAAGCGGACGCACGCGCACGGGCGTCGTCCTCGCCTGCGTCGTCTCCTCGCTGCTCTTCGGCCTGGCTCACGTGTCCGAACTCGACGCGTCGGACCCCGTCCAGCTGCTCCAGGCGGCCCTCAAGGTCACGCAGACGGGGACCTATGGCTTCGTGCTCGCGGCCGCCACGCTCTCGGGCCGTCCTGACGAGTCGGACAGCCTCTTCGGCCCCGCGCTCTTCCATGGGCTTGACGACTTTCTGGCCATGTTCGTCTCCATCGGCCTGATGGGGGAGTCGAGTGAGGTCAGCTACGTGGCAACGGGGGCGGACGCCTGGCCCACGGTGACCCTCTATGCCGTCCTGACCATCCTCTACCTGCCGTCCGTCGTGAGGGCGGCGCTCTGGCTGCGTGCGTTGGACGTCCCCCAGCTTGGCGGGGTCGCCCGCGCGGAGGGCGGGCAGACGCCGCCGCCGGTGCCGGACGGGGTGTGCCGGACGCAGCCCACGACATTGCCCGCGGCGTCACCTGTCGAGGGTGTGCCCGTCTTGCCCCAGGACAGTGACACGAACGGGGCGGGAGGGGACGCTCTGGAGGGCCGGCCGTCCAGACCGTGGTAGGACGCCTCGCCGACGTGCGATTGTGACGTCTGTGAGCAACCTCGCGCTCCATGCCTTGCTTTTCCTATATTAATAGCGCACAATTTAATTGTGCTCAATTTAACTACGTCAGGAGGGATCCATCATGGGCTTCTACGACTACAGCGTCACCGACCTGCAGGGCAACGAGGTCAAGATGTCCGACTTCAAGGGAAAGGTCGTGATGGTGGTCAACACCGCCACCGGCTGCGGCTTCACGCCCCACTACGAGCCGATCGAGAAGATGTACGAGGACTATCGCGACCAGGGCTTCGAGGTGCTTGACATCCCCTGCAACCAGTTCAAGGGCCAGACCCCCGGCACCGACGAGGAGATTCACGAGTTCTGCACCCTCAACTACGGCACGCAGTTCCCCCAGATGCACAAGTCCGACGTTAACGGCGAGAACGAGCTGCCCCTCTACACCTGGCTCAAGGGCCAGAGGGGCTTCGAGGGCTTTGGGCACGGCCCCAAGGCGCTGACCATGTCCGCCCTGCTCAAGACCATTGACCCCGACTACAAGAACAACTCCGACATCAAGTGGAACTTCACCAAGTTCATCATCGACCGCGCGGGTAACGTCGTCGCCCGCTTCGAGCCCACGGCAGACATGAGGGTCGTCGAGGAGTGCGTCAAGTCCCAGCTCTAGGGCTTGTTGGCGCGTTACGACGCCCCGCCTCGCGTGGTGCGCACACAAGGAGAGAGAGGCCCCCGGCTTCGTGGCTGGGGGCCTCTCTCCTGGTTGGACATGCCTTGCGCTGTCATGAGGCTAGGGTGCCGGCGGGGCACCAAAGACGCGGGCGGCGTCTGGGAGTTGCCCTGTCCTAGTCCACGGAGCTGGAGAGGAAGTGCCTCGTGCGCTCGTCGCGGGGGTTGCTCATGACCTGCTCGGGAGTGCCCTCCTCCACGATCTGCCCGTCGATGAGGAAGGCCACGCGGTCAGAGACCTCGCGGGCGAAGCCCATCTCGTGCGTCACGATGCCCACGGCCATGCCATCTCCCGCAAGCTCGCGGATGAGCGCGTGCATGTCCTCGGTGAGCCGGGGGTCGAGCGCGGAGGTCGCCTCGTCGAAGTAGATGATCTGGGGGTTCATGCAGAGGGCGCGGGCGATGGCGACGCGCTGCTGCTGGCCGCCCGAGAGCTGGCAGGGGACCTTGTCCGCCTGCTCCGCGATGTCGAGCCTGCCCAGGAGCCTGCGGGCCTGCGCCTCCACCTCGTCGCGCGGCCTGCCCTGCACCACGACGGGCGCGTCGACGACGTTCTGGAGCACCGTGCGGTGGGGGAAGAGGTTGAAGTTCTGGAAGACGATGCCGAAGCGCATGCGTGCCTGGCGCATTGCCTGGCGGTCGTAGGAGCTGCCGGAGCCGCCCTCATCCCCGTCCTTCGCCACGAGCACGTTGCCGTAGGCGAGCTCGCCCTGGTCGAAGGTGTCCAGCAGCGTGAGGCACCTGAGGAGCGTGGACTTGCCCGCGCCGGAGGGCCCGATGATCGAGACCACCTCGCCCTTGTTGATGAGCAGGCTGATGCCCCTCAGGACCTCCCTGTCGCCAAAGGACTTCCTTCCTCCGCGCAGGTAGACCGCTGGCAGTCCCATGAAGGTGGCGAAGCTCTGGTCCGGGGTGGGGATTTCCTTGGGGTTGCTCGGGCTAATCATGATAGTAGGCCAGCTTCTTCTCGACGCGGCGGAGCACGAACTCGATGACCAGGCAGGTCAGCCAGTAGACGAGGGCGGCGATGGCGAAGGGCAGCATGGTGCGCTGCGATGCCACCAGGGCGCGGCCGGTGGTGAACATCTCCGCCACGCCGATGGAGAAGGCGAGGGAGGTGTCCTTCACCAGGGTCACCACCTCGTTGCCCATGGCGGGGAGGATGCGCTTCACGACCTGGGGCAGGATGATGCGCGCGAATGCCTGCGAGCGGGAGTAGCCCAGGACCTCGGCGGCCTCATACTGCCCGCGGGGCATGCTCTGTATGCCCGAGCGGTAGATCTCCGCGAAGTAGGCGGCGTAGTTGACCACGAAGGCGAGCATGACCGCCACGAACATGTAGCCAGGGCCGGTCTGCCGGCCAAAGACGTAGTAGGGGGCAAAGAAGACCGCGAACATCTGCAGCATGAGCGGGGTGCCGCGCATGACGGAGATGAAGAGCTGGCAGAGGAGAGAGAGGGGCTTGAAGCGCGAGAGCCTGCCCAGGGCAACGGGGATGCCCAGGGGTATGGCCCCGACGAGCGTCAGGGCGAAGATCTGCAGCGAGGTCACATAGCCCTGCAGCAGCATTCCTGTCATGGTCGAGACGTCCAACTGCTTCCCATCTCTCTCTTGGTCGGTCCTACGCGGTCGGTGGCTCGTCCCGCCTAGGCCTTGGGGAGGACCCACAGGTCGTACGATACCCCCTGGTCGGCATACTTCTCGCAGAGCTCCTTGACCTTGCCCTCGGCGTCAAGCGCCTGGAGGTCCCTCTGGACCTGGTCCGCAAGTGCCTGGCCGGCGTCGGTCTTTGCGAATCCCACGCCGAAGTGCTCGGAGTTGAGCGCCTCGTCCAGGATCTTGAAGCTGCCCTGCCTGCCCGCGATGTTGAAGCTCGCGACGGGGTAGTCCACCGCGATGGCGTCCACGGCGCCGCTCTCGAGCATCATGAAGGCGGTGTTGTAGTCGCCGATGGTCTGGAGCTGGGCGAAGCTCGCCGCGAGCTCCGCCTGCGCGCCGTCGGCGTTCAGCAGGTCGTAGGCTGCGGAGTCGGACTGGGTGACCACGTTCTTACCGGCGAGGTCGGCGAGGGCGGCGATCTGGGAGTCGGCGCGCGTCACCACGACCTGGCGGTTCTCCATGTAGGGGTCGGTGAAGGCATAGTCGCCCTCGCGACCCTCGATCGTGAAGCCGTTCCAGATGCAGCTGATCTGTCCGCTGTTGAGGAGACCGTCCTTGGCGTCCCAGGCGATGGGGCTGGGCTTGAAGGTCCAGCCCTCCCTCTGGCAGACGGCCTGGGCGAGGTCGAGGTCGAAGCCCGTGTAGGCGCCGTCGTCGCCAACGTATCCGTAGGGCGGGAACTCCTGGTCGAAGCCCACGACGAGGGTGCCGTCGAAGCCTTCGACGCCGCTTCCGGACGCCGGGGCCGCCGCAGGGGAGCCGGCGGAGTCCGCGTTGGAGCATGCTGCGAGCGAGGCCGCCGCCGGCGCTGCCAGAGCCGCCGTCGCCATCTTGAGGAACTGCCTGCGACCCATCGTCACGTCGTGTGCCTTCATGTTCTCCTCCGCCCCGCCTGCCCTATGGTCAGGCATCAAATTGGCTAAGCACTTTAGTAGGGTGGAGTAAGTCTAGGACGCGAGGCGGACGCGTTCAAGCTCGGAAACCAGCTGTACTCATTCTCCCTCCGCTCCACAGACGGGCGAGGGGCGCACTCGGCCTGGCTCGCAATAGACGACCAGGGTTCGCCAGGGTTGCCCAGACCAGAGGGAGCTGCAGGTGACGAGCGTCACGGCCCGCGTCGGCGCCTGGCAGAGGACTGCGGCGTCAGGGCTCTTGGCGGAGGAGGAGCGGCAGATCCCGCACAGGAAGTCGGGGAGTGACGAGTCGTCGCCGAAGTCGAAGCGTTGGACGTCCGGCCAGTCGCTGGGCACGCGCAGGGCGCAGAGGGCCCTGAGCCTTGACTCGCCCCGCCCGTCGGCCCAGATGAGGTCACGGCCCGCCAGCTCCTCGAAGTTTCGTGGGACGTGGGCGTCATGAAGGCAAGAGAACATGAGCGTCGTCCCGGCGAAGTGGTGGCCGTAGACGACGAGATGCTCCGACGTCGGCCCACAGCGCGCATCGACGAAGGGGCAGCCCAGCCGGGCGGGGTGCCCCCAGGGGTCATGGTCGAGGTAGAAGAGCGGGTCCCTCACGTCTGCCTGGGCAACGGGATAGTCGATAGGCGTCCCCTCGATGCGGAGCCATGCGCGCACGCCGTTCGGGAGCTGGCCCTGCGAGCGGCCCTGCGAGCCGCTTTCCGGGTTGCCTTGGTTGGCGGGCGGGCGCAGTCCCTGGGCCAGGACCTGGTAGCGTGCCTGTTCGATCAGGCCGAGGGCCGCTGGGATAAGAAAGGCAAGGAGCAGGGAGCCGCCCACGAGGAGGAGGGACGTGGCGGCGAGCCGGCGTGGCGTGCCACGATGCCCGCGACGCCGGGCCGGGATTCGCACGCAGGCCCTTCCGCCTGCGGCTTTGGGCGGTCTGACCCTTGCCATGTGAAGCCCCCGACACATTCGAGAGAAGTTTTTCAAATTAACCCTTGCATCCTGCAGCGAGTTTGGGCATGATAATCAAGCGCGTTACGAGGTGGGGCAAATGGTGGGTGTAGCTCAGTTGGCAGAGCGACGGACCGTGGCTCCGTAGGTCGAGGGTTCGAGCCCCTCTACCCACCCCATTCACAAACGCATGCGGGTCGTTAGCTCAGTTGGTAGAGCAGGGGACTCTTAATCCCAAGGTCGAGGGTTCGACCCCCTCACGACCCACCACGAGAAGTCGCGGGCCATCAGCTCCAGCAGCTGGTGGCCCGCTTTCTTGTCTCTAGGGCAGCTTCCTCCCAAAGTCATCCGTACGGATGCGTGGGGGGATGCGTGGGGGACGCCTGCCTGACTTGCTCATTGCACGCTGCCGTCCTCCCTTGAGGAGGGCGTGTCCCCCGGCCGCGAGAAGCGCGCCTCCCACCAACAGGCCGAGGGCCTCGACGCCCACTCCGGTCTGGGGCATCGACCTGGACCCACCTCCGCCGGAAGACGAGTCCTGCCCTTGCGGTGCCTGGCCTTGCTTGGGCTCTTGCAGGGTCACATAGAGCCCGGTCCTCCCCCTCGAGAAGATTCCCTCCTGCGCCCAGGCGGCTCGCGCCACGAGCCCCAGGGGCGCCAGGGCGAGCGCGGTCGCCAAGACGATCCTTGCCAGCCGGAATGTGCCCGCCGTCCTGGTGCGGCCACGGTCATCATCTCTCATCTCGAACTCACCCCCCTGGTTCTGAGGTCACCAGGGGCGATGGTCCAGTTGATGCCGCCTACCTGCCTCTCCCTCACGAGGAGGGTGGCGTCGCTCACGTGCCCCCGAAGCCCGTTGAGCGCGAGGCTCCGCTCCCTCTCGACGTTCCACTCCAAGGGGTTCTTCGGCGCCGAGGGACGCGCGTAGTCTCCGAGCCTGACGGCGCTTCCCCCCTCGGGGGTCATCTCGAGCTCCACCTCACCGTCACGTGGGTCAGAGGAGACGATCCTCACGCCGCCTCCCGAGTGGACGGAGATCTGGCTCACGTGCACTCCCATGTCGCTCTGGTTCGCGATCGCGACGACGCCGTCTGCGGGCCCATGGACGCTTCCGTCCTGCTTGGCCTCGTAATGGATTGCGACGGGGATCCTGACCTTGACGCGCTTGGGCTTCCACTGGGCGTAGAGCGTGACCTTCTCGCCTTCCTTGGACGATAGGTTGCGCACGCTTTGGCCGAGCTCGTACGACTTGCCCCTCCCATCGGGAGCGGCGTTCCAGCCGACGAGGTCGAACACCTCGCGCTCGAAGCCGCCGTCGGGGATGCGGACGTCCTCGTCGAATGTCGCCGCGAGGTCCCTCACCGACCCGTCGGTATCCTCGGCGTTGGGGTCGAAATGGATGGAGTAGCGAATCGCCTTCCACTGCGCCCGTACCGTCGCGTCTCCCTCGCCAAAGCGATAGCTCTCCCCGTCGACCCTGCCATCGCCTTCGAGCTTCCACCCCTGGAACTGGTAGCCTTGCCTCTGCGGTTGCTCGAGCGTGGTGCTGCTGCCGTATTCCTGCGTCAGGGTGGTGGGAGAGCCGCTCTTGCGCCAGGTCCCGCCCATGGGGTCCACGGTCAGGCGCTGGGACGACTTCTGCCAGACGGCATGGAGGCGCACCGTGCCCCCGTCCTTCTCGGACAGGTTCTTGACCTGCTGCCCCTCACCGTAGTCTGGCTTGGATGCCTTTGGGTCGCGGGCCCACCCCTTGAACACGTGGCCCGCGCGCTTGAACCCGCTCCTTGGCAGCGTGCTGGGCTCGTCGTAGCTTGCCTGCACGTTGGGCGTCCCACCCGAGGTGGCGCCGTTTCCCTCGAATGCGATGGTGTAGCGGTTCTTCCTGTAGCGGGCAGTCACGGTCACGTCAGCGGTGACGGGCTTGTAGTCGCCGTCCCACCTGAGGAAGGTCCTGCCACGCACCGTGGGCGGCTCGGGCGTGCTCGCGTTGGAGTGGTAGATGACCTTCTTCTTCTGGATGACCTTGCCGTCCTCGCCATTCACGAAGGTCACGGTATTTTCTTGGACGTCCAGGTAGATTACTATGCCGTCTGCGTATATGCCCTTATGCGAGACGTCTCCCTCGCTCACGGTCTTGCTCTGCTCCGCGCTCTCCAGCGGATGCATGCGGTACTTTACGCTGTAGTGCTTCAGCGCCTCCCCCTCGAGCCTTACGGCGAAGCCTATCGCGGAGCGCCCGCCCACGTTGTCCTGACCCGCCGTCTGGCCGTTCTTCGCCCAGGCGGAGTGGGACCCGTCCGAGTAGAGCAGCCTGTAGCTCACGGAACCGGCGGAGTCCGTGCCTCCGACCCATCTGACCTGCAGGCCGCTGAGGACTCCGTGGTCGATCCTCCCTCCCAGGACCCTTCCCGCGTCTGCCGGGACGTCGGTGTGGGAGTTGTCCGTCTTCGCGGTTGACCAGCCCGTCCAGCCGCCCTTGCGGTCGTTGGGGTTGCAGAAGTAGCCCCTGAAGCTGAGCTTGGGGTACACGTACTTGCTGTCTGTGGGCGCATACGCCGAGCTGACCCTCGCCATGCCCGCGACGAGTTCCTGGTAGCTGACGCCGATGGGTGCCAGCCCGTCATCCGAGGGCATCCCAGTCGCCTCGTCTTGGGCGGGGGCGGGGCCCTCCCGGCCGGCTGTGCCCTCAGTGGCCTCTTCCGGCTTTCCCATCCTCGGCTCGCCTTCCTGGCATACCTCCTTGTCACTGTCCAGCCCGTGATCGTTCCCTGCCGTCGTTCCCTCGCCAGCAGGCGCGACGGGCCTGTCGGACGGGCCTGCGCCGTGCCCGACCGACTCCCCGGTCCCGCCGTCGGATTCGTCCGGCACCGCTGGGGCGGGCCCCTCGCCTTCGGAGGCGGAGGGATTCGATGTCGTGTCGGTGTCGGGGGGTGTCTCTGGCTCCGCGCCGTCCCTCGCGGGCGATGGGGGCTCGGCCGCCGCTGCGGATGTCTCCCCGTCGCACGTGTCCGCCCCGTCCGCGGGAGGGTCCACGTCCTTCTTTCCGTCCCCTTCCCTCTCCGAGGCCTCGTCGCACCCGTCGGCGCCGCGCCCAAGACCGTCGCGCTCTGGCTCTCTGCCATCTGGCTGTCCCTGCCCTGGCGCCTCCCTTTCCTCGGTGTCGTCGAGCTCCGCCAGTGCCTCCTCGGGCCATTGGGCAAAGAGCGTCACCACGCCGTCCCTGGCATGGGGGAGCAGGTCCTCCAACTCTCCCTCGTCCACCTCGCCGTTGCCGTTCGCATCGTCCCAGAGGCTGGTCCCACGTAGCGGCGTCCCTCGTCTGACGAGCCTCCCCGTGCCCTCCTTGTCCAGGGCCCAGCCCAGCGGCTCATGGGGGCCAAGGCTGATGCCCGACGGGTCGAGCAGGGAGGCCCTCCCCGCGGCAAGGGGCTGGTCGGGGCTGCTTCCCCGTGCGAGCTCGGAGTTCTTGTCAAAGCTGAGCGTCAGTTCGTCCGTCGACTGTCGTCCCAGCGCCCCCGCCGCTGCCGGGATGCTCGCGAGGCCCATCGACGCCGAGATGACGCACGATATGGCGAGCCTCGCCGGACGTCTGCATGACCCGTAGGCCCAATGGGCCTTCGTGCACGGTGGTCTTCTCATCTGCCTCTCCTCTCCCTCCATTGGCCCTCCCGCGTCACGCGCCTCACGCCTGCGCCTCGGATGGCTCGGCGTTGGTTCCCGGCCTCACGGTCCAGTGGATCTCTCCGACCTGGGTGTCCTTCGCGGGGTCGATTCCCCCGAAGCCCGAGATGCGGCCGGTCAGGCCGTTGAGGTAGAGCTTGTTGGCGTCGTCTGCGATGCGCTCCTCGCCCGAGGGCTTGGTTGACCTCGCGATGTTCCACTTGCCCGCCCGAAGGTCGCGCTCCCCTTTGTAGTCGCCCAGGTCGATGGAGTCGCCGTTCGAGTTGGTGAGGCTGAGCCAGATCGAGTCGGCCTTGCCCTCGCGCTCCGCCTGCTCCTCCTGCTCCTTCGTGACGATGGCCGCGCCGTTGCCGTCGCTCACGGACGCGCTCGCGACGTGGACGGGCATCGTGGAGTTGTTGGAGAACTTGATGACGTTGTCCTTGGGGCCGCTCAGCGTCCCCGCGGAGTCGGCCACGTAATGGATGGCGACCGGGATGGTCACGCGAATCTGGTCCAACAGCCCGTCGGGGTCGTCCGGGTCCTTGCCCTCGGGAGTCGTCAGGGCGCTGGCGTCTGCCACGACGTAGAGCCTCGTCTCTCCCCTGGAGCTAGGCAGCGGCGAGCCCGCCGTCTCCTTGCCAGGCGCGGTTTCGGAGTCGGCGGGGGGCTGGGCCGTCCTCTCGCCCCCGTCCCCCTTGCCGTTCCTCTGGTCCGCACCCTCCGCCAGAGGCGCGGCGGCCGCGTCCGTCACGCTCGCAGGCGCGGCGTCCGCCCGCGCCTCCTCGGCCAGTGCCGCCAGGGGAGAGGAGAGCGCCAGCGCCACTCCCAGCCCGGCCATGACGGCCATCCGCGCGCAGCTCCTGCAAGTGTTGCCCATGTCCCGCATATTCCCGCCTTCCTCCGTGGTCCCTGTTGCCGCATCCGGGCGGACGCCCGCCCTGGTCGCCTATTCCTGGGGACGGCAGATGATGTCCACCTCCGCCGCGCACGACGCCCCGAAGCTGTTGTGTCCGAGCAGCCTGCCCTCGTTCGAGAGGAGCGACACGCCTCGCTCGTAGCCCTGGAACTCGACCACGGCATGATGTGTGCCCGCCTCGAGGGGGTGGCTCAGGTCGACGGTCTGCAGCTGCTCGCCAGGCGAGAGGGCGCCGGACTCGAAGAGCAGGTCGTCGGGCCTCTCCCTCTCGAAGATCCGTATGCGCTGGTCGCAGTGGTTGGTCGAGGGGTTCTCGAGGCGTGCCTCCACCGAGGTCTGTCCCTCCTCGAGCTCCATCGCCGCGGCACAGCTTATGTCCATGGAATAGGCGTCCGCCTCCGCCTGCCGGTCGAGGTCCCGCGCCCCGTCGCCCTCCCTTGCCAGGGCGTCGTAGGAGCCCAGGTTGACCCGTGGGTCCTTCCAGCCGGCCTCGAGCAACCGTGGGGCCTGGAGCGCCGCCGCCGCGAACGCCAGGCCGAGGACGACGAGCGCCAGTACCCTCGTCCCTCGTGGGTTCCGGGCCGACATGCCCCTGCGTCCCCGTGCCTTCCGCCTCTTCACCTAGTCCCTCCTCGTCCGTCGCCGAGGGAAGTGCTTCCCTGGCATGGCGGCCGCCCCGAGGGGCGCGTGAGACAATCGTCCGACGGGAGGGCGTCGGTGGGCCCGGGCTTTTAGATCGAGCTGGCAGCAAGCTGGCGCATAGCTCGCGCCAGTCTGCGGCGCCGCAGGTGGGAGGACGTGCATGGACGCACGCAGGCGGCCATGCCCCTCCATCCGCCGCCGTTGGCGGGCAAAGGGCGCCCGCAGGGGGCGGTGAGGCGAGCGGTGACGGAACTTTTATGCAGGGGGATGCCATGACGATGCGCCGCGTCGCCGCTTCGCGCACGCTCGCGCCGTGGGGACCGGCACCCTCGCTCGGCATGGCGGTCGTCGAGCCGGTCGAGCGGTTCCACGACCTCCGGTGGGGACCGGCTCGCCCGCGCGGCATGGCGGAGGGGCAGGCCGAAAACCAGTCCGGCCTGCCCCTCCGTCGTAACTTCCGTGTCGTGTCGCGATGTCTGGCTAGCGGGTTCCGCCCCTGTCTCCGGGATGCCTCCTGCCGCGCCTGGCGCCCGCCTCGCCACGGTCGGGAGAGAGGTTGAAGTCACTCTCCGCCGCCTTCGCCCTTCGACGGGACTGGGGGCGCGGCCTCTGGGTCGTGGCCGGCTTGGCCCCGCCGTCCTTCCGTGACGGGCGGCCGGACCCCTTGGCGCGGACCTGCCGGGAAGTGGCCTGCCCCGCCTTGTTGGTGCCTGGCCTGGGGCGTTCGGCGGCCATGCCTGCCGCGGCCGGGCCTTCCGCCGCGGCCTTCCGCGCCCTGCGGGCGTCCGCCATCTTCTTGCGCGCCTTCTTTCCGGGGAGCTTCTCGTGCGGGTCGCGGCCGGGGTCCATCCTAACCGGGTCCCTGCCTAGGTCGAGTCCCTCGGCGCGCGGGAACGGGGGGATCACCCTGCCCATGAGCCCCTCAGCGTCGCGCAGGTCGAGGTAGTCGTCCTCGGTCACGAAGCTCAGCGCCCAGCCGCTCTCTCCCGCGCGGCCCGTGCGGCCGATGCGGTGGATGTAGTCCTCGGCGTCGCTCGGCACGTCGAAGTTGACCACGTACGAGACGTCGGGTATGTCGATGCCTCGGGCCAGCACGTCGGTCGCGACCAGGACGTCAACCTGCCCGTCACGGAAGTTCGCCAGCGCCCGCTCCCTCTGGTTCTGCGAGCGGTTGCCGTGGATGGGCGCACAGAGCACGCCCGCCTTCCTGAGCTTGCGGCAGATGCCGTCGGCGCGGTGCTTGCCGCGACAGAACACGATCACCCGCCGCGAGCCCTCGCGCCGGAGCAGCTCGGCGAGGACGGCGTTCTTCGCCTCGGGGGACACGGGGAGCACGTACTGGTCGACGGTCTCGGCCGCGGTGCCCTTGCGGGCGACCTCCACGCGGACGGGGCGCCTTACCAGCGACTTGGTGTTGGAGAGGACGTCGTCGTCCAGGGTGGCGGAGAAGAGGAGCGTCTGGCGCTGGCTCGGGGTCGCGGCGACGATGCGGCGCATGTCGGGGAGGAAGCCCATGTCGAGCATGCGGTCTGCCTCGTCCAGGACGAGGACGCGCACGGACGAGAGGTCCGCCTCGTGTTGGTTCATGAGGTCCTGGAGGCGGCCCGGCGTCGCGACGAGCAGGTCGCAGCTCCTCCTCAGGGCCTGCCTCTGGGGCTCGTAGCCGACTCCTCCCACCAGCACGACGGTCCTGTGCCCGGTGTGGCGGCAGATGAGCTCCGCCGCGTCCTCGATCTGCTGTGCCAGCTCCCTGGTTGGGGTCACTACCAGCATGAGGGGTCCCTCCCCCTTGCCCGCGTGCCCCAGTCCGTCGAGGGTCGGCAGCAGGAACGCCGCCGTCTTGCCCGTTCCCGTCTGGGCGGCCGCCATCACGTCCTTGCCGGCGATGACCTGGGGTATCGCCAGGCTCTGCACCGGCGTCGGCTCGTCGTAGCCCAGCTCCTCCACGGCCGCGAGGGCCCTCTTCGAGAGCCCAAGCCCCCCGAAGCCGTCCGAGTCCTCCCGGACGGCCGCCATGCCACGGCCGGACCGGCCGCCGTTCTGATTGCTCATGCGCTTCCCATCTGCTTGCTTCCGCGACCCTGCGCGGCAATCTTCCAAGGCGAGGGGGTCAGGCTGCAGGCACGGCCCCGACTCGCGACTACATGGTACGCATGGGCGCCGACCTGCGCGTCGCCGACCGCCCCGCTCTTCCAAATAAGCGCAACTCGGTATCATCGGGGTCGAACGGTCGTCTGCGTCGCCCGTCGGCGGGCGCGTCCCAGGGGAGGTGGTGCGCATGGACAAGCCGGAGGCGGCTGGCTTGGCGGGGGCTGGCGCAGGGGTCCGGGCCCGTCCGGACGAGGGTCCCCTCGCCCGCATCCGCAGGCTCCTGGAGCCCGACCCCCGCCTGTGCGAGCGCGTCTGCTCGACGAGCGCGGAGTGGGAGGGAAGGGTCTTCTCCGTGGAGCTGCTCGACGTGGCCCTGCCGGACGGCAGCCACGGCAGGCGCGAGCTGGTGCGCCACCACGGCGGCGCCGGCGTCGGGGCCATCCGCGAGGACGGCTGCATCTGCCTGGTGAGGCAGTTCCGGGTGGCCCTGGGCAGGGTCTCGCTCGAGATACCGGCGGGAAGGCTCGAGCCGGGCGAGGACGGCCCCCGCTGCGCCGCGCGCGAGCTCGGCGAGGAGACGGGCCTCGTGGCCGGGAGGCTCGAGCCCGTGGCCCGCTCGCTGGGCTCGCCCGGCTTCACGGACGAGGCGACGCAGGTCTTCCTGGCGTACGAGCTGAGCGCCGGCAGCTCCCATCCCGACGAGGGGGAGCTCGTGGACGTCGCCTGGGTCCCCTTGGACGAGGTCCTCGCGGGGATACGGGCGGGCCTCATCGACGACGGGAAGACCATCGTCGCCGCCCAGGCGGCGGCCCTGCGGGCACACGGGCTCGCCTGATACCATCGAGGAAACGCCGCACCATCGAAAGGAAGGCCCATGAGCACAGCCAAGGACCCGTCTTGCTCCCCCGAGCGCGACCTCATCTTCGTCGAGCCCGTCTTCCACGGGAAGATCTGGGGGGGCAGGAGGCTCCAGGAGGAGTTTGGCTACCAGATCCCCGACGGCCCGGTGGGGGAGTGCTGGGCGATCTCGGCGCATCCGGCGGGAGACTGTCGCGTCGCGTCGGGCGCCTTCGAGGGCAAGAGGCTCTCGGAACTCTGGGACGGTCATCGCGAGCTCTTCGGCGGCGCCACAGGTGACCGCTTCCCCCTCCTGGTCAAGATCCTTGACGCGGAGGGCGACCTCTCCATCCAGGTCCATCCGGACGACGCCTACGCTGCGGAGCACGAGGGCGGCTCCCTGGGCAAGTGCGAGTGCTGGTACGTGCTGCACGCGGACCCCGGTGCGACCATCGTGGTGGGGCAGCGGGCGAGGAGCCGCGAGGAGTTCGCCCGCAAGGTGGAGGAGGGCGACTGGGACGGGCTCCTCAACGAGGTCCCCGTCCACACGGGGGACTTCTTCCAGATCGACCCGGGCACCGTGCACGCCATCAAGGCGGGGACCATGGTGCTCGAGACCCAGCAGTCGAGCGACGTCACCTACCGCGTGTGGGACTACGACCGCCTGCAGGCGGACGGCAGCAAGAGGGAGCTGCACCTCGCCCAGAGCCTGGACGTCATCGACTACGACGCCGAGCCCATCTCCTCCGGCCACGTCGACGCGAGGGAGGCCGACGGGGTGACGGAGCTCGTGAGCTGCGAGCGCTATGCCGTGGAGCGGGTCAGGGTCGCGGGTGAGAGGACCCTCCCTCCCTTCCGGGACTTCGCCTGCGCGAGCGTGGTGGACGGAACGGGCAGCGCGGGCGGGCATGCGGTGGGGAAGGGCGACCACTTCGTCGTCCCGAGCGGCCACGGCGGGCTCGCCCTTGCGGGGAGGATGGAGCTGGTCGTTTCGTACGTGCCCAGGTAGGCCGCCTCGGGTCCTCGCCTCCGGCTCGCGGGACCGAGCCGCCCCTCCGTGGTACCATGGTCGTGCCCTTTGCGTGCGCCCTTAGCTCAGCTGGACAGAGCATCGGTCTTCTAAACCGCGGGTCAGGCGTTCGAATCGCCTAGGGCGCACCACGATCCAGACGCGCGGGCCCACCCGGCAAGTTCCGGGCGGGTCCGCGACCTTTCCCAAGACGTGTCGCACGCTGCGAGCCCGACCCCGAATTGGAGCACGTTGGACGGTATTTCTCCTCCAGACACGGCCAATTAAGGCATAATGACCTTACATGATCAGTGGCCGAGAGGAGCACACGTTGATTTATACCGTCACGCTGAATCCGGCGATCGATTACGTAATGCACCCCCTTACGCTCGACATGGGCTTCACCAACCGCTCGTCGAGCGAGGAGCTCTACTGCGGGGGAAACGGAATCAACATCTCCACCATGCTCAACGAGCTCAAGGTCCCCAACGTCGCGCTGGGAATCGCTGCGGGCTTCACGGGCGACTACCTCATCAAGGAGCTGCAGAAGGGTGGCATCTCGTCCAACTTCGTAAGGCTCGAGCACGGCTTCACCCGTATCAACGTGAAGCTCAAGGGCATCGTCATGACCATCGTCAACGGCATGGGCCCCAAGATCTCGGAGAAGAAGGTGGACGAGCTCCTCGAGCGCATCGACTACATCGGCTCGGGGGACACGGTCGTGCTGACGGGCTCCATCCCCAAGTCGCTCCCCGAGGACATGTACGACGTCATCATGAAGCGCCTCGAGGGCCGTGGCATCCGCTTCGTCGTCGACGCGCCCGGGACCCTGCTGCTCGAGGCCCTCAACGCCAAGCCCTTCCTCATCAAGCCCAACAACCACGAGGTGGGTCGCATCTTCGACGCCCGCCCCGAGACCCCGGAGGAGTGCATCCCCTTCGCCAAGGAGCTCCACGAGCGCGGCGCCCAGAACGTCATCGTCTCGTGCGGCGGCCACGGTTCCCTGCTCTATGACGAGAACGACGAGGTCCACACGGTTCCCACCGCCAAGATCCGCCTGGTCAACGCCACTGGTGCCGGCGACTCGATGGTGGCGGGCTTCGTTGCGCAGGTCCAGGGCGGCGCCGACTATGAGACTGCCCTGCGCTTCGCATCCGCCTGCGGCACGGCCACCGCGGCGAGCAAGGCCATCGCGAAGCGTGCCACCGTCGACCGCGTCTACGAGCAGCTGAACAAGATCATCGCCGCACAGGCCTAGGGCCGGTGCCGTTCCATAGAACCACCTTCCTGGCAGCCAACGCGAAACCACATTATTGGGATCGAATCGTTTGGAGGACCCTATGTTCGAAGGCGTCAACGCATCAGACGGCTATGGAATCGGCGTGGCACAGGTCGCGGTTGCCCCAGACCTCAGCTTCACACCCAAGGTGCCCGAGGACGCGGGCGAGGAGAAGGCGCGCTACGACGCCGCGCTCGAGAAGTTCGTCGCGCAGACCAACGCCCAGATCGAGCGCATGAGGAAGAGCGTCGGCGACGAGGCGGCCCTCATCATGGGTGCCCACATCGAGTTCGCCGAGGACGAGGGCATCAAGGAGAAGGTCAACGGCTCCATCGACTCCGGCATGTGCGCGGAGCAGGCCGTGAGCGAGGCTTACGACATGTACTACAACATGTTCTCGAACATGGAGGACGAGCTCTTCCGCGAGCGTGCGGCTGACGTCGCCGACGTCAAGACCGGCCTCTTGGCCGACCTCCTGGGCAAGGAGGTCGTCGACCTCTCCACCCTGCCCGAGCATTCCATCGTCGTCGTCCACGAGCTCACCCCCTCGATGACGGCCGACATCGACAAGGAGAACGTCGCCGGCATCGTGACCGAGACCGGAGGTCGTACCTCTCACTCCGCCATCATCGCCCGCGCGCTCGAGATCCCCGCGGTGCTCTCCGTCGTAGGCGCCACCACCAACATCAAGACGGGTGACATGGTCGTCGTGGACGGCAGCAAGGGCAGGGTCGTCGCCCAGCCCACGGCAGGCGAGCTCGAGAAGTACCGCGCCAAGGCCAAGGCGTATGCGGACGAGAAGGCCGCGCTTGAGGCCTATCGCGGCAAGGACACCGTGACCGGCGACGGTGACAAGGTCCTGCTCGTCGCCAACATCGGCAATCCCGAGGACGCCAACAACGCCGCCGAGCACGACTGCGAGGGCATCGGCCTCTTCCGCTCGGAGTTCCTCTTCATGGACGCCTCCGAGCTGCCCAGCGAGGACGAGCAGTTCGCTGCCTACCAGAAGGTCGCCCTGCGCATGAAGGACCAACCGGTCATCATCCGCACCCTCGACGTGGGCGGCGACAAGGAGATCCCCTACCTGAACCTCCAGAAGGAGGAGAACCCCTTCATGGGCTTCAGGGCCATCCGCTACTGCCTCAACAACCCCGAGCAGTACAAGGTCCAGCTCCTCGCCCTCCTGCGCGCCTCCGCCTTCGGCGACATCAAGATCATGCTGCCGCTGGTGACCTCCCTCGAGGAGATTCGCCAGGCCAAGGCCCTCATCGAGGAGTGCAAGAGGGAGCTCGACGCCCGCGGCGTCGCCTACAACAAGGACATCGAGGTCGGCACGATGATCGAGACCCCCGCGGCCTCCCTCGTCGCCGACGACCTCGCCGCCGAGTGCGACTTCTTCTCCATCGGCACCAACGACCTCATCGGCTACACCATGTGCGCCGACCGCGGCAACGACTGCGTCGCCTACCTCTATGAGGTCTACCAGCCCGCGGTGCTTCGCTCGCTCAAGCGCATCATCACCGAGGGCAACAAGGCGGGCATCATGGTGGGCATGTGCGGCGAGGCCGCGGCAGACCCGCTGCTCATCCCCGTGCTCATCTCCTTCGGCCTGGGCGAGTACTCCGTCTCTGCCCCCTCGATCCTGCGCACTCGCCGCATCATCAGCGAGTGGACCAAGAAGGAGGCGGACGCCCTCACGGAGAAGGTCCTGAGCCTCAAGACCGCGGCCGAGGTCAAGGCCGTCCTGCAGGCGGCCGCCAAGTAGCTCTTGGCGCGTCATAGACTCCGTCGGGGGAGGGCCGCCGCCTTGGCGCCCTCCCCCTCCCTTTTGTGAAGCCTCGCCCGTCTTGGCAGGGCCGACCGGCGCCAGGCCTGCTGGAACCCGGGCCATGGTGCCCTCGTGCTGGCTTCCACCTACAGGAGCGTGAACTGGTTCCTTTCGCTTTGCAGGACGCCCTCGTCGCGAAGGCGCGAGATCTCGCTTGAGAGGGCGCTCCGGTTGACCGAGAGGTAGTCCGCGAGCTGCTGGCGGGTGTAGGGGATGGCGAAGCTGGGACTGCCCTGGCGTGCCGACTCGTCGGAGAGGAAGGCAAGGAGCTTGTCGCGCGTGCTGCGCTGGCTGAGGTAGCGGAGCTTGCTTCCCAGCATGAGGTTCTTGGAGGCCATCTGCCCTACCAGGTTGGAGAGGAGGCGCAGATGGAAGGGGCAGGCGGACGAGCAGGTCCGCAGCATGCGGCGGACGTCCAGCCTGAGGAGCCGGACGTCCCTCACCACCACGACGGATACCGGGAGCTTGGCGTCTGGGGAGCAGGCATAGGCCTCGCCGAAGGACTCTCCCGGTCCGAAGCTGCCCTGGATGTTGCGATTGCCGAGCCAGTCCTCGCGGATCACGTGCACCTCGCCCGACTCGACCACCCACACGTGGGCGTCCCGCTCTCCCACGCGCAGGACGTACTCGCCCTCCTCGAACGAGACCGTCCTCGCCCCGAGGCAGGGGAGCATGCGGGCGACCTCGAGCGCGTCCATGCCGGAGAAGAGCTGGGTCCTGCGTGCGGCCTCGACCTGGGGGAGAAGCTCCTTGGGCACGAGCGAGAGGCCCGTCGGGACCTTGGCCATCTCCTTCTCTCTCGATTTTGTCATATTTCTTCCCTTTATGTTGTAAAAGCAACGGAAACGTTTGAATCATAGCAATACCCTTCTTCTCGAAGGACGGGGACGGCAGCCAAAGGGCCGTCAGGCAAGGAGGAGAAGAATGGTTCAAACCACGCTTACGCCCGAGAAGGTACAGGAGATGTTCTGCTTCCAGTGCGAGCAGACCGCGCGTGGGGTCGCCTGCAGCTCCAGGCAGGGCGTCTGCGGCAAGTCGGCGGAGGTCGCCCGACTCGAGGACGAGCTCACGGGCGCCATGGTGGCCCTCTCCCAGGCGGTGATGTCTGGCGCCACGCCCAACGCGCTCACGGACGATGTCGTCGTGCAGGGGCTCTTCACGACCATCACCAACGTCAACTTCGACGCTGTCTCCGTTCGTGCCATGATCGCGCGCGTCCATGCCGCGAAGGACGGCATCGCGCCCGGCGATGACACGCCTGACTACGACCTGAACCTCGTGTGGCACGCCGAGGACGTCGACCTGCGCTCCCTGAAGTCGCTCGTGCTCTTTGGCATCCGTGGCATCGCGGCGTATGCCTACCATGCCGCCGCTCTCGGCCGCCGCAGCCAGGCGGTGAGCGCCTTCTTCTACAAGGCCCTGGCGGGAATCGCCGGTCTGGATGACGCGGACGCCCTGCTGGCGCTGGTCGACGAGGCCGGCGCCGTCAACCTGGAGTGCATGGCGCTCCTGGACGAGGCCAACACCTCGAGCTACGGGACCCCGGTTCCCACCGAGGTTCCGCTGACCGTCGAGCCCGGCCCCTTCGTCGTCGTGACGGGCCACGACCTCTGCGACCTCAAGGAGCTCCTCGAACAGACCGAGGGCACGGGCGTCAACGTGTACACCCACGGCGAGATGCTCCCCGCTCACGCATATCCCGAGCTCAAGCGCTACCCCCAGCTCAAGGGCAACTTTGGTACCGCCTGGCAGAACCAGCAGAGGGAGTTCGACGCCATTCCCGCTCCCGTGCTCTGGACCACGAACTGCCTGATGCCCCCTCGCGGCTCCTATGGCGACCGGGTGTGGACCACGGGGGTCGTGGAGTATCCCGGCTGCGCCCACGTGGAGGCTGACGAGAGGGGCCACAAGGACTTCTCGGCACTCATCGCACAGGCAAAGGAGCTGGGCGGCTATGCCGAACCCCAGGAGCTCACGGGCATCAACGGCGGCCATCGCGTGACCGTGGGCTTTGGCCACGCCAGCGTGCTGGGCGTCGCCGACAAGGTGGTCGACGCCGTCAAGGCTGGTCAGATCAGCCACTTCTTCCTGGTGGGCGGTTGCGACGGCGCCAAGCCCGGCCGCAACTACTACACCGACTTCGTCAAGGCGACGCCCGAGGACTCCGTGGTCCTGACCCTGGCCTGTGGCAAGTTCCGCTTCAACGACCTCGACCTGGGTACCGTGGCCGGCCTTCCGCGCATCCTGGACATGGGCCAGTGCAACGACGCGTACTCAGCGATCCAGGTCGCGGTGGCGCTCGCGAAGGCCTTCGACTGCGGGGTCAACGAGCTGCCCCTCTCCTTCGTGCTCTCCTGGTATGAGCAGAAGGCGGTCTGCATCCTCCTGACGCTGCTGCACCTGGGCATCAAGGACATCCTGCTGGGGCCCTCCCTGCCCGCCTTCATCTCGCCCAACGTACTGGACGTCCTGGTGAGGAACTACGGGATCGCCCCCACCACCAACGTCGAGGACGACCTGGCGAAGTGCCTGGCCTAGGGCTCGGGACGGAGCCATGCCAAAGGGACGCCCGCATCCCCCGAGGGGATGCGGGCGTCATTCTGCCGGGAAGGTCGAGCCGTCCGGAGCCGGCTGTCGCGACAACGCCAGGGGGTGCGCTCCCTGGCTCAGGGTGACTAGTCGCAGCTCACGCGTCCCTGACTCTGTTGTGGTCCTCGGCTCTCGCGCGGGTTCCAGTCAGTGAGGCCTGCGATCTCCTGCCTGTCGCGGACGATGTCCGCCAGGGTCTTGCTGTCCAGGTACTCGGCGGTGACCTTCCCGAGGTCCCGCCACACGGTGACGGTGGGACAGGTGTCGATGATGGGGCAGATCTCGCCGTTCGTGCAGTCGAGGCAGGCCACAGGCGCGAGCGAGCCCTCTGCCGCACGAAGGATCTGGCCGAGGGTGTACTCCTCGGGTCGCTTGCTCAGGCGGTATCCACCGCCCTTGCCGCGAAGGCTCTGCACGTAGCCCACCTTGTGCATGCGTGACACCACCTGCTCGAGGTACTTGCGCGAGATATTCTGCCTGCGGGAGACGTCGCCCAGCGACACCCACCCGTCGTGCATGGCAAGGTCCGCCATGGCTCGCAGGGCGTACTTGCCCCTGGTGGAGAACATGCCAGCCATCCGTGCCTACCCCCTCTCGCCCCTGCCGCCTACCGTGGTCGTCCTACGTGCATGTGGGTGCGCGGGATGGGGACGTGGTGGTCCTCTCCCCAGGCGCCTGCCCTCGTCTAGTCGTTCGCCCCGTCGTGCTCGTGCGTGTGGAAGGGAACGGCCACGCTGGCCTCCTCGCTCCCGGCCTCGAGCATCTCCTCGAGCGTGCGCCAGGCGAGCTCGGCGCACTTGACGCGTGCGGGCATGTGCGAGATGTCCCTGAGCGAGGCGGCCTCGTCCAGCTGCGCGAGCGTGTCGGCGTCGGTCTCCTCGCCGCGCACCATGCGACCGAACAGCTTGCAGAGCCCGATGGCCTCCTGGGGGGTCTTGTCCACCACGAGGTCGCTCATCATGTCCGCGGAGGCCTGGCTGATGGCGCAGCCGTGGCCCTGGTAGGCCGCCTCCTCTATCGTGCCGTCGTCCCCCAGGCGGACGTAGAAGGTGAGCTCGTCGCCGCAGGAGGGGTTCACGCCCTCGTGCGTGAGGGTGGCGTCCTCCAGCGGGTACTTGTAGTCGGGGTGGGACACGTGGTCCATGAACTGTGCGTTGTAGAGTGACGCGACGCTCGCATTAGCCATTGAAGACCTGCCAAACCGTCTTGAGGCCGTCGACCAGGCGGTCGATGTCCTGCTTGTCGTTATAGAACGCCACGCTCGCGCGGCAGGTGCTGCCCATGGCCACGTCGAGGTAGGAGAGGAGGGGCTGGGCGCAGTGGTGCCCGGCCCTGATGCAGACGCCCGACCCGTCCAGGATGGAGGCCACGTCGTGTGGGTGGACGCCACGTACATTGAATGCGACGGCACCGACGTGGCGGAAGCCGTCTTCGGGGCCTATGACGTCGACGAAGTCGAGGGCTGCCAGGCTCTCGGTCAGGTAGGCGGAGAGGAGCCTCTCTCGCGCCTCCAGGGCGGCGAAGCCCTTGGACTCGAGGTAGCCCAGGCCCGCGTCGAAGGCGTAGCTGCCCGCCGCGTCCTGCGTGCCCGCCTCGAACTTCTGTGGGACGGGCGCCCAGACCGCGTCCGTCTCGCTCACGGAGTCGATCATCTCGCCTCCCGTGAGGAAGGGGGGCATCTGGTCGAGGAGGGCGGCCTTGCCCCAGAGGACCCCGATGCCCATGGGGCCACCCATCTTGTGGGCGCTGAAGGCCAGGAGGTCGCAACCCAGCTCGCGGACGTCCACCTTGAGGTGCGGGACGCTCTGCGCCCCGTCGACCACCATGTGGGCGCCCATCTGGTGGGCGCGCGTGGAGATGGCGGGAATGTCGTTCTGCACGCCCAGCACGTTGGAGACCTGCGTCACCGAGACGATCTTCGCCTTGGGGCCGACCTTCGCCTCGAGCTCCTCCTGAGTGATGCGGAAGTCGTCGTCGAGCCTCAGGTAGACGAGGCGGGCGCCCGTCTGGGCGCAGACCTGCTGCCAGGGGATGATGTTGGAGTGGTGCTCCATGATCGAGACGACGACCTCGTCGCCCTCGTGCAGGACGCTCCTGCCCAGGGTCTGGGCGACGAGGTTGAGCGACTCCGAGGCGTTGCGGGTGAAGACCACCTCGCTGCCCTGGGGCCTTCCCTCGTCGTCCACCGCGCCGATGAAGCGGGCTATGTGGTCGCGCGCGCCCTCGATGGCCTGGGTCGCCTCGACCGACAGGCCGTAGAGCCCGCGCAGCGGGTTGGCGTTCATCTCCTCGTAGAAGCGCCTCTGTGCGTCGAGCACGGCCGCCGGCCGCTGGGAGGTGGCGGCGCTGTCGAGGAAGCAGATCTCGGGATGCTTGGCGAGCAGGGGGAAGTCATCCTTGTAGGGGTTCTCCGCGATGCTCGCGAGCTGGGATGCGTCGAGACTCATGCGGACACCTCTCTGGCGTCGGTGGTGGCAGGCGAGAGGCCCAGGCCCTCGGCCACGTCGCGGGCGGCCTCGGGCCCGAGCAGCTGTTCCGCACGGGCGAGTGCGGCCTCGCGGGAGCTCGCCTCGGGCGCGTGGATGGCGGCGTCGTCGAAGATGGCGCGCACGAAGAGGTCGTTGACCTCCTCCTCGCTGAGGCCGCGGTCGGTGAGGTAGCCGAGCTGCTCGGCGCTGACGGAGCCGATGGAGGCGCCGTGGTTGCCCTGGACGTCGTCCTCGTCGCAGAGGATGACGGGAAGGGTCTTGTTCACGACCTCGTCGCCGCCCATGAGGACGGTCTCGGTCTCGTTGCCGCGGGCGCCCTTGGCGCCGTGCGTGAGGTCGATGGTCTCGCGCATGGCCTTGTGGGCCCTCTCGCCCAGGAAGCCCGAGGTGACGATGTCACTGCGGCTGTTGCGGCCGAGCTGGCGCACGACGTGGTTCACGTCGAGCTCGTCGGCGTCGCGCACGACGTAGCGGCAGTCGAGCTGCAGGCGCGACGACGTGCCCCCGAGCTTGGTGGCAAAGCCCATGGCCAGGCTCTTGCCCCCCAGCGCGTACTGGCGCACCTCGATGCGGGCGCCCTCGGCGGCCTCGATGCCCACCCCCTCGAGGTGGGTGCTCCCACTGCCGGGAGCGACGACCTCAACGAGGTGGAGCCTGGAGCCCGCCTCGGCGATGACGCGGAGGAGGGAGGCGGAGTGGCCGCCCTGGCCGCGGACCGAGACCACGACGGTGGCCTCCGAGCCCTCGCGCAGCATCACGCCGGTGTCCTCGACGGCGAATCCGCTGGCGTCGACGTCCACGACGATAGGTTCCACGCGACGCGTCCCCTGGGGGACCTCCACGTAGCGGGCGTCTCCCGCCACGGACTCGACCCAACTCACGGCCTCGTCGCCGATGCCGCACTCGAGCTGGGAGAAGATTCTAGGCAGGCGCGCGAGCACCTCTCCCTTGCGGGCGGGGGAGGGGAGGCGGAGGCTGCACCCGTTGATCCTGAGGTGGTTCCAGGTCTGCGCGGGCGGTTGGTTCACGTGCTCGACGGCCGCGTACGACGGCGCCTCGGCAATCGTCTCTGCCATTAGCCGATCGCCCCTTCCATCTCGAGCTTGATCAGGTTGTTCATCTCGACGGCGTACTCCAGCGGGAGCTCCTTCGAGACGGGGTTGGCGAACCCGTTGACCACCATGGTGCGGGCCTCGGACTCCGAGCAGCCGCGGCTCATGAGGTAGAGCACGGTGTCGTCCGAGATGCGGCCGATGGTCGCCTCGTGCCCCACCTGGGCCGTGCGGTTGCGCACGTCCATGGCGGGGATGGTGTCAGAGCGGCTGATGTCGTCCAGCATGAGCGAGGAGCAGGACACCGAGGCGTTCGCCCTGTCGGCGTGGCGGCCGATCACCAGCGAGCTCCTGAAGGTGTTGATGCCGCCGTCCTTGGAAATGGACTTGGTGTCGACGGACGTCGTGCAGTCGGCGCCGTTGATGATCACCTTGCAGCCCGTGTCCAGGTCCTGCGTGGCACCGGCGAAGGTGATGCCGGTGAACTCGCAGCTCGAGCGGTCGCCCTGCAGGATGGTGGTGGGGTAGAGGTAGCTCACGTGGCTGCCGAAGGAGCCCGAGACCCACTCCATGCGCGCGTCGGAGCCGATGGTGGCGCGCTTGGTGTTGAGGTTGTACATGTTCTTGGACCAGTTCTCTATGGTGGAGTAGCGCAGGCGCGCGCCGTCCTTCACGTAGAGCTCCACGGCACCGGCGTGGAGGTTGGCCTCGTAGTACTTGGGCGCGGAGCATCCCTCGATGAAGTGCAGGTCTGCTCCGGGCTCGACCACGATGAGCGTGTGCTCGAACTGGCCGGCGCCGGAGGCGTTCAGGCGGAAGTAGCTCTGCAGGGGGTAGTCGAGCGTGACGCCCTCGGGGACGTACACGAAGGAGCCGCCCGACCACACGGCGTAGTGCAGGGCCGCGAACTTGTGGTCGCGCATGGGGATGAGCTTGCCGAAGTACTCGTGGACGACCTTCTCCCACCTGGGGTCCTGCAGGGCGTCCTCGATCGTGGTGTAGACCACTCCCTGCTTTGCGACCTCCTCGCGCATGTTGTGGTAGACGATCTCGGAGTCGTACTGGGCGCCCACGCCGGCCAGGCTCTCTCGCTCGGCCTCGGGGATGCCCAGGCGCTCGAAGGTGTCCTTGATGTCCTTGGGCACGTCGTCCCAGTCGCGGGCCTGCTTGGTCTGGGGGCTCACGTAGGTGGAAATGTGGTCCATGTCCAGGCCCGACACGTCCGGGCCCCAGTTGTCCGCCATCCTGCGCTCGTGGAAGACCTCCAGGGCCTCGAGGCGCAGGTCGAGCATCCAGGCGGGCTCGTTCTTCTTGGCGCTGATGGCGCGCACGATCTCGGGCGTGAGCCCGTCGGCGTAGCGCTCGTAGCCCTCCTCGCTCTTCACGAAGTCATAGAGGGAGCGGTCGACGTCGGCGACCTTTGAGCGGCCCCTCTCGTCCACCTCGCCCGCGTTATACCTCTCGCTCACCTTAGGCCTCGGCAATCTGCTCGGACTCGAAGCGGGCGAAGCCGTTGGAGTCGATCTCCTCGATGAGGGAGGCGGGGCCCTCGGCCACCAGGCGACCCCTGACCATCACGTGCGTGCGGTCGACGTCGAGCCTCTCGAGGATGCGGGTGTTGTGCGTGATCATGAGGAGCGCGCCGTCGCACTCGCTGCGGTAGGCCTCGATGCCGCGCGATACGATGGAGAGCGCGTCCACGTCCAGGCCGGAGTCCGTCTCGTCCAGGATGGCGAGCTTGGGGCGAAGGAGGAGGAGCTGCAGCATCTCGACCTTCTTCTTCTCGCCGCCGGAGAAGCCCACGTTGAGCTCGCGGGTGAGGAAGGCGTCGTCCATGTCGAGCTGCTCCGAGATCTGCGCCACGCGCTCGCGGAACCTGCGGGCGGTCATCTTGAGCTCGGGCCTCATCTGGCAGATGGTACGCAGAAAGCTGTAGAGGGGCACGCCGGGAACCTCGACCGGGGCCTGGTACGAGAGGAAGATGCCCGCGAGCGAGCGCTTGTCGGGCGAGAGGGAGGTGATGTCCTCCCCATCGAATGCGATGCTGCCGGAACTGACGCGGTAGCTGGGGTCGCCCATGATGACGTGGCCCAGCGTGGACTTGCCGGCGCCGTTGGGTCCCATGAGGACGTGGGTCTGGCCCGCGCCGACTTCGAGGTCGATGTCATGAAGGATGGGCTTGTCCTCGGTTCCGGCCGAGAGCCCGGAGATGCTGAGCAGCTGACTGGCCATGGTGCCTCTCTCTGGATGCGCGTCTGCGCGGTCGTTGGCGAGGCGTGCGGCCCCCGCCGCCATGGCCTCTCTCAAAATCCTACTTACCGGGGGGTATTTTACCCCGCCACGGGGAACGTAGGCCCCTCGATCGCAAAAAACGCTCGCAGCGCAACGACGCCGCGCTTCGGCTCGTCTAGCCCCGTGCGGCAGGCTCCACCAGCTCGCGCACGACCTCGGCGATGACGCCGTCGTCGTTGGTCGATCGGGCATGGTAGTCGGCCTCGAGCTCGATGCCGTCGCTGGCGTTGGCGACGGCCACGCCCACCCCGGCGGCACGGATCATGGCCAGGTCGTTCAGGGAGTCCCCGCAGCCTATGGTCTGCTCGATGCCCACGCCGAGCAGCTCCGCCAGGCGCCTGAGGCCGGCCCCCTTGTCCACGCCCTCGGGGTTGAACTCGAGGTAGCGGTGGCTCGAGAAGGTGGGCAGGGTCCCCTCCCAGAGCTCGCGCGGCATCTGGTCGAGGATGCGGTGCAGCTCGGACAGGCCGTCGGGGAGGCAGTAGAGGATCTTCGCCAGGGGCACGTCGCGCAGGAAGTCAATCGACCCCTCCCGCAGCTCCTCGTGGCCCATGTGGCCCTCGAGATAGTCCCGCTCGTCCTGCTGCAGGCGGTAGGTCCACACCTTCCCGCCCAGCTCGTAGACGTGGAAGCTTAGCCCCGCCTGCTCGAGGCCGTACTCGAAGAGGGCGCGCACGCGCTCGAAGGGGAGGGAGTGCGACGAGAGCGGCGCGTCGTCCCCCACGCGGGTGATGCAGCCGCCGTTGTACGAGATGACGTAGGAGCCCTCGAGGAGGTCCGAGGGAAGCGCATGCAGGGACTCCATGATCGAGCCGTAGGCGCGCCCGGAGGAGGGGACGAAGAGGCAGCCCAGCTCGCGCAGGCGGCGCACGGCGTCGACGTTCGCCGCGGGGATGGTGTGGTCGCTCGCGAGGAAGGTGTCGTCCATGTCGCTGGCAACGATCTTGTACATGCGTCCCCCCTTGTTCGGCACTGCATGGATTGTATCCCACGCCGGCATCCCATCAGGCCAGGGGAGGGGGGGGAGTCCCTCTCCTGGGCCCGTGTCGGCTTCCGTCGGCCGGGAAGCCGGACGGGTTTTGGGAAAGTGCAAACTTGTGGAGGGTCTTTGGGATAATTGTGTATACTTGGTGAGATTGTATTGGCATGTCTGCACTAGGTCACCGGCTTGGTCGACCCACTGCGAGCCAGCAGTCCCAGCCGCCCCCAAGCGCGGACGACGCGAAGGGAGAGGTCCTATGAGGTATCTGCTCATGGTAAGCCACGGAACGATGGCGCCTGGGGTGAAGAGCGTCATCGACATGCTGCTGGGGCCGCGCGAGGACGTGCTCGCCCACAGCATGGAGGACGGCGTCGGCGCAGACGCCTACGTCGAGGGCGTGCGCAAGGTCATCGCCCCCATCAGGCCGGAGGACTCGGTCGTGGTCCTGGGAGACATCATGGGCGGCTCGCCCCTCACCAACGCCCTCAACACCCTCACCGAGGCCGGGCTCCTCGGCAACACCGTGGCCTTTGGCGGGCTCAACCTCGCCATGGCGATAGCCGCCCTCATGGGCTTCGACGACGGACTCGACGATGCCGCGCTCAAGGCGAGCATCCTGAACGACGGTAAGGAGGCGGTCAGGGAGATCCAGCTGCAGGTCGAGGACGAGGACGAGGACGACCTGTAGGCAATGCAGGCAGACAAGAGGAGTGGAAATGATTTCGTTCGTTCGCATTGACGACCGCATGATCCACGGTCAGACGGTCACGCGCTGGGCCCTCGAGCGGCCCTGCGACGGCATCATCGCCGTCAACGACGTGGCCGCGAGCAACTCCGTGCTCAAGGCCGCCTACAAGGGCGCCGCGCCAGACAAGAAGATCTTCGTCTGGACGATGGAGCACTTCCTCGAGAAGAAGGACACGGTCCTCTCCTCGGCGTCGCGCTACTTCCTCATCACGAAGAACCCCCTCGACATGAAGAGGATCCTCGTCGACGAGAAGTTCGTCCCCTCTGACGTCAAGAGCGTCGTCGTCGGACCCTGCAACGACCGTCCCGGCACCACCAAGCTGGGCAACAACCAGTCAATCACCGCCGAGGAGGCCCAGGCCTTCGAGGACATGGCCAAGGCTGGCTATGAGGTCAAGTTCGCCCTGCTCCCCGACGTATCCATTGGTGACTGGCCCAAGTTCCGCGGCCAGTTCGACGTCCACTAGCGCTCGGGCGAACCACAAACTGGGAAGGTGGGTTTGACTATGACGATCAGCATCTTCCAGGCTGTCTTGCTTGGAATATTCGCGTGCCTCGCGTCCCTTCCGGGCATGGGCGGCACGACCATCGGCAACTACACGCTCGGACGTCCCCTCGTGGGCGGCCTCGTCGTGGGCATCATCCTGGGCAACCTGCAGCTCGGCATCATCGTCGGCGCTGCCATCCAGGTCGTCTACATCGCGCTCGTGACCCCCGGCGGGACCGTCTCGGCCGACGTGCGCGCCGTGACCTACATCGGCATCCCGCTGGCCATGCTCTCAATCTCGGCGCAGGGCCTCGACCCCTCGTCCGACGCCGCCACCGGCCTCGCCGCCGCCCTGGGCGCCGCAGTCGGCACCCTGGGAACCGTCCTCTTCTATGGCACCGCGACCCTGAACCTCGTGTGGCAGGGCATCGGCTGGAAGGCCGTCGAGGGTGGCAGGTGGGACAACATCAAGAAGACCATCCCCATGGTCGAGACGGTGCTCCCCTGGGTCTCCCACATCCTGTTCTCCTTCATCCCCACCGTGGTCATCTGCATGGCAGGTCCCACGATGGTCGACCTCATGAAGGAGTACCTCCCCATGGATGGTCTCGCGATGAAGACCCTCTTCACCGTGGGCTCGCTGCTCCCCGCAGTCGGCGTCGGCATCCTCTGCAAGCAGGTCATCACCAAGCCGCTTGACTGGGTCACCTTCGCTGTGGGCTTCCTGCTCGCCGCGGTCATGGGCTGCAACCTCATCGCGTCCGCCATCATCGCCGTCTTCTTCGCACTTATCAACTTCGAGATCCAGTCCGTCAAGACCAACCGCCCGGCCCTGGCTGCCCAGGCGGCGTCGGTCGACGACGACGATGAGGAGGACATCTAATCATGGCAGAGCTCAAGAAGACCTCCGAGTCCGCGCGCAAGGCGTCGTTCCTCCACTGGATCTACGGCAACCTGACCTGCTTCTCCCAGGAGCACATGCAGACCTTCGGCTACCTGTGGGCCATGCTTCCCATCGTCGACGAGCTGTACGAGAGCGACGATGAGAAGGTCGAGGCGCTGCGCACCTACACCACCTTCTTCAACACCGAGCCCCAGATCGGCACCATGGTCGTCGGCCTGACCGTCGGCCTCGAGGAGGCGCGCGCCAACGGCGAGCCCATGGACGCCGAGACCATCAACGGCATCCGCGCCGGACTGATGGGCCCGCTCGCGGGCCTCGGCGACTCCATCATCGTCGGCACCTTCATCCCCATCCTGCTGGGCATCGCCCTGGGCCTCTCCACCGGCGGCAACCCCCTGGGCCCGATCTTCTACATCGTCGCCTGGAACGTGCTCATGTACTTCGGCATGAAGTTCGCCTACAACCAGGGCTACTCCCTGGGCGGCTCGGCGGTCGAGGCCCTCGTCGGTCCCCAGTCCGCGGCCCTGCGCAGCTCCATCGTCATGGTGGGCACCATGGTCATCGGCGCCGTCGCGGCGACGTGGATCAACATCTCGACCTCCTTCGCGGTCGAGTTCGGCGCGGACTCCTCCTTCGCGCTTCAGAACACGCTTGACGGTATCATGCCCAAGGCCCTGAACTTCTTCTTCGTCTGGCTGTGCTGGTGGCTCATGACCAAGAAGAAGATCTCGCCGACCATCGTCATGCTGATCCTGGTCATCGTCGCACTCGTGGGCTGCATCACGATCCCTGGCATCAACACCTCCATCTTCAACCCCGGCCTCTCCTACTAGGCGCGGGCGGCTGGGAGCGCAGATGGCGAAGGCGGACGGCAGGCAGTCACGGAGGGGTGGGCGCGCTCCCGCGCGCGACGCCCTGCTCAGGGAGGCGGAGCTGCAGACCCAGGCGATCATGCGCCTGGAGACCTGGAAGCGCCTTGCCTACTCTGGCCTGGCGGTTGGTGCCATCCTCGTGGGATGGGGCTTCTACGGGGCCGGAGACAGGTGGGCGGGCGTGGCGGGAATAGCCCTCCTCGTCCTTTCCGTGCCTGCGTCAGTGGTGCTCCACCTGGGCATCCGCAACGCCAAGCGCAACGTGGACCGCATGATAGAGGCCTACGAGTCGGAGCACGGCAAGGTCCCCATCGACCCCAAGAGCTCCAGCAGGCGCTACGCGTAGCCCAGACCGATGCTTGGCAGACGGGGCGGCCCGTGACCGGAAGGTTGCGGGCCGCCCCTCTCTTCGCGGTGCGCGCCGACGCTTGGCGTAGGATGTTCCTCCGTGGAGAGGGGCGTCGCATGGCCAGGTGGCAGGCCTTTGGCAGGTTCATCGCAGGGCATATGATCTACATCGTGCCCTTCTGCCTTGCGGGAGGCATCTTCCTGCCGGGAGTGTTCTCCCGCCTCAACCCCGTGGTGCCGGCGCTGTTCGCGCTCATGACCTTCCAAGGCTCCCTCACGAGCGGCTTCGACGACCTCCTCGCCTGCCTGAGGAGGCCGCTTCCCCTCATCGTCGCCCTCCTGGTGACCTCGGTCGCCATGCCGGCGGTCGCCTGCGCGCTCGGCCAGGCGATCTTTCGGGACCCCCAGACCACCTGCGGCCTCGTGCTCGAGTACAGCGTCCCCATCGGGGTCGTCTCCATCATGTGGGTCGGTCTCTTCGAGGGGGACGTGACGCTCGGCCTGGCGACGCTCATGGCCTCCACGCTCCTCTCGCCGCTCAGCATCCCGCTCATGCTCTCCGTTCTGGTGGGCGCGACCGTGAGCATGGACCCGCTGGCCATGATGCAGGAGATGCTCCTCATGATCGCGCTGCCCGCCGTGGCCGGGATGGCCGTCAACCAGCTGAGCCGCGGCTGGGGAGGCGAGGTCCTCTCGCCCGCGCTTTCCCCTGCCTGCAGGGTGATCCTCGTCCTCATCATCGCGGCGAACTCCACGGGGATATCCGACTACATGCTGCACCTGAGCCCGCGCCTGCTGGGGATCATGCTCTTCGTCGGCTGCTTCGCCAGCGCGGGGTTCGTCGTCGGGCTCCTGCTGGGGAAGCTGATGAGGCTGGGGAGGCCCCAGGCGGTGACGCTCACCTTCGACTGCGGGCTGCGCAACATCAGCGCCGGTGCCGTCATCGCAGAGCGCTTCTTTGGCCCGGCCGTCATGTTTCCCGTCATGATGGGGACGCTGTTCCAGCAGTTCCTCGCCGCCGCCTTCGGTTCCCTCCTCGGGCGTCGCTTCGGCGGCGAGGGGGAGCCCTCCCCGGAGGCGTAGTCACGCCCGCGGGAATGCGTGGGAACTTCACACCTCTCCGCCACCGCTTGGATAGGATGGGGGAGTTCGCGCCCAAGGGGGCGCCCTCTGTGACGGGCGGTGGTGAATGAAGGCACGAGGCAAGAGGAAGCTCGGTGGCGTCAGTATGCGCGTCGAGGCACGACGCGCGCGCAAGAGGAGCGGTAACCGCTACCCCTTCCTCGACCTGGACTTCGACGAGGACGAGCCCCCCACCCCTGCCGAGCGGGCGCTCTATCTGCTCGCCACCGTGGCGTGCGTGGTCCTTGCCGTCATAGGGGCGATCTTCCCGGTGCTGCCCGCCATCCCCTTCTGGGTGCTCGCCGCGATATCGCTCTCGCACGCCTTCCCGTCCTTCGGGCGCTTCCTCAGGTCGACCAGGATCTACCGCTGGCTCATCGAGAAGCTCAACGAGCCCCAGGAAAAGGCGAGGCGTCCCGTCATGGCGCACCGTCGCAAGGACGTCGTAATGACGAGAATCTCGGTGGGGATGGCGCTGCTCCTGGCCTCCTCGCTCGTCCTGCCCATCGCGCGCTACGTCCGCTGGGGGCTTCGCATCGTCGTGTCGCTCGCATGGGTCGTCAGCTGGTGCTACCTCTACCTGTACGTGCGCGACCCCGAGGCTACGATCAAGGGCGGCGGGCGCTAGCGTCACGCCGCCACGGGCCAACGTCCAAGGGAGGAACCCATGTCCAAGCGTGACCTGCTGGTCCTTTGCCACCCGCGCTGCTCGACCTGCAAGAGGGCCCTGAGGTGGCTCGACGACCACGGCATCCCGTACGAGCTCAGGGACATCGTGCGGGACAACCCCAGCGCGGAGGAGCTTGCCGCCTGGCATCGCCTGAGCGGCCTTCCCATCCGCAGGATCTTCAACACCAGCGGCACGCTCTACCGCGAGCAGGGCGTGAGGGCTCGGCTCGACGCCGGAATGACGGACGAGGAGTGCTACGGGCTTCTCGCCACGAGCGGCATGCTGGTGCGGAGGCCCCTCGTGGTGGGCGACGGCTTCGCGCTCGTCGGCTTTCGCGAGCGGGAGTGGGAGGGCCGCCTCCTCTAGGGATGCCTGGCACGGCCCGTGCCCGCCTTTTGTCGTGCGGGGTGCGTGGCGCGCCGACTCCATGTCCGCCCCGCCTCGTCCCTGCGCTATCCTCTGAGCTGACGTCTGCGCCACGGCAGGGTGGCGCCCGAGGGAGGGGTGTTGGCTCATGGGCATCATGAAGCGCTTGTGCCTGTTCGTGTTCTCGCTGGCCGGGCTACTCGCCCTGGCCGCGCTGGTGCTGCCCTGGTGGGGTCCCTGGACTCGCGAGGCGACGGCCCTCATGGGAGTCGACGTCTACTACTACGTCGTGGAGGGCATGGTCGCGGTCCTTGCCGGCGGCCTCCTCCTCTTCCTGCTTCGCTCCATCTTCGCCCAGCACCGTCGTCCGACGGTCGAGGTCGCGCGCGAGGGATCCGACCACGTGAGCGTGACCCGCGATGCGATCGCCTCCCAGGCAACCCACGTCATCGAGGAGGGGGACTTCCTCAGGGCCAAGAGGGTCGACGTGCGGATCGGCAGGCGCGGGAAGGTCAGCGTGGCCGCGCGCGTCCAGCCCGTGCACACGGTTGACGTGGCACAGTCTGGGTCCGACCTCCACGAGAGGCTCGCGTCCGGGCTGCGCGTCGTCTGCGGGGACAACGTCGACTCCATAGACCTGGAGTTCCTCGACGCGAGCGAGTACCAGAGCGAGTCCGAGCTCGCGGATGCCCGGGCCATCGCAGCCGAGCCGTCCCTCGAGCCGCCGGCGGAGCCCGAGCCGATGGGTGCCGTCACGGTGGCCAAGACGGACCTTGGGCAGGACGCCCTGGCGCATCGGCCCGCCGACCCCACGTCCGCCGACTCGGGCGACACGTCAGAGATCACGGTTCCCATGGGTCGCGCGGCCCATGGGAACGAGGACGCACCGTCCGTCCCGAGGGAGGGGTAGCCCATGGCAGAGAAGAGGCCACGGCTCGCAATAGAGGATGCGAGCGACGAGGAGCCGCAGGTGAAAGGTACTCCCAATGGGGAGGAGGGAGACCTCTCGCCCGAGGTGCGCACAGGCCAGGGCCCCAATGAGGAGACCTCCGCGCGCGAGCTCGGAAGTTCGCTGCGACGGATGGCAAGGGGGCACGAGCGAGCGGTCGTGGGAGGGCTCGCCGGCCTCTGCGTCGCGGTCCTCGTCTTTGCCCTGGGGCTGTGGAGGGCCCTCTTCGTCGCGCTCTGCGTGGCCGTCGGAGTGGTGGTCGGGCAGAGCCTCGATGGCGACACCCGGGCGCTCGACGCCATCAAGCGCGTCCTGAGGGGCAACCAGGGCTAACGTGATGAACCCCCATTGACCAGCACAGGCATCCGAGAGGAGACAGCCATGTCCGAACCCAAGACCCAGAAGCCCGACGCCATCACCGAGGAGGTCGTTGACCTGGCGGGGGGAACCCCCGCAGACGAGGCCGACGAGGCGCCCGCGCCCGTGGAGCCGATCGCCGCCGAGGTCGTCCCCACAGACGAGGGGCCGGCCGAGGGCCAGGCCGTACAGCTGGCGGGAGAGGACGAGGACCTCGACTCGGAGGACTCCCTCACCTTCTCGAACGGCGTGATCGAGAAGATCGTCGCCATCTCGATGCGCGACGTGCCCGGCGTCATCGGTATGAAGGGCGGGTGGCTCAACCGCATCCAGGACGTGCTGGGCGCCAGCGACGCGCGCAAGGGGGTGACCGTCGAGGTCACGCCGGACTCGGCCGTGCGCGTGAACATCTCGGTGCTGATCGAGTACGGCGCCTACGCGCCCCAGGTGTTCGAGGACGTCAAGCGCACCGTGGTCAAGCAGGTGACGGGCATGACGGGACTGGAGGTCGCGGGGGTCAACCTGCGCATCGAGGACGTTCTCACGCCCGAGGAGTATGCCGCCAGCAAGTCCGAGGAGTCCCGCCAGGACGCCGTTGCCGAGGCGACGGAAGAGGACGGGCGCTAGTGTCGGTCAGAAGCGCCCTTGCCACGGGCGCGGGCAGGCTCGCCCACTGGGGCCTCTCGAGCGTGCTCCACCGCAACGCCTCCCAGCTTCCAGGGAGGCTCGCCCTGGCCATAGACCCCCAGCTCATGAGGGAGCTTGCCCGCAAGGCCAGGCGCGCCTCCGTCGTCGTCTGCGGGACCAACGGCAAGACCACGACCAACAACGTGATCGCCGCGGCGCTCGAGGGGGCGGGCAACGTGGTGCTCTGCAACCGCGTCGGCGCCAACATGGCGCCCGGCGTCGTCTCGGCCCTCCTGCCCGGCAGGGAGGCCGACTTCGCGGTCATGGAGGCCGACGAGCTCTCGACCGTGCACATCCTCCCCCAGCTGAGGCCTGACTACCTCGTCCTCCTCAACCTGTTCCGGGACCAGCTCGACCGCGCGGGAGAGATAGACCGCGTCCAGGACACCATCGTCCGGGCCCTGCTCGGGTCCTCGGGCACCACCCTGGTCGTGAACGGGGACGACCCCCTGTGCGTGAGCGTTGCCATGAGGGCCGCAGCGGGCGGCACGAGGGTCCTCTCGTTTGGCATAGGGGAGGACCTTGGACTTCGCCAGGACAGGGTGCCCGAGGCGCGCTTCTGCCAGGTGTGCGGCGCGGAGCTCGAGTACCTCTACCGCAGCTATGCCCAGCTTGGTGCGTTCCGTTGTCCCAACGGCGACTTCGCGCGGCCGACGCTCGACTTCGTGGCCACCGGCGTCGAGGTCGGGCGCGAGGGGGTGTCGTTCGACGTCTCTGGTCCGGGCATTGCCCCGGGCTCCCGCGTCAGCGCGGGCTTCGGTGGCACCTACATGGTCTACAACCTCCTGGCCGCCTTCGCCGCGACGAGCCTTCTTGGCGTGGACGTCGCCGACTTCCAGAGGACCCTCGACGGCTACCATCCCGAGAACGGCCGCCTCCAGCGCTTCGAGGTGGGCGGCAGGGAGGTCGTCCTCAACCTGGCGAAGAATCCTGCCGGGCTCAACCAGAACCTGAGCCTGCTCGAGCAGGACGAGCGCGAGAAGGCCCTCTTCGTCCTGGTGAACGACAACGCCAACGACGGGACGGACGTCTCGTGGATCTGGGACGTCGACTTCGAACGGATGGTGGAGGGCGGACGCGCGCCACTCGTCTTCGCCGGTGGCACGCGGGCGAACGACGTGCAGGTCCGCATGAAGTACGCGGGAATCGACGCCCAGGTCTGCGAGAGCGTCTCGGAGGTGGTGGGCAGGCTCTCTGGGGTGCCGACCGACCGCCCTCTCTACGTGCTGGCAAACTACTCAGCGCTCTTCCCCGCCAAGGAGGAGCTGGAAAGGCAGGGTGGGCGCCGATGAGCCATGCGCATGGCGTGCGCATCGCGCACCTCTTCCCCGAGCTCCTCAACCTCTATGGAGACTCGGGCAACATGCTCGTGCTGCGACGCCGCCTTGCCTGGCGCGGCCTTGGCTGCGGCATCACCGAGGTGCACATGGGCGACAGGCCGAGCCTCGTCGACTTCGACATGGTGTTCATAGGAGGGGGAACCGACCGCGAACAGCGCATCGTGTGCGAGCGCCTGCTCGACCAGCGTGCGGAGCTCGAGTCGTTCATCGAGGACGGCGGGGTCCTCGCGGCGGTCTGCGGTGGCTACCAGCTCCTCGGCCACAGCTACGAGATGGGGGGCGAGAAGGTCGAGGGCCTCTCGCTCGTCGACCTCGAGACGACCCGTGCCACCCCCCGGCTCATCGGCAACGTGGCGGTGCGCAGCCGCATCAGCCCCCAGCCCATCGTGGGCTACGAGAACCATGGGGGCAGGACCCACCTGGGACCCGGCGTCGAACCCCTGGGCGAGGTGGTGAGCGGCTTCGGCAACGATGGGAAGAGCGGCTTCGAAGGCTGCCTCTACAAGAACGTCGTGGGCACCTACGTGCATGGGCCGCTGCTGCCCAAGAACCCCGGGGTTGCCGACCACCTCCTCCTGCGCGCCCTGGAGCGCAGGTACGGCACGGCGGAGCTGGAGCCGCTCGACGACTCGGAGGAGCTCGCCGCCAATCAGGTGATGCTCGATCGCATGCTGGCCCACGCGACACCAAGGATGTGACCGACGGGCCGCAGGCGGATAGACGCTCGCGACACGAGGCGACGCGCCGCCGGAATCGGAATGGCGGGACGCACGCGCGGGGAGGCACGCAGGCACGTACCGACAGGACGTCCGTCGTCCCAGACGTCTGGACGGCGGCCGTCCTGCGGCTCGCGCCGTTGGTGCGTGGGGGCCTCACATCCCGCTCGACGCATGCATTGCAGTGTAATTCGATGCAGTTTTTTCGATGGCGTGCGTGGTGACCGCAAGGGACTATCCAAGATTTCTCCCAAAGTCTGACACGATGGGAAAGCTGCTTGAGACGACAGGGCGAACCTGCGTCTACCAGCACGGACGTGATCCATGAGCGTGTGCCGGGGAAATTACGAGCAAGACTGCAGCATATACGCAACAGCCGCCCGTCGTGCACAAAAAAATGCTTGTGAGCGACGAGCATTTTTAAGGCGAGGAAAAGAAAGGTAGGAAACCCTGCCGCTTGCCAATGAATTTACGCCGCTCACCCCCTTGGCCCGTTCCGTTTGAACGTGCCGCGCAAGAGCCCTTGACCTTCCCCAAGGGGCAATCCCTAAAACGAGTCCCAATTACCGCCGAACGCATTGGTGCGGCGGCTCCTTGCCACGTGCGCAAGGAGCGGTATGTGACGAATCGATTCTGGAAGGGTGGGGGGAATGGCTGAGGGATCCACGACGGTCGCCAGCGACTCGCTGGCAGCAGAGAAGAAGAGGCAGCTCGACCAGAACTTCTTCAAGAAGGGAATCCTGGTCGCTCTGTTCTCGGGTCTTCTGTATGGCTTCTACACGGCCTTCATCACGGCCGCACAGAACACGGGAGCATGGGTGGGGTGGGCGACCACCGTCACCGCGGGAAGCTTCCTCGCCGTGTTCATCCTCCCCGCCATCGCCTCCACGCTCAACGACAGCATCAGCGCGGTCTGGGCGCTCATCATCACCGCTGCCCAGGGCAAGCTCGCCGACTTCGGTCGCACGCTCAAGACCAAGCCGGGCGTCATCATGATCTGCGCCGCAGCCGTCGGAGGCCCCATCGCCAGCGTCGCCTACGTCATCGCGCTGAGCCAGGCCGGCACCCTTGCCGTGCCCATCGCCGCGCTCAACCCCGCCGTCGGCGCCATTCTCGCCCGCGTCCTCTACAAGCAGCCCCTCAAGCCCCACATGGTCGCAGGCATCGTGGTCTGTGTCATCGCGGGAGTCATGATCGGCTCCACCGGGCTCACCGGTGACGTGCCCGCTGGCACCGGATTCGGACTGGCGCTCGCCTTCCTGGCCGCCGTAGGCTGGGGTGCGGAGGGCTGCATCGCCGGCTATGGCACCGCGATGATCGACTCGCAGATCGGCATCACCATCCGTCAGACCACCTCGGGCATCCTCAACCTCATCGTGGTGCTCCCGGTCCTCACCCTCGTCGGGGCAGGTTCTCTTGGCGAGACCTTCGGTTACGTGGGTGACGCCCTCACTGACCTCCCCTCGCTCGTCTTCTTCATCCTGAGCGGCCTGTGCGCGTACCTTTCGTTCGCCCGCTGGTATCGCGGCAACTCCATGTGCGGCACCGCGCTGGGCATGGCTTGCAACGGCACCTACACCTTCCATGGACCCTTCTTCACCTGGCTGATCGTCGGGCTTGCCATGGGCATCAACGGCTACGCCCTGGCGCCCATCGCATGGATCGCCGCGGCGGTCATGGTCGTCGGCATCTTCCTGGTCGCCGTCAACCCTGCGGACTACCTGTCTAAGAAGGAGCAGTAAGCATGAGCAGGCCATTGAACTACGCGATCCTCAAGCACTTCACCACCGTCGACGAGGCGTGCGCGGACGACGTCCTGGAGGCCCTCGAGGGCGAGTACTCCGGCTTCGCCGCCTTCACGAAGGACAAGGTGCAGGAGGCCCTGATGACGGCAGAGAAGAACGCCCTCATCGAGGAGTCTCGCTTCGACCTCGACCCCGCCGGCGATCTGCGCGTCTACTACCGCGCGACCGACGAGCAGCGCAAGACGATCGATTCCTACATCAAGTAGCGAGGAGCAGCCCATGCGATACAGGGGAGAGCAGGCAATCGGTCTCATAGAGACCATCGGGATGGTCCCCGCGCTCGAGGCCGCCGACAAGATGCTCAAGGCGGGTGACACCGAGCTCGTGTCGTACGAGAACGTCGGTTCGACCTTGGTGACCGTCGTGGTGACGGGCGACGTCGCCGCCTGCGAGGCGGCCGTCAAGGCGGGGGCAGAGGCGGCCGCCCGCATCGGAAAGCTCACTGCCCACAACGTGATGAAGCGCCCCGTGCCAGAGATCGGCGACGTCGTCTCGGTGCACGACGTGGACTACTAGGAGGATCCCATGTCTGATTCTGCTATGAACGCGCTCGGCGCCATCGAGACCTTCGGCCTGGTGTGGGTGCTCGAGGCGGGTGACGCGATGTGCAAGGCGGGAGACGTCAGGCTCATCGGTTACGAGAACACCGCCTCCGGCTACATCTCGATCCTCGTCGAGGGCGACGTCGCCGCCTGCGAGGCCGCGGTCACCGCCGGCGTCAAGGCCGTCGAGGCCCTGGGGGCGGAGGTCTACAGCTCCGTCGTGATCGCCCGCCCCCACCCCAGCCTCAAGAAGATCACCGACAAGTACACCGTCGAGAAGCTCCTGCCCTACTAAGGGGGTGCCCATGTCTCTCATCGACAACGACCTTCTCTCCATCCAGGAGGCGCGCATCCTCCTGGAGCGTGCCGCGGACTCCGCGGAGGTCCTCGAGGGGCTCCCGGGCACGCTGGTCGACGACTTCCTCCAGCACCTGCGGGAGGGACTGCTCCCCAAGGCGGGGGAGTACGCGGAGGAAGCCTTCGCAGAGAGCGACTACTGCTCTCCCGAGGACGAGGCGGGCCTCACGAAGTGGGTCCTCACCGACCTTCTGGGGGAGGTCAGCGCCCAGACGCCCGTGCAGAGGATTGTCCGCTCCAGCAACGGCTCGGCGGAGGTCTGCCTTCCCAAGGGCGTCGTCGTCTCGCTGCTCCCCGACTGGCTCTCGGTACCCACCATGCTGAGCCAGCTCGTCATGGCGGTGCGCTCCAAGAGCCCCGTCGTGTTCTCGGCGAGCGCGCGCGTGCACGAGACCTGCGCGATGGTCATGGGAGACGTGCTCAAGATCGCCGAGTTCTGCCACTATCCCGCCGAGGCGCTCGGGTACCTGAGCATCTTCTGCCCCGAGGGCGAGGAGTGGGTCTGCTCCCAGCCCTGCGTGCGCGTGGTCATCGACTCGCGCGAGGACGGCTCGGACCCCCGGCGCTTCGACGCCGCAGGCAAGGACGTCTACTTCGCGACGCTGGGCAACAACCCCGTGTTCGTGGAGTCCACGGCAGACCTGAGCGCCTGCGCGGACGAGGTGGTGCTGGGCAAGTCGTACTGCTACGGCATGCTCCCTGGAGCCGAGCAGAGCGTCGTGGTGGAGCGCGCCGTCGACACACGCTTCCAGGAAGAGCTGCGCCGTCGCGGCTGCCACTTCCTGAGCGACGAGGAGGCGGAGCGGCTCGTCTCGTCCCTCTTCATGCCCGACGGCCGCCCCTACCGCGAGCTCATCGGCAAGAGCGCCTTCGACCTCGCCCGTCGGGCTGACGTCGAGGTCCTCGAGTCCACCAAGGTCCTGGTCGTGGAGAGGCCCTACGTGAGCGAGGGGAGCCTCTTCTCGAGGGCGAAGTTCGGGCCCGTGCTCTCGTACTTCGTCGAGGACGACTGGCGCCACGCCTGCGAGAAGTGCATAGAGCTGATCCTGGGCAGCGGGAGCGGGAACGCCCTCGCCATCTTCTCGAAGGACCCAGAGGTCATTCGCCAGTTCATCCTCAAGAAGCCCGTCGGCAGGGTCCTCGTGAACGTGAGCACCGCGCTGGGATGCATCGGCTGCCACAGCGACCTTCCCAAGACGCTCACGGTGACGGGCTGGAACAGTGCCACCACGTCCAGGCTCGGCGTCACCTACGAGGACTTCGTACGAAGGCGCCAGGTGGGCATATCGGGCGGGGAGGCCGAGCGGGCCCTTCTCGACAAGGCGGGGTCATGCGACCACACGCCCGTCGTCATCAAGGTTCGCCTTCCCGACCCCGACGGGCCGGGCGGAACGCGGCGGGAGGTCGCCGCAGGGTCAGGCAAGGAGCCGCAGGACTGGTTCTCTGGCGTGGTGCAAGCAATGAAGAACGATTTCGTGGAGGAGTGAGAATGGACATCAAGGAGTTCGCGAAGGAGCTTTCCGAGGCGACCAAGGACATGTCTGACGAGCAGCGCGCCACCGTTCGCCGCATGTTCGAGAAGGTGGCCGACCAGCTCGAGGTGCCGCTGTCCGAGGGGCACGCGGCCACTGCCGGCTCGCACGATCCCTACGACGTGCCCGACGGCCCCACCGACCGCCAGCTTCGCCTGAAGGACAACTTCCTCAAGCAGGTCCCCACCATCACCATGCACCGCGCCCGCGCGGTCACCGAGACCATGAAGGCCAACCCGGGCATGCCCAAGATCGAGCTGCGCGCCAAGGCCTTCCGCCGCTGCTGCGAGACCGCCCCTCTGGTCATCCAGGACGACGAGCTCGTGGTGGGAGCTCCCTGTGGCGCGCCGCGAGCGGGCGCGTTCTCGCCCGACCTCGCCTGGCGCTGGCTGCGCGACGAGCTCGACACCATCGGTGACCGCCCCCAGGACCCCTTCTACATCTCGGAGGAGGACAAGCAGTATTGCCGCGAGGTCCTCTTCCCCTTCTGGGAGGGCAAGTCCCAGGACGAGGTCTGCGAGGACCAGTACCGCGAGGCGGGGGTGTGGGAGCTCTCCGGCGAGTCCTTCGTCTCTGACTGCTCCTACCACGCCATGAGCGGCGGCGGCGACTCCAACCCCGGCTATGACGTCATCCTCATGAAGAAGGGCATGATCGACATCCAGAACGAGGCGAAGGAGCATCTCGCCCATCTGGACTACGCCAACCCCGACGACCTCGACAAGATCTACTTCTACAAGTCGGTCATCGACACCACCGAGGGCGTCATGACTTACGCCAAGCGCATGAGCGACTACGCCCACGAGCTTGCCTCCGCCTGCCACGACGCCAAGCGCAAGGCCGAGCTCGAGCAGATCTCGACGATCCTCTCGCACGTTCCCGCCCACAAGCCCAGCACCTTCTGGGAGGCGGTGCAGTCCGTCTTCGTCATCGAGAGCCTGCTTCCGGTCGAGGAGAACCAGACCGGCATGTCACTCGGCCGCGTCGACCAGTACATGTATCCCTTCTACAAGGCTGACATCGAGGCGGGACGCCTCACCCCGTACCAGGCCTTCGACATCGCCGGCTGCATGCTCATCAAGATGAGCGAGATGATGTGGGTCACCTCCCGCGGGCAGTCCGAGTTCTTCGCCGGCTACCAGCCCTTCGTCAACATGACGCTGGGCGGAGTCACCCGCCAGGGGCACGACGCCACCAACGAGCTCACCTACGTCCTCATGGACGCCGTGCGCCACGTGAAGGTCTACCAGCCCTCCATCGCCTGCCGCATCCACAACAAGTCGCCCGAGAAGTACATGCGCAAGATCGTCGACATCGTGCGCTCCGGCATGGGCTTCCCCGCCTGTCACTTCGACGACACCCACATCAAGATGATGCTCGCCAAGGGCGTCTCGGTCGAGGACGCGCGCGACTACTGCATGATGGGCTGCGTCGAACCCCAGAAGTCCGGCCGCCTCTACCAGTGGACATCCACCTCCTACACCCAGTGGCCCATCTGCATCGAGCTCACGCTCAACCACGGCGTCCCCCTGTGGTACGGCAAGCAGGTCACGCCGGACCTCGGCGACCCCTCGCAGTACAAGACCTTCGAGGAGTTCGACGAGGCGGTCAAGAAGACCATCTACTACGTGACCAAGTGGACCGACGTCGCCACGGTCATCTCGCAGCGCGTCGCGCGCGACGTGGCTCCCAAGCCCCTCATGTCCATCATGTACGAGGGCTGCATGGAGAGCGGCAAGGACGTCTCGTCCGGTGGCGCCATGTACAACTATGGCCCCGGCGTCGTGTGGACGGGCCTTGCGACCTATGCCGACTCCATGGCGGCAATCAAGAAGCTCGTGTTCGACGACCACAAGTACACCCTCGGCGAGCTCTTCGAGGGGCTCAAGGCAGACTTCGCGGGCTTCGAGCAGATGAGGCAGGACTGCCTGGACGCCCCCAAGTACGGCAACGACGACGACTACGCCGACAGCATCGCGGCCGACATCATCGACTACACCGAGCGCATCCACCTCGACTTCAAGACGCTGTACTCGCACATGTCCACGGGCACCCTCTCCATCTCCAACAACACGCCCTTCGGCGAGATGACCGGCGCCACCGCGAACGGCCGCAACGCATGGACCCCGCTGTCCGACGGCATCAGCCCCACCCAGGGCGCCGACCACAAGGGCCCCACCGCCATCATCAAGTCCGTCTCCAAGCTCTCCAACGACTCCATGAACATCGGCATGGTGCACAACTTCAAACTCATGAGCGGACTACTCGACACTCCCGAGGGCGAGAACGGTCTCATCACGCTGCTGCGCACCGCCTCCATGTTCGGAAACGGAGAGATGCAGTTCAACTACCTGGACAACAAGACGCTCATCGACGCCCAGCAGCATCCCGAGAAGCACCGCGACCTCGTGGTCCGCGTCGCGGGGTACTCCGCCTTCTTCAACGAGCTCTGCAAGGACGTCCAGGACGAGATCATCAGCCGCACGATGCTCACCAGGTTCTAGGAGCCAAGGTTCGCCAATCAGGCCAGCCGCACGCCGCGGCACGTCAGGGAGAAGGGAGAGACCGCAATGAGCCATGAGCAGGGAAGCGTGGAGCGCAAGGCACGCGTCTTCAACCTTCAGAAGTACAACATGTACGACGGGCCCGGCGTGCGGTCCATGGCCTTCCTCAAGGGTTGTCCCCTGCGCTGCAAGTGGTGTTCGAACCCAGAGAGCCAGCTGCGCGCGCACGAGGTCATGTTCAAGAGCGCCAACTGCGCCAACTGCGGCGCCTGCGTCGCCGTCTGCCCCGTCGGAGTGCACAAGATGGTCGACGGATCGCACGTCGTCGACCACGGGGTGCAGTGCATCGGCTGCTGCCAGTGCGAGCGTGCCTGCATGTACAGCGCCCTGCAGGTCATGGGCGACGACAGGTCGGTGGACGAGATCGTGGAGTTCTTCGACGAGGACAAGGACTTCTACAGGATGTCGGGCGGCGGCATCACCCTCTCGGGCGGAGAGGTGCTCGCCCAGAGCGAGGCCACGCTCGCCATCCTCATGGCCTCCAAGGCCCGCGGCTACCACACCGCCATCGAGACCTGCGGATACGCGCCTACGGAGACCATCCTCAAGGTCGCCCGCTATGTTGACCTCTTCCTCTTCGACATCAAGCAGATGGACCCGGTCAAGCACAAGTTCTGGACGGGCGTCAACAACGAGCAGATCCTCTCGAACGTGAGGGAGCTCCTCGAGAACGGCTTCAACGTCCGCGTGCGCATGCCCCTGCTCAAGGGGGTGAACGACTCCAAGGAGGAGGTCGACGCGGTGATCGCCTTCTTCAAGCCCTATCGCTACCAGAAGAACTTCGACGGCGTCGACCTCCTCCCGTACCACAAGCTGGGCGTTGGGAAGTACGCGTCGCTCGGCCGCGACTACGAGATCAAGGACGACCCGTCGCTCACGGACGAGGACCTCAACCGCGTGGAGTCTTGGATCGAGGACGCCGACTTCAAGGTGAACCTCGTGAGGCACTAGCCCAAAGGAACGTATGCCCCGGAGTCTGGGGCCGAAGGCACAGGGAGGAGGAAGAAATGCACTACGTGACCGAGGACGAGCTCCGCGAGGCGTTTGCCGCCGCCCCCTTCGGGCGCTATGAGCTGCCCGAGGGCTCTCGCCTCACTCCGGGAGCACGGCAGTTCCTGATTGACTTCAGGATCGCCTTCGGGCCGGAGGCGTCGCCGCGCGCCGAGGCTGGCTCCGTCGGGGCTCCGAGGGGCACAGAGGACGGCTGCGAGCTTGGCGCGCTCGTGCACGACGCGAACCTCCTGGGGGCGGGGCTGCGACTCCTCGCCCGCAGGTCCCTGGGGGTCGACAACTCCGTGGCCCGCGAGGCGGAGTCCCTGGGACGACGCTGGCAGGTGGCGGGGTCGCCCCAGGACCTGGTCCTCGGCGGGGAAGGGGATGCGACCGCCCCGGAGCTGCCGCCCCAGGCCCCGGCTCCCCCCTTCGACGCCGGCGTGCATCCCGTCTACTTCGAGATGTCGTGCGCGCATGCCCAGCTGGGCCGCTTCGCCCACGCGTGGGGGCGGGCCCAGGAGGGGGCGGGGCCGCAGGAGGCACGGGTCATAGCCGCCTGGCTGAGGGAGCTGTCAGGGATGTGCGAGACGCTGCGGGCGTCCGTGGAGCGAGCGGGAAGGGAGGTGTAGCCAATGTCAGACTTCGATGCGGCAAACAGGAGGCTGGAGGAGCTGCTCTCCTGCGTGGACGAGCCCAGGGCCCCTCGGGCCGGCAAGCGCCTCTACTGTGGGCTTGACCTGGGAACCGCCTTCATCGTGCTCGTCGTCCTGGACGAGGACGGCAGCCCCGTCGACTGCAAGTACCAGTTCGCCGGCGTGGTGCGTGACGGCATGGTGGTCGACTACGTCGGCGCCTGCGACATAGCGCGGGGCCTCAAGGAGCAGGTCGAGTCCGAGCTGGGAGTTGAGCTGGGGGAGTGCGCGGTGGCCATCCCTCCCCAGACCGAGTCGCTGGACGGAGGCGTCGTGCGAAACGTCGCAGAGAGCTGCGGCCTCGAGTGCACGGCCGTCTTCGACGAGCCCACGGCGGCAAACCTCCTCCTGGGCGTGCAGAACGGCGCCGTCGTCGACATCGGAGGCGGGACCACGGGCATCTCGGTCTTCAGGGATGGGGAGGTCGTGAGGTGCGTTGACGAGTCCACGGGAGGAACCCACTTCTCCCTCGTGCTCGCGGGCGCCAAGGGCATGAGCTTCGATGACGCGGAGCTGTACAAGAGGGCTCCCGAGCACCACGCGGAGGTCCTTCCCATCGTTGCTCCCACCATCGACAAGGTGACCACCATCATCCAGCGCGCCTGCGAGGACTACGACGTTCCCGAGGTCGTCCTGGTGGGTGGCACCGCCGAGCTCTCCGGCATCGAGGGGCGTGTGGCGAGCCGCCTGGGCATGGAGGTCCACAAGCCCAGCCACCCCATGTTCGTCACCCCCATGGGCATCGCGCTCGGCTGCGCGCTCAAGGCAAGGGAGCGCCGGGATGCTTGACGTGAGGGTCATCAGGGCCCCCGCCGAGGGGACCATGCAGATCATCCGCCAGAGGAGCGGCGCCCGCTGGGGCGAGGACTTCCGTCCGGCGGCGGTGGGGCTGGTGCAGGGCAAGCTCATCGAGATGGTGGTCGCGAGTGACATCGCCGAGAAGACGGCGGGGGTGACCGTGACCGACGTGAGGGGCTCCTGCCCGCAGAACATGGTGATGCTCGCCATCGCGGGCGAGACGGCGGAGGTCATGGAATGCCTGGAGAAGATACGCGGCGGAGGTGACGGCACCCATGATCGTCGGTAGGCTCGTCGGCTCGATTTGGGCCACCCGCAAGTACGACGAACTCAGCGGCATGAAGCTCATGCGCGTCGAGGTGCTTGCGGGAGGGGAGGTGGGCTCCCAGCTCATCTGCGTGGACACGATCAGCGCAGGGGTGGGGGATAGGGTCATAGTCACCACCGGTGCGGCCGCCTACCACTTCGTGAGGGACGAGTTCCAGAGGAACGCGCCGGTCGACGCGGTAATCGTAGGGATCATCGACGAAGACGTGAGTCTTTAGGGAAGGGAGGAAAGGATGAAGAGGCTGATCAGCGCTCGGGAGGTCGTGGCTGCGGCGGAGCGCCACGAGAACCTCGTCGTGGACGAGAACACCATCGTGACCGCCCAGGCGCGCGACGTCGCAAGGGAGAGGGGCGTCCTCCTCGAGGGCCCGTGCCCCGCCTCGCACGACGGCAAGGCGCCGGCTGCCGTCCACCACGAGCCAGGCTCGCACGAGGGCGAGAGGCCCGTCGAGCCCCCGCTCTCGGCGGACGAGCTCGAGCGGGTCATTTCCGCGGCCCTCGAGCGGGGCATCTGGAGCAAGGAGGACGTCGAGGGCATCTTCGGGCTCAAGGCCCCTGCCGTCGACCCGGACATGGTCCCCGTCGGGGTCTCGGGCCGTCACATCCACCTGTCGCAGGAGCACCTCGAGCGGCTCTTCGGCGCGGGCTACCAGCTCACCCCCCTCAAGGACCTGAGCCAGCCCGGACAGTTCGCCGCCAAGGAGTGCGTGACCGTCGCCGGCCCCAAGGGCGTCATCCAGAAGGTCCGCGTGCTGGGGCCCGTGCGTCCCCAGACGCAGGTCGAGGTCCTGGCGGGTGACACGTTCAAGCTGGGCGTGCCCCAGGTGGTTCGCCTCTCCGGGCAGCTCAAGGGGACGCCGGGCGTCACCGTCATCGGCCCCAAGGGCACCGTCGTCCTCGAGGAGGGCACCATCGTCGCGGCCCGTCACATCCACATGAGCCCGGCACAGGCGGCGGAGCGCGGCTTCCACGACGGACAGGTCGTCTCGCTGAAGGTCGGCGGGGAGCGCGGCGGCACGCTCGACAACGTCATCGTCCGCGTGACCGAGAGCGGCAACCTCGACTGTCACATCGACACCGAGGAGGCCAACGCGCTTCACGTCAAGTGCGGCTCCACGCTTCGGGTAGTCAGGTAACGCGAGCGCCAGCTCGGGAATGGGCGGCACGCCCAGGGAGGAAGAAAGATGGCAGGCATGACTGAGGCACTGGGCATGATCGAGACCAAGGGGATGGTCGGGGCCGTGGAGGCCGCCGACGCCATGGTCAAGGCGGCGAACGTCCGCCTCGTCGGCAAGGAGCGCGTGGGGGGCGGCCTCGTGACCGTCTTCGTCCGCGGCGA
>NZ_DBEZHV010000010.1:0-48122 GCF_048189965.1 Olsenella phocaeensis | reverse complement strand
CCCCAACCCCAACCCGACGCCGGACCCGGCTCCGCAGCCCGGACCGGTGCCCGCGCTCCCAGGGCATGTGGGGCACGTGGTCCGCAAGGTCCTCTCCAGGCTCCCCAAGACCGGGGACGACCTCTCTCCCGTCGCGTACGTGGCGGTCACAGGCCTTGCCGCCGTCTCGCTGCTCGTCGCGTTCCGCCTCCGTCGCAGGGACGACAAGGCCTAGGCGCCCCGTCAGGCCTCCTTACAAGGTGCCGAGTCCGAGGGGTCAGGCTGAGCCTGGCCCCTCTTCCTTGTCGGCTCGCCTGGCAGGCGCCACGGACGTGTGGCAGCGCAGTGACCGCACGTCCGCATCAGCGCCCTGCGCGAGACCACGACGCGTTTCTCGCTATACTCCCCCATGTATGTCTTTTTGTGCCAAGGAAAGGAACTCATGGCTGAGAACAGCGATGTCAGGCGCGAGACGGGCGACGTTCCCGCCTATGACGCCCAGAGGATAGAGACCAAGTGGCAGGCGCGCTGGGAGGAGGAGTCGCTCTACAAGACCGACGAGGACCCCTCCAAGCCCAAGAGGTACGTGCTCGAGATGTTCCCGTACCCCTCGGGCGACCTGCACATGGGCCACGCGCGCAACTACACCATCGGTGACGCCATGGCGCGCCAGGCCCGCATGCGCGGCTTCGATGTGCTGCACCCCATGGGCTTCGACGCCTTCGGCCTGCCCGCCGAGAACGCCGCCATCAAGCACAACACCCAGGCGAGCGAGTGGACCCACCAGAACATCGCCCAGGCAGTCAAGACCATGAAGCGCATGGGCTTTTCGTATGACTACGACCGCATGTTCAACACCTGCGACCCCGAGTACTACCGCTGGGGCCAGTGGATGTTCATCAAGATGTGGGAGAAGGGCCTGGCGTACCGCGCCACCTCGCCCGTCAACTGGTGTCCCCACTGCAAGACCGTGCTCGCCAACGAGCAGGTCGTGGACGGTCGCTGCTGGAGGTGCGGCTCGATTCCCGAGAAGCGCGAGCTCTCACAGTGGTACCTCAAGATCACCGACTACGCCCAGGAGCTCCTGGACGACCTCGACAAGCTGGAGGGCTGGCCCGAGAACGTCAAGGCCCAGCAGCGCAACTGGATCGGCCGCTCCGAGGGAGCCGAGATCGACTTCGTCCTGGCGGCCGAGGACGGCGTGACCCCCACCGACCGCAAGGTCACCGTCTTCACCACCCGCGCCGACACCCTCTTCGGCGTGAGCTTCTTCCTGCTGCCCCCGGAGTCGCCGCTGGCGGCCGAGCTCGTCGCCGGCAGCGAGCACGAGGCCGAGTTCCTGGAGCTCAAGGCCGCGACCGAGAAGGTCTCGAGCGTTGACCGTCAGGGCTCCGGCAGGGAGAAGCACGGCGTCTTCACCGGGCGCTACGTCATCAACCCCATCAACGGCCGCCCCGCGCCCATCTGGGTCGCCGACTACGTCCTCATGGACTATGGCACCGGCGCCGTCATGGGCGTCCCCTGCGGCGACCAGCGCGACTTCGACTTCGCCAAGAAGTACGGCCTCGAGATAGCCCCGATCATCTGCAAGAAGGACGACCCACTCTACGAGGAGCTCAAGGACGAGCGCGAGCTGCGCGTGCGCAGCGTGGACTGGGAGCACGCCATGGACGCCGAGGGCTACCTGGTGCAGTCCGGCGAGTTCACCGGCCTCAAGGGCGGCAAGCACTCCGAGGCCGTCGACGCCATCATCAAGTGGCTGGGCGAGAGGGGCGTGGGCCGCGAGAAGGTCCAGTTCCGCCTGCGCGACTGGCTCATCAGCCGTCAGCGCTACTGGGGCAACCCCATCCCCATGATCCACTGTGACGACTGCGGCGACGTTCCCGTGCCCGAGGAGGACCTGCCCGTCCTCCTGCCCGACAACCTCGACCTCGGTGCCGGCGAGACCTTGGCCGAGTACGCCCCCTTCTACGAGACGACCTGCCCGCGCTGCGGCAGGCCCGCCCGTCGCATCACCGACACGATGGACACCTTCACCTGCTCGAGCTGGTACTACCTGCGCTACTGCGACCCGCACAACGACCAGGCCCCCTTCTCGAAGGGGTCCGTTGACCGCTGGATGCCCGTCGACAACTACGTGGGCGGCATCGAGCACGCCATCCTGCACCTGCTCTACTCGCGCTTCTGGACCAAGGTCCTGCGCGACCTGGGCATGATAGACGTGGACGAGCCCTTCACCAACCTGCTCTGTCAGGGCATGGTCAAGGACGCCAACGGCGAGACCATGAGCAAGTCCAAGGGCAACGTCGTGCCGCCCTCCAGCGTGATCGAGCCCTACGGCGCCGACACCATGCGCCTGGCCATCCTCTTCGTGGCTCCCCCCGAGAAGGACTTCGACTGGGACGAGGAGGCCGTCGCCGGCGCGAACCGCTTCATCAAGCGCGCCTGGCGCGTGGTGTGGGGCCTCTCCCAGACCGCGGACGCTAGGGCAGGGCTCGACCTTGCGACGACCGACGCCGCCTCGAGGGAGCTCAACCGCTGCCTCAACGAGATGGGCCTGCGCTGCACCGCCGACTTCGACCGCGGGCAGTTCAACACCGCGATATCGGCCTGCATGGAGCTGGTCAACGCGGCGAGCAAGTACCTGAACGAGACCGAGCCCGCCGGCCGCGACGCGGCGGTCTGCTACCGCACGGCGCATGCCATCGTGACCATGCTGGCCCCCATCTGCCCGCACTGGGCGGAGGAGCTCTTCCACGAGGCGCTGGGCAGGGAGGGCTCCGTCTACGACGAGCCCTGGCCCGAGTTCGACCCCGAGCAGGCAAAGAGCGACAGCGTCGAGATCGCAGTGCAGGTCAAGGGCAAGATTCGTGCCCGCATCATGGTTCCTGCGTCTGCCGGCAAGGACGAGCTGGAGGCCGCGGCGCGCGAGGCGGTCGCAGACCAGATCGCGGGCAAGGACGTGAGGAAGGTCGTCGTCGTCCCCGGCAAGCTCGTGAACATCGTCGCGATCTAGTCGCGCGGCATCGGAAAGGCATGCGAAGTCGTCTGGGCGGGGCTCCGGTCTCGCCCAGACCCGTAAGCGTGGCAGCCCGCCGGAAAGCCACCAGAAGCCACCAAGGAGCTGACATGGAGGGGGAGACGACCGCCAGGAGCGACGCCGCGGGCACCAAGCTGCCCTGGGTAGACGTCGCTAAGGGGCTGGGCATCCTCCTCGTCGCCCTGGGCCACCTCACCAACGGCGACGGCCAGAGCGTCTGGCTGCCGGCCCTGGACGAGCTCCACTACGCGCTCTACCTCTTCCACATGCCGCTCTTCTTCTTCCTGGGAGGGGTGGTCCTGCGCCCCAGGGGGCGTGACTTCGGCAGCTTCGCCCGGCGCCGCGCCCGGGGTCTTCTCGTCCCGTACTACGTCTTCTCGCTCTACTACCTCCTCAAGCCCGTTGCCCTCGCCCTGGCGCCCTCCCTCGGGGAGTCGCTCGCCGTCGAGGGCACCCAGGACCTCGCGACGTCGGCGTTCGACGTCCTGGTCATGGGAGAGGGACTCTGGTTCCTCTGGGCGTACTTCTGGGGTCAGCTCCTCGCCTTCCTGGTGCTCCGCGCCCTCGCCGGTCCGGACGACGAGGGGGCGGGCGAGAGGGGCCACGTCCTCGCCTGTGCCCTCGTCGGGGTCCTGCTCGTCCTCGCGTCCCAGCTCTGGTGGACCGTGGGTCCGGAGGTCAAGCTGCCCCTCTGCCTCCTCAGGGGCATGGAGGCGGGCGGCTACATCCTCCTGGGAGTGGCGCTCAGGGAGGCGCTGGCCCGCGTGCCGCGCTGGGCCCTCGTTCCGCTTGCGCTGGCCCTTGCGGTCGCGCTGGGCCTCGTCGCCCACCGCGTCATGCCCGATCTCTACGTGACCCAGGAGTACGTGGCGCTCTTCCCGGACGGGGAGAGCCCCGCTCTCTCCCTGGCCGTCCTGCAGGCGGCGCTCATGCTGCTCCTGGCGCTGGCGGGGACCCTTGCCGTGGCGTTCCTCTCGCTTGCCTTGGGAGAGTGCGGCCCCCTGCGGGAGCTGGGCCGCAGGAGTCTCGTGCTCTATGCGCTCTCGGCCCCGTCGATGAACCTCTGCAAGCTGCTGCTCTTCTCGCTTGCCGGCGTCGACCTCCACGACGCGCCGTTCGCAGCGCAGCTCGGTGTGGGTGCCCTCCTCGCCCTGGCCTCCGTCCTCGTCCTCGTGCCCGTCGAGCGCCTCATCCGACGGCGCCTGCCCTTCCTCCTGGGACGACGCCGCGAGCGGTAGCCGCCGCACTTCTCACCTGCGGGCGGCGCGGGCCTCGGCGCCCCCCAAGTCGCCCGCCCGCTGCGCACTCTGGAAATGGTTTGCGCGCCATTCTCCGCTGACCTGGCATTTTGCTGAGAGACGTGCAAATCAGATCTGAACTGCGCGCCCCGGGCAGGCCCACACCGCACCGCCCCCGCCTCCGCCTCCCGACGACCGGCTCCCACCCCACCCCTCCTCGCGGCGTCGCATGCCCTGGCTCTGCACTCAAGCACAAATTGCCACCTTGCCTGCGCCCGTCCATTTGAGTCGGTCCACATTGCCGACCCCACGACGCGCGCGGATACTGAGCCTCGAACCAGAAGGCAGGCCCGCGGACGCTCGCGGGCGGGGGCGTGGACGCGTCCCCTCGACGAAGGGAGCAGCAATGGACGAGGATCGCCAGGAGGTCTGGGACGCGCTCACCACCCGTGCCGGCCAGCTCTTTGGCAAGGACCCCTCCGAGTTCACCGAGGACACCAGGTTCGAGGACCTTGGCATCAAGTCCGTGCAGGTGTCGCAGATCACCACATACATCGAGGACGAGCTCGACATCGAGGTGCCCTACATGAAGTTCCGCCGCTGCGCGACCTTTGGCGAGGCCACGGATTTCGTGTGCGAGCTGCTTGACGAGTAGCGCCAGCCGTTTTCCGTGCCGCGCGGCACGGACATTTCGTTCACGTTGAGAAAGAAGTGCCGATGCTTGACTACAAGATTCCCGAGCACTGGAAGGCCGTGTCCGACAAGAAGGTCTCCGACCTCGTACAGGGCAGCGGTGAGGAGTACTCGGACGAGTGGCCCGTCTACTTTGACACGGACCGCGAGCGCTACCTCTACCTGAAGCCCGAGACCTTCAAGGGCGTCGAGATGATGACCGCCTACCTCGTGGCCCGCCAGCCCAACGACAACCAGGCCGAGGTCGACCTCTCCGCCTCCGACGACCCCATGGCGCGCATGGGCCAGGGCTTCTGCCCGCCCTTCAACCAGCGCGTCTACCAGGTCGCCCCAGGCGTCATCTGCATGCAGGACCAGGAAGTCGTCATGCGCGACGGCTGCAGGATCTATGCGGACATCTTCCGCCCCGGTGACCTGGACGAGGCTGGCAACGTGATCGAGGGAGCCAAGGTCCCGGCCATCGTGTCGTGGTCCTGGTTCGGTAAGCGCCCCGGCGACGGCATGAGTGAGTGGCAGATCATGGGCGTGCCTCCCATGACCGTCTCTAAGACCGCCAAGTTCGAGTCGCCCGACCCCCTCTACTGGTGCTACCAGGGCTATGCCGTGGCCAACGTCGACGTGCGCGGCGCCGGACACTCCGAGGGCTCGGTGCACATGTTCACCCACCAGGACCGCGAGGACGGCTACGACTTCGTTGAGTGGCTCGGCATCCAGCCCTGGTGCAACGGCAACGTCGGCATGTCCGGCAACTCCGGCGTGGCCATGCACCAGTGGGGCATCGCAGCCGAGTGCCCCCCGCACCTCAAGTGCATCGCCCCCTGGGAGTGCACCACCGACCTCTACCGTGAGTCCTTCTACGAGGGCGGCGTGCCCGCGCTCTCGTTCAACAAGTTCATCGCCGCTCAGGTGACGGGTCCCAACGGCGTTGACGACCAGGTGTCCATGGCGCAGATGTACCCCACCATGAACGAGTACTGGGAGGACAAGCGCGCCGACTTCAAGAAGATCAAGATTCCCGTCTACCAGACCGCCGGCTGGTCCCACTTCCACCTGCCTGGGTCCGTCAACGCCTGGCGTCGCTGCCGCTCCCACCTCAAGTGGCTCCGCGCCCACCGCGACTTCGAGTGGCCCGACACCTATGATCCCGACAACCTCGAGGACCTCAGGCGCTTCTACGACCGCTACCTGAAGGGCATCCACAACGGCTGGGAGATGACCCCGCGCGTGCGCCTGGACATCATGGACGCCTATGACGTGGACTACCAGGAGAAGCGCCCCGAGAAGGCCTGGCCCATCAAGCGCACCGAGTACAGGAACCTCTACCTCGACGCCAGCGCGCATGTTGACTCCGCCGACGTGAGCCAGGACGGCGGCAGCAAGGAGACCTTCGCCGCCGGCTTCGACAAGCCCGAGGCGGAGGCCGTGGCCAAGTACGACGCCAACAGGGGCGAGCTCGACTTCGACTACGTCCTGCCCGAGGACATCGAGGTCACCGGCTACATGGACCTCCACCTGTTCGTGTCCTGCGAGGGCCATGACGACATGGACCTCTTCGTCAACGTGCAGAAGGCTGCCACCGACGGCACGTGGGTGCCCTGGACGACGCTCGACGAGCCGCACCCCGGCGCCTGGGGCAAGTGCCGCGTCTCCCGTGCCATCGTGGACACCAAGCCCTCCAAGAAGCACAACCCCGTGTACACGATGAGGGACGAGCCGGCCAAGCTTGCCGAGGGCGAGGTCCGCGAGGTCGAGATCGCCATCGTCCCCACCGCCCGCGTCTATCACAAGGGCGAGCGCTTCCGCATCCAGGTCTCTGGCCGCTACATCCGCGAGGGCTGGTTTGAGCCCCTGGCCTGGGACCGGGAGAACCATGGCACGCACTGCGTCCACACCGGCGGCCGGTATGCCTCCTACATGGAGCTCCCGGTCGTCCCCCCGAGGTACCAGGCGGGCGAGTACATCCACCGCTAGGTCCGGATGGATGTTGTCACAGGTAGTCTGAGCGTGGGGTGTCCGGGCTTCGGCCGGGCACCCCTCCCGCACAAAAGGAGGAAGCATGCTGCAGAGGGCGGAGTGGAAGGTGGCGCAGGTCAGGTCCTGCGTGTGGAGGCTCACCGACGTGGGAGGCAACCGCGCGTTCTTGGTGGTGGGCGACGATGCCGCGCTCCTCGTGGACGCCGGCGAGGGGCTGGGCGACCTCAGGGCGACCGTCGAGGGCATCTCGACGCTTCCGCTCACCGTCGTCCTGACACACCATCACCACGACCACGTGGGTTGCGCCTACCAGTTTCCGGAGGCTTGGATCTCAGAGGCCGACGATGGCCGTTGGGACCAGGAGAAGGCCTTCCACCTGCGCGTTCGCGAACAGCTCGTCGAGAAGCTCGACCTCTCCGAGGACTCCTGCTTCCCCGTGCTCTCTGGCAAGCGTCCGGCAACGAGGCGCCTCGTGGAGGGACAGGCCTTCGACCTGGGCGGCGTCACGGTGAGGGCGGTCGCGCTCCCGGGACACACCAGGGGAAGCATGGGCTTTCTCGTGGGGCAGGAACGGCTGTTCCTCTCGGGCGACGCCGTCACGCCGGTCATGACCCTCTTCTACGAGGACTCCACCTCCATCGACGAGTGGGAGGAGACCTTGCGCAAGATGCAGGACATGGAGGGCTACGACAGGTGGGTGAGCGCTCACTACGACAGGGAGTACTCCAAGGCAGACCTCTCCTCCTGGCTGGACGTCGCCGAGTTCTCCAAGACCGACCGAGGCTTCCGCTGGGAGAACGACTCCCTCGGCGAGCTCCGAGGCCAGCTCCACGTGATGAGCCCCATGGACATGGACCCCAGCTCGCCCGACTTCCGTGGCCTCATCGAGAAGCCCAAGCCTCGCAAGCCTCGGGGCGAGCGCCGACACCGACACGGATCTGCCGGATAGGGAGGGCGCTCGAGGGCGTCGCTAGCGAGGATTCCAAACGCGTTGTCGGAGCGAACCGAGAATGCGTCGACAACGTCCATCGCGCGTGAGCCAATTCCGACGGCGTCCATCGCGCGCGAGAGAGCGCCGACAGCGCCCATCGCGCGCGACTTCCGCCCGGCAACGTCCTACGCGTGCGAAAATGCGCCGACAACGTCCAACGCGTTTTTCTCCTCTCTGCTAACTGCGCAAACGCGGAGGCGAGAGACGCGTTGGACGCTTTCGAGAGAATTTGACACGCATTGAGCGCTTTCGTCGAAGAGCGGCGCGCGTTGGGCGCTCTCGCATAAGCGCGGCGCGCGTTTGACGCCGTCGAAAGTGGAGACCTGACACATCGGACGCTTTCGAGAGAAATTGGCGCGCAGGCGGCGGAGCGGCAGGCCAGCCTTCGCTACCGATTCCTAGGCCACGCTCCGATGTGCCAGGGCGAAGTTGGCAAGTGCGAGACAGGCCGCCATGCACGCGATCCCAAGGGCGAACATGAGGGGGAAGCCGCCGGCGGAGTCTACCACGAGGCCCCAGAACACGGCGGCCACGGCGCTCATGAGCGACCCGACCATGGAGACGCGGGAGTAGATGTTGGTGTAGTCCCTGGACCCGAAGACGGTACGGACCAAGAGTGGCGTTTCGACCGTGGTCATGGCATACACCACGCCAAAGAGGAAGGAGCCCACGAGCAGGAGGGCGAGGGCGCCCGGGAAGAGCCACATCACGAGCACGCCCAGGACGCCGGACAGGATGCCAAACGCGGTGCCGAGCCTGGCTGACCTGTCGTTGATGACGCCCAGGAGGACCTTGCCAATTGCCTGGCCAGCCATCGCGGCCGAGGCAACCACGCCCGAGGCGGCCGCCACGTCCCCCCCGATCGAGGAGGCGTAACTGGGAAGGAACTGGTAGATGGTCTGGTTCAGCGTGATGACACCACAGAAGGCGAGCAGCGCCACGAAGGCTGGGGTCCTCATGGCGTCGGTGGCCATGGCACCCCTCGACTCGGTGACGGTGGGCTCGCCCCCTGCTGCGGCCTCGCCCTCTGCGCCATAGGGGAGGAGCCCCATGTCCTCAGGCCTGCTGCGCACCACGAGGAGCGTGAAAGGGAGCGTACCCACGAGGGTTATGGCGGCGAAGACGAGGTATGCCGTGCGCCAGCCCTCGGCATCGGAGTTGATGAGGGCCGTTCCAAGCGGGTTGAAGATCACCCCGCCGATGCCCGTGAACGCCATACAAAGGCCCACGAAGAAGCCGACCCTCCGCACGCACCAGGCGTTGACGAGGGCGGGCACGGCAAGGTAGATGAGGGGCGCCACGCCCACGCCGAGCACCGCGCCGCAGGGATAGAACTGCCACAGCTCCCGGCACATGGACATGCCGACGAGGCCGAGCCCGCAGAGCACGACGCTCGCCGACAGCACGACGCGGGCGTCGGATTTGGCCAGGACCCTGCCGGCAACGGGCAGGGTGAGCATCATGGCGACGTTCAGGATCGAGAAGTACAGGGTGAACGCCGACCTTGCCACGCTGAAGTAGGCCGAGACGGGCGTGAAGAAGATGCCTGCGCAGGAAAGCACGAGCGCACAGGGCAGGCAGGTGATGACGATGCACGAGAGAACGATCAGATGGGCGTAGTGGAAGGCGCCCCTCGTGGATATCTCCTTGGACATGCTCCTCCTCGCTAGGCTTCGACGTCGGCGGGGGCGGCCTCGAACGAGAAGCCCGCCCAGCTCGGCCGTCCGGTGTAGGTCATGACGGCCTCGCTGCCCTCGAGCGCGCGGACGGCTCCGGCGGCGGCACCCTCCATCTCGAAGTCGCCGGCATATACGGCCACGGGTGCGATCCAGCCCACGCGCTCCTTGACGTAGCTGGTGAAGGCCTCGTCGTGCGAGACGCCGCCGGTGAGCACGATGCCGTCGACCCTGCCCTCCAGGGCGACGGAGAACGCCCCGATGGCCTTCGCCGTCTGGTAGGCCATGGCCTCGAAGACCAGCTTCGCCCAGGCGTCGCCCGCCTCGATGCGACGGTCGATCTCGAGGGCGTCATCGGTGCCCAAAAGGCCCTTCAGGCCGCCCGCCTTGCCGATCACGGCGTCGATCTCGCGCCTGTCGTGGCTACCAGAGAAGGCGAGGGCCACCACGGGCTTGGCGGGAACGTCGCCGGAGCGGTTCGGCGCGAAGGGGCCCGAGCCCTCGATCACGTCGTTGGTGTCGATCATGCGGCCCTTCCGGTGCGCCGCCACTGAGAGTCCGCCTCCCACGTGGGCCACGATGACGTTGACCTCCTCGTAGCGCCTGCCCAGCGAGGCGGCAAAGCGGATGGCGCACTCCTTCTGGTTGAGGCAGTGCACGTGGCTCTTGCGGTAGATGCCGGGGTAGCCGGTGATCCTGGCGACGTCCTCGAGCTCGTCGGTGTCGGGCTGGTTCACGGCGAAGGCGGGCTTGCCGGTCCTGCGTGCGAAGTCGAAGAGGATGGGCGCGCCCAGGATGGCGGGGTGGTTCATGCCGCACGAGAGCACGTGGTCGCACACGTTCTGGTCGATGGCGAAGATGCCTCCCACGGTGGGGCCCATGCCCCCGCAGTAGCCCGAGAAGGCATCGATGGAGTCGAGCTGGATGCCCGCCTTCGCAAGCTCCGCCAGCACGGTGTCGATGCGGTACTGGAGCTGGTCCGCGGCGGCGTCGAAGCCTTGGAGCTCGACGGGGTCGTGGCGGACGTTTGACTTCATGAGCGTCTGCTCGCCCTCGAAGACGGCGACCTTGGTGGAGGTCGATCCGGGCGAGAGGGTCAGGATGCGGTAGGGCACGATGCTTCCTTTCTCGTGATGGGCGTGGCGCCGCTTCCCGACGCCACGCGGGCCTAATCGGACGAGAGGACCAACATGGCGATGTCGCCGACCATCTCCTCGACCGTGGCCCCACGGGAGCTGTCGGCGACGGGGCGCCTGAAGCCGGAGAGGTTGTGGCCGAAGCCCTTGCCATGGGCGAAGAGCTGGATCAGCTTGACGGCGGTGTTGGCGGTGTTGAGGTCGGGGAAGACGAGCACGTTTGCCCTGCCGGCCACCTCGGACTCGCGGCTGACCTTCTTCGCGGCGGTGGCAGGCACGATGGCGGCGTCGAGTTGGAACTCGCCGTCCGCCTTGAGCTCCGGCCTGCGCTCGTGGACGAGCCTCAGGGCCTCGCGGACCCTCTCGACGCTGGGGCTCTCGCCCGACCCGTCGGTGGAGTAGCTGACGAAGGCGCAGCGGGGCTCCCAGCCCATGAGGGAGGACGTGGAGTCGCAGGCGGCTATGGCGATGGAGGCCAGCTCCTCTGCGCTGGGCTCGGGGTTGAGGCCACAGTCGGCCAGGGCCATCACGTCCCCCTCGGGCCCCTCGAAGCCGGGGGTCTGGGTCAGCGCGACGATGGAGGGGACGTCGACGCCGTCCTGCAGGCCGATGATCATCTGAGCGGCCATGAGCACGTCGCCGGTGGTGTTGGTGTGGCCGCAGAAGGTGCAGTCCACGTCCCCGAGCTCCTCCATCATCATGGCGTAGTAGATCGGCCTCTTTATCTTGCGACGTGCCCCCTTGGCAGAGACCAGCCGCTCCCTCCCGGCGTCCATGTACCTCTTGGCCAGGGCTTCGGCTGCCTCGGCGTCCGAGCTGTCCACGATTCGCATGCCGTCCAGCGAGACGCCCGCCTCGGCGGCGCAGGACTCGATCACGTCGCGGGGGCTCACGAGGTACGGGGTGCCGATGCCCTCGTCGGCCACGCGGCGTGCCGCCCTGAGGGTGTTCGTGCTCTCGCACTCGGGCAGCGCGACGCGCCTTGGCGCCCGCTTCGCCTTCCCGACGAGCTCGTCGATCAGATTCTGCATGTGCTTGCCTCCTGCATGAGGTCGGATTGCCATCCTTGCAGATACTAGGTCCTGCCCCCCCGGAAGCACATGGAACGGAACCCCATTCGCGCAGGCAGCTGGTCTATCATATTTGTGCATGAGCACAAGCCACGGGAGGCACTGTGAGACTTCGAACCGTGCTAAACGAGCTGCCTCTCACGGGCTACCAGGTCCAGGACCCCTCTCTGCTCGGCTGGGACGTCGTCGTGTCACCCGCCGACTACGAGGGCAGGGGAATGGAGGGGGTCGTCGTCCTCGCCACGCCGGAGCAGGTGGAGCGGCTGGGCTCGCCCCGCGAGGGGGAGGGACTGGTCCTCGAGTACCTGCGCGGCGCCGCCTCCGAACTCCCCTTGCGCCCGCCAACGGGCGTGGTCGCGGCGAGCGGCGACGTCGCGCCCTCGGAGTTCCGTGACGCCTTCCTCAGGCTGGTGAGCAGGAGCGGCGTCCTCGCCGTGAGCCGCGAGCGCCTCTTCAAGGCCTTCCTGAGCTCGTATGACATCCAGCAGTTCGCGGATCACGCGAGCGGGGTCCTGCGCAACCCCGTGCTCATATCCAACACCGACCACAAGGTGCTTGCGTCCGCGGGCGACCTGCCCCAGGGCGTCCGCGAGCTCCGGGACGTCATAACCAGCGGCTACGTGACGGACGAGGTCGCCTCGCTCATGGAGGCGGACGGCCTCATCCGCCAGGCACGGGCCACCCGCGTCCCCGTCGTGTCCGAGAAGGGTACCACCGGGGTCCGCAACGTGAGCTCCATCATCTACTACCACCACCTCGAGCTGGGGCGCCTGGACGTCTTCGAGGTGCGCCCGCTCACGGGGCTCGACCTGGAGCTCGTGGACTATGCGGGCGCCCTCGCCGGCATCATGATCGACCGCCTGGGCGTGGCGGGGGAGCGGGTGGGCATGGGTTCCACGGTCCTCGCCGACCTCCTCGACGGCAAGCTCTCGAGCGTGGACGCCATGCGCGCCCTGGTCACGCTGCTCGGCGGCGCGGACGGCGCCCGCTACGACCTGGTGAGCGTCGTAGGCGAGGAAGGGGCCGACCGGGACTACTACCTCAAGGCGGGCCAGGTCATGCAGGCCTGCCTCGAGGACGTCATCTGGACCGTGCGAGACGGATCCGTGGTGCTCCTGCTCACCCTGGAAAAGGACGAGAGGCCCGGCTTCGACGCCTACGACCAGTTCGAGAACCTCGTGCTCAAGAACAGGGGGTTCTGCGACTTCCTCGAGCGCAACGGCATGGACGCCTACGTCTGCGAGCCCTTCGAGGACTTCTCGCTCGCCGGGGCGTCGCTCAGGCAGTGCACCGGCCTGCGGCAGGCGCTTGAGGGCCGCTCCGCCCAGGGCCCCCGCGTCCACTTCTTCTGGCACGAGCGCTTCGCCGTGATGGGCTGGAGCGCCAAGCGGGACGGCAAGCTCGCCGCGCTCCTCGACAAACGCGTGGTGGCCATGGCCGCGTACGACCGCAGGCGTCACACCTCGTACCTCCAGACGGCGGTGATGAGCGTCCGCTACCCTGGCGAGCCCGTGGTGGCAGCCGAGGCCCTGAGCGTGCACCGCAACACCTACTTCTACAGGGTGAACAAGATCAGGGAGCTCTTCTACCTCGACCTTAAGGACGGGGACGACCGGCTCGCGGTGGCCTTCACGGCGCGCCTGCTAGAGATGAGCGAGGCCGACGGTCTTACGCTGGAGGGTCGAAATTCGGCATAAGCTGCCGTTTGCTCGACGAACGGCAGAGCGGTCTCGCGTCACTCTCTGATTCACAAATTAAGCACGATTCTTGCGTCTCGCTTTTGAACCGAAGCACAATGCCGCGCGCACTGCCGTGGCATACGGTTTCTCCCAAGGTCAGTACATGTGCTCACAGACCCAAGGAGAGGGTGCGAATGGCTAAGGTACTCGGCATCTCGTTCGGCACGAAGAACGGCAACAACGACTCCATCTGCAAGGAGGCCCTGATGGGCGCCCAGGAGGCGGGCGCCCAGATCGAGTTCATCCGCGCGCAGGACCTTGACATCAGGCACTGCACGGGCTGCATCACCTGCATCAAGATGCTCATGGGTGGCCGCGGCAACATGTGCATCCACAAGGACGACTTCGACTGGCTGGCGCACGAGATGTTCACCGCTGACGCGATCGTCATGGTCGACCCGATCTTCGAGACGGGCGCGTCGGGCCTCTTCCACACCATCATGGACCGCTTCGGGCCCCGCATGGACACCGGCAACAACTTCCTGGGCAAGATGAGCGCCGAGAGGAACATCGCCGAGGGCAAGAAGGGCGTCGTCCCGCCCTCGTTCGTCTTCCACACCGACATCCCCGTCGCCTACATCGGCATCGGCGGCTCCGACTGGGGCACCCACATCCAGTCGGACCACGCCATCCAGTCCATGACCCCGGCCTGGAAGGTCTGCTACAACGAGTGGATCCCCTGGTCCAAGACGGCCCTCATGAAGGATGACGTCGTGAGCCGCGCCCACCAGATCGGCGTCCAGATGGCCGAGTTCGCGGCCGACCCCAAGAGCGCCAAGTACATGGGCGAGAAGGGCGTCTGCCCGCACTGCAACTGCAACGACTTCTACCTGTATCCCGACGAGAACCGCGCCGTCTGCGCCGTCTGCGGACTGCAGGGCAAGGTCGTCCTCGCCGACGGCAAGGTCACCGTCGAGTACGCCGAGCATGACCTCAAGGACGAGAACGGCAACACCGTCCTCGACAAGGACGGCGAGCCCGCGTTCCCCGGCATGTACGACGACCAGGGCCGCGAGCGCGCCCACGACACCATGCAGGGCAAGCAGATCCACGGCGAGGACATCGGCAAGAACGAGGGCATCCTCATGGAGCTGCAGAAGGGTGATGCCTACAAGCAGCGCGTCGCCCGCTACAAGGCCTTCGTCGAGGCAACCATGCCCGAGGAGCACGGTCTCAAGTTCCAGGAGTTCGCGGAGTAGCCCAACTCCAAGCCAAGCTTCTGCGGGGGTGCCTCGAGCCCCATCGAGAGGCACCCACGCCATCGTGACTTGTCGCTTGGCCCATAAGAATCGAAAAAGTGCTCGGGATTCTTGTATGTCTACACCAATCCTCCACGTGCCACCCCCTGATACGCTATGGGACGCCGTCTTACCAGCAACTTTGATCCCAAGACAAAAGGAAGGTCAGCCATGCCAGAGATGAAGCAGTCCAAGTTCTTCCTGCTCGCGGACACCCTGATCAACAACGTCCCCATGGCGCTCGCCGTGTCGGCGATGTGCCAGGGTATCGCCATCCTGCAGGGGCAGGTCCCCCAGTGGAACTGGGGCATCTACGGCATCAACGCCCTCGTCGCCTATCTCATCGCGTGCGTCATCGGACTCGCCATCCAGCCGCCCAAGCGTGCGTTCAAGCTTGCCGCCAAGCATGGCGCCCCGGGCTCCAAGGAGTTCGGCACGTGGATGGGCATCCATGTCAACACCTGGTACACCACCATCCTGGTCATTTGCATGACCCTCCTCAACACCGAGGTCCTGCCTCCCGTCAAGGCGTCCTTCATCGGGGTCATCATGGGCATCCTCGTCAACTACATCCCCGTGTGGGTCCTCTGCTTCGTCATCTCCCTGCTCCTCATGAAGCCGATCGAGAAGCTCGCGCACAAGCTCGTGGGTGACGAGGACGTCATCCCGAGCGGCGAGGGTTCCCAGGAGTAAGGGGCTGCCTCGGAGGCAGACTCGTGAGGTTTGATTGTTTGGGGGGCGGCCATCCTGGGTGGTCGCCCCCTTGCGTTGCGGGGCGTGTCGTAAGCGATCTGCAGATTCCCTTGTCGTTGCAGGCAGATTATCGCGCGGCCTCCCTAGGCCCTGCCCTCCGGCAGGGAGGGTCCCTGCTCGTCCACGTCCAGGAAGGTGTCCAGGAACACGTCGAGCAGCTCGTTCTTGTGCGAGGGGAGCCACGCTGCGACGACGGGCATTTTGCGCTCCATCCCCGCAAGCGGCAGCGCCACCACCTTTCCCTCTGCCGGCAGGGTGTCAGTGAGGTAGCCGGGCAGAAGCGCAAATCCCAAGCCCGCCGCCACGCAGAGCACCGAGGTCTCCACGTCCTCGGAGGAAAGGGAAACCTGAGGGTCCAGCCCGGCCTCCCTGAGCGTCTGGGATATCGTGTCCCTCTCCCCGTAGCCGCCCTTGCCCTTGTCGATGTCGACGAGCGGATAGCCCCTGAGCTCCGAAAGCTCGATCATGGCGCGGTGCGCGAGGGGATGGGAGAGGGGCACCACCGCCTTGAGGGGCCAGCTGCGCAGGCCCTGCCACTGGATGTCCTCCATGTGCTCGGAGCTATAGAAGAGGTTGATGGCGACATCTATGTCCTCCCTGCGCAGGGCATCATAAAGTTCTGCCACGTTCTTGCGCAGGAAGCTCAGCTGCACCTTGGGATGGCTCTCGTGGAAGGAATAGAGCATGTCGGCTAAGTTCGTGCGTTCGTATCCCTTGATGTAGCCGATGGCAAGGGAGCCGGAGATGCCCTCCTCGCTGCGGCGCGCCCGCTCCACGGCCTGCCTGGTCCTTGCGAGTATGGCCTGAGAATCTTCGAGAAACGACCGGCCCGCTGGTGTGAGCGTCACGTGGTGGTTGTCCCGTTCAAGGAGCCTGCAGCCCAGCTCGCGCTCGAGTGTCCTGAGCTGCTGGGAGAGTGCCGACTGGGAGACGAAGAGGCGCCTTGCGGCGCGGGTGAAGGAGAGCTCCTCCGCGACGGCGACGAAGTACTCCAGCTGTCTGCTCTGCATGCTCCCGCACTCCCTCCTTATGATAAGCATCTCTTATTATATATGCACATCTATAGCTTAATTTGTCCATCTACCTTCATCTACGATAAGAAAAAGTTAATTCATGACGGTGGTTCTTTGGATGGGAGACAAGATGTCAGAACGTACCAAAATCAAGCTCGTGTCAGAAATCGTTGGGGCAATCGTGCTCACCCTGCTCATGCAGCTCATGGGCGTCATGGGATATGGGCAGTACACCTGGATGTGCTTCCTGCCCCTGCTGATGTTCTTCGCCTTTGGGGTGGACTTCAAGAAGATTCCCGAGATGCTTCTGTGCTACGCGATCGGCGAGCTATGGTGTGTGGTGAACAGCCTGGTCACGGGGCTCTTTACCATGTGGTTTGGTGCCGACAACCTCATTCTTTCCAGCATCGTTCCCACCATCATCGTCATCTTCTGCATCCTTCTCGTGCACGAGAACCTCTTCGAGGGAAGGGTCTTCTCGAACGTGCCCTGCATCTTCATGGGGATGTCCACCTCGTTCTTCACGCTGTTCATGCAGCAGCCCATCGGATACGTCCACCTCTTCTGCTTCTGGGCCTTTGGCATCCTGCTCGCCGTCTGCCTCGTGATGTGCGGCATGCTGGTATGTGGGGCCATCTTTGGCAAGGAGCGCGCGTCCAAGGCATTCATGCCCCTAGGCGCGGATGGGAAGTAAGCGTCTTTTGACCAGGTCAATCCAAGGAGAGGAGAGGGGAGCGCCATGCCGGAGCAGGAGAGGGGACACGCCCAGAGGGCGGCGCGCACAAGCAAGGTGGTGCGCAGCCTCGAGGAGGCGCGCGCCCAGGTGCAGGGTCGTCCCGGCGCTGCGAGGTACCCACACGTGTTCGACCCCATCGAGGTGCGGGGCAACGTGTACCGCAATCGTCTGATAGCCGCGCCCACCATGTTCTTCCACGCGGTCTACTTCATTCCCGAGATAGCCGAGAACATCTACCGCATGTGCGAGGACCGCGCCAGGGGCGGCTTCGGCTGCGTCTCAACGGGAGAGCTTCCGCTCAACTTCGAGGAGAGCCGCGGCGCCTTCATGGACCGCGCCATCGACGTGACGCACTTCTACGGCAGCGACTTCGAGGCCGCCAAGGAGTATGCCGAGCGCATCCACGCCGGCGGGGCCCTGGCGTACTTCGAGGTCTCCCACGAGGGTTTGGAGGCGGACGACGCGGCCGAGCCCGTGGGGCCTGACGACATGGTGCGCGAGGACGGGCGCCACGTCTTCGGCATGAGCAGGCAGGTGATGGAGAAGGTCTGTGCGGATTTCGAGCGCGTGGGTCGCTTCTCCACCGCCTGCGGCTTCGATGGCGTGCTCCTGCACGGTGGGCATGGCTTCCTGCTGCAGCAGTTCGTGAGCCCGGCCACCAACCATCGCACGGACGAGTTCGGTGGCTCCATAGAGAACCGCTCGCGCTTTCCCAAGATGGTCCTGCGCGCGCTTCGTGCCGGCATGGGCGAGGACAAGGTGCTCGAGCTGCGCATGAGCGCCGAGGACGGCGACGAGGGCGGCATGACGCTCGAGGACAGCTGCGGATTTGCCGAGCAGATAGACGGTCTCGTCGACATCTTCCACGTCTCGAACGGCATCAAGAAGCTGGGCAACGGCAGCGACACCTTCTCGGACATCTTCGACGTGCACGGGGTGAACCTCGAGCGTGCGGCGGCCATCAAGGGGCATCTCAGGCGCACGCTCGTCTCGGTGGTGGGCGGCTTCAACTCGGTCGCGCAGGCCGAGGAGGCCATAGCGTCGGGCAAGGCGGACTTCGTGGAGTATGCGCGCCAGTGCTTTGCGGATCCGGAGTTCATCGACAAGACCCTGGACGGACACGAAGACATGGTGCACCGCTGCGTGCGCTGCTTCCACTGCTACCCGGGCTTCTGCGAGCACCCCACGGACATCCCCCTGTGGTACCAGCTGCCTCCCGAGGAGTTCATGAAGGTCTACAGCCCGGCCGTCATGGGGGATTGCTCCATCAACCCCAACAGCGGCTTCGGCTACTACCCGGACCGTCTTCCCAAGCCAGAGGCCTCGCGTCGCGTGCTGGTGGTGGGCGGTGGAGTGGGCGGCATGCAGGCAGCCATCACCGCCGCGCGCCGTGGTCATGTGGTGACGCTGTGCGAGGGCGGGTCGCGCCTGGGTGGCGTGCTGCTCTTCTCGGAGCACGACCATGACAAGCGCGAGTGGTTCGACTTCATCGAGGTGCTCGAGCGCGAGCTCGAGGCCGAGGGCGTGGACGTGCGCTTGGGTACGACGGTGGACGAGGCCTTCCTTGCCGAGCTCGCTCCCGAGTACGTCATCCTTGCCGTGGGTGCCCACAATCGCGGCTGCAAGCTGCCGGGCTCCGAGCGTGCCATGGATGCCGCCGACTCCTACTACCACATGGGCGAGCTTGGGCACTCCATCGTCATCGCCGGCGGCGGGCTCACCGCATGCGAGACGGCGCTCAACCTGGCCGCCGCGGGGCATGAGGTGACGATGGTGGTGCGCAGGCCGCGCATCACGCCTGGCACCTTCGGCTACTATCGCAACGCCCTTCTCGACGAGATGGACAAGCGCGGCATCAGACAGCTGCTCTCCACGGTGCCTCTGGAGTTCACGGACGAGGGCCTCGTCTGCGCGAAGGCGACGGATGACCGGGGCACGCCTGGCGAGGAGCGCTTCCTCGTGAGGGCCGACAGCCTCATGTACTCCTTTGGCATGGATCCCAACGAGGAGCTGGTGGGCCGGCTGACGGCTGCGTCCGAGGCGCTGGGTGCCACGGTATTCAACGTGGGCAACTCCCGCCAGGCGAGCGTCGTGCGCGACGCCGTCCACCAGGGCGACCAGGTGGCCATGGCCATCGTGTAGGGGTCGATATCGCCCGTCCCTCATTGTGCACACGAACAAAGGTCCTCTCCCGAACGGAGGGGAGCTTTGTCGTTCCAGATGGTGCCCGGACCCTCCCCGCCACCTATCCTTGCTCCTAGAAGCAGGTTTTTGGGGCCCTCGGTTGCTGCCGCGGGCACAGGCTGCGGCAGGGGGCCGCAGGGGAGAGGAGCCGTCATGGCATACAAGGTTATGGGCGTTTGCGCTGGTCGCAAGAACGGCAACGGCGAGATCGCGGTCAAGGCCGCCCTCAAGGTCCTGCAGGAGAAGGGCGCCGAGGTCGAGATGATCAACCTCTTCGACTACGACATCCTGCCCTGCAGCGGCTGTGAGGGCTGCACCATGCAGATGGGCAACATCGCCATGGGCAAGCAGAAGGAGTACCACGGCTGCGTACTCAAGGACAAGGACGACGTCGACCAGCTCGTGACCGAGCTTCACACCTGCAACGGTGTGATCTTCGCGGTCCCCACCTACGACCTCGCCCCCAGCTCGGTCTACCTGCGCTTTGCCCAGCGCTTCCTCGCCTACGAGCTCTCGTTCCTCAAGGAGATCGGCGTGGTCAAGGACGACCCGCACACCGTCGCCGGGCTCATCTCCGTCGGTGGCTCCATGCACGACTGGCAGCCCCTGGCCCTCGAGGTGCTCCAGGCGTCCATGTTCACCATGTCCATCACGCCGGTCGACCGCCTCATGATCCAGCGCGTCGGCCGTCCCGGCAACGTCCTGACCACCCCCGAGCAGGTCGAGCGGGCCAAGCAGATGGGTGAGCACATCTGGGAGGCAATGAACACCCCGGTCGAGGAGCGCAGCTGGCTGGGCGACCCCAACGACGGTGTGTGCCCCAACTGCCACAGCTCCCTCGTGTATCCCGGCGACGCGCACTGGGACGGCGTCGAGTTCCCGTACGAGTGCGCCGTGTGCGGATGCGGCGGCACCCTGGGCACCAACCCCGAGACGGGCAAGCCCATGCTCGAGATCGACCCCGAGAACGGGCACATCCGCGACCGCTTCATTGATGCCTCCCGCGCCGAGCACCTCAACGAGATCGTCCAGACCCGCATCGGCTTCATGCAGCGCCAGGGCGAGATCAAGCCCCTGTACGACGAGTACAAGTCGATGGAGTTCCCCACGGTCGAGGTCAGCCGCTAGGCGATGCGAGCGGGAGGTCTGGTCACCTCTCGCTTTTTCTCTTGCGCTCTTGCCCTGCGGTCGCTCTCGCGTTCTTCTCCCTCGTTCTTGCTCCTTTGGACACTTTTCGGGGCGGGTTGGCCCCTTTCTGTCCACGGGGACAAGATTCGGCGTGCGGACTGCGAGCACGCGCGGGGTCGTGCGGCGGAGCGAGCTTGCAGCTCCCATCAATCAGCATGTGGCGCGGGCGCGCGGGGGGATGCCTCGCGCGCCCGCGCTCCCTACGGGAGGAGGCCGTCGTCCGCCTCGCCCGTGCCCTTCCTTTGCCCTACCTCGGTCGGCGCAGGTCGTCGCGCGCGATGCGGATGCGCGGGGTGTAGAGGCCGAGGTACAGCAGGATGCGATAGGAGAAGGCGAGCTGGTAGAGGTCCTCTCCGGAGCTCAGGTCGAAGCCGACGATCTCGCGGATGCGGCCAAGCCTATAGAGCAGGGTGTTCTTGTGCAGGCTCAGCATGCTGGCTGCCCTCGTGGTGTTGCTGGCGTTCTGCAGGTACTCGAAGAGCGTGTCCACGAGCTCCGTGCCGTGCGCATTGTCGTAGTCGAGGAGCGCGCGCAGCGCGGGATGGCAGAAGTGCAGGAGGTCGTGCTCGCGGCCCAGCTCCGCGAGCATCTGGACGTAGGCGTAGTCCTGGTAGCGGAAGATCCCATGGTCGTCGATCGCGTGCGACACGATGGTCCCGTAGGTGATGGCGTCGGCCGCCTGCTGGTAGTAGCTGCGTATGTCCACGAGGCTGCCGAAGGGGTTGCTGATGCCCACGAAGAGGCCGTTGGCCTCCGCAACCTTGCGAAGGACGCCCTCCGCGTAGTCGCCCACCTCCTCGCCGTCGTGCCGGTTGAGCGCCACGACGAACGACCCGTGGTAGAGGGCGTGGAGGCAGTGGACGAGGATGGGCATGAGCTGGTCGCGCACGTGCGAGGCAGCCTTGGGCGTGAGCGCGTCGGCCTTGGGGCGCAGCACGACCATGTACAGGGTGTCCCAGGGGTGGTAGTCGATGACCTCCTGCCTCCTCTCCACGACCGCCGGGCTGGGCTGCCGGTCGTCGAGGAGCTCGACGAGGAAGTACGACCACACCTGTCCCCTGTTGCTCTCGTAGACCGGGCTCTTCTGCAGCTCCTGCGAGACGAAGTGCGTCAGCCGCCCAAAGACCTCGCGGTCGAGCTCGGAGAAGGGGTGGTTGTGCGCGACCATGAAGACGTGGGCGAAGACGACGCCGTGCACCGTCACCGCGTCGGTCATGGTGTCGGCCTCGAGGTGGTCGTTGTGCGCGACGAGGGGGCCGCCCTGGCTGCTGAGCCGCTCGTCCACCCGCTCGCGGACGATGTACGCCACGCCGTCCTTGTGCACGGAGCGGTCGTCCATGTCCTGGCGCATGACCCGCCCGAACGCGGTGGAGTCGTCCAGCTCCCCCAGATGCCAGGCGACGTAGCGGTAGGAGGTGTCCACCACGAAGATGGGGTTGCCCAGGGCGAGAGACGCCTCCTCAACCAGGTATTGGAGGCCCTTGTTCGAGAAGTGGGCGGTCAGGAGCCTCCGCACGGCGTTCGTGAGCTCCTGGTCCTCCAGGAAGAACGCCTGGATCGCGTTGAAGCAGGCGTAGGGGTCGGCAGTGGAGGAGAGCGCGACCACGTTCATGTTGTTCGCCCGCCCAAAGGACTCCGGCACGTCCTCCCCGAACACGACGAGGTTGGCGAAGCCGTCGTCCGGGACGGCGGGGAGCTGGGTCGGGTCGCCAAAGTAGAGGACGTCCGGTCTCAGGGCGACCTTGCCGAAGGTCAGGAAGCTGATGGTGTACACCTCGTGCCACGGATCGGCATAGTGTTCCCAGGCGACGGATCCCTGGGGGAGTCGTGTGACCAGCTCGTCAAGTCTCATGCAGCCTCCTGGCCGTGCCATCCCGTTCCACGGGCCGACTGGGACGTCAGTTATCGCTCTGCTTTATGTGAGGATACACAATGACTTGATTTCCTCCGCATGCAAAACTCGATGCTGCAATGGGCGGTGAGGTCGTGGCGCCGGACGGCGCGCGACATGCGAGGAAGGCGAGGTCCGGTTCATGAACAACGTGAAGCTAGGCGGGCAGGCACGGAGCGTCTCCATCGTGGGAGTGGGCTGCACCCCCTTCACCAACTTCGAGGACCACCCCCAGACCAAGGGCATGAGCGAGGGCGACGCCTTCGGCTACGCCGCCCTCGAGGCCATCCGGGACGCGGGTCTCGAGCCCCGTGACATCCAGTACTTCTACCATGGCGCGGCGAACCCCTTCATGATCGGCGACTCGCTCACACCCAACATGCAGGTGGCCGACTGGTTCGGCGTGCGTGGCATCGGCTCGGTGCACCACTCGGAGGCCTGCTGCACCGGCTACGTGGCACTGCAGGAGGCCGTGCAGGCCGTTGCCTCGGGCAGCTACGACGTCGTGCTCTCGGGCGCGGTCGACCTGGCCGCGTCGCTGCCCGTGGTGGACGCCCCGGGCTGCTTCCGTCGCGACTTCCCGCTCTCCGAGATGCTGCCCTCCATCCCCAAGGTCTACGACCGCGCCTACGGGCGTCCCTTCGACTCGGCCTTCGGCATCTCGTTCGACAACTGGATCAACCGCTACCGCTGGGAGTTCGACCTCACGGACGAGCAGGTCGACGATGCCCTCAACGGCCTCGCCAAGTCCCTGCGCCGCGGCGCCAAGGAGAACCCCCTGGGCTTCTACGACGAGGACTTCGACGACGTCGCCAGGAAGGCGGGGCTCTCGGGCGCGGACGAGTTCCTCAAGAGCTTCGGTAACCCCAAGGTCACCCAGTACCTGCGCGTGACGGGCTTCGAGACCAAGTGCGACGGCGCCGCCGCGGTCGTGGTCATGCCCACCGAGCTTGCCGTGGCGCGCGGCCTCGACCACAAGGTCGTCGAGGTCCTGGGCACGGGTGCCGCCGCCTTCGAGGGCTCCACGCCCGACAACGAGTACAACGGCACCAAGGAGGGCACGCGCCAGGTCTATGAGTACACCGGCGTGACCCCCGACGAGATCGACCTGCTCATGGTCAACGACTTCTTCCTCTGTGGCGACATCGTCTCGGCCGAGGAGGTCGGCTACGTCCCCCGTGGCGAGGCCTGGCGCTACGCCGTCGACGGCCGCTTCGCCTTCGACGGGGACAAGCCCATCAACCCCCACGGCGGCCGCTGCAACTTCGGCCATGCCCACGGTGCCTCCGGCATCGCGGACATCTACGAGGCCGTGAGGCAGATGCGCGGCGAGGCCGGCGCCACCCAGATGGCCAAGGTCCCCCAGACCACCTTCCTGCGCGGCTTCGGCGGCGGCCAGAACATCCGCTGCCAGATCCTGCGCACCGTCGACTAGCGGGCTTCCGCCAACACCAGAGAGGGGAGTACAGAGATGCTTCTAGAGGACATGGAGCCCATCGTCCAGAGGTTCTACGACGGAGTCGCCGAGGGCAAGCTGCTGGTCCGCAGGTGCGCCGAGTGCGGGGCCATCGAGTTCCCGCCGCACCTGGGCTGCAACGCCTGCGGCTACCACCAGACGGAATGGGTCGAGCTCAGCGGCCACGGCACCCTCGAGTCCTTCGTGGTGCCCGGCATCCAGAACGACAAGCCCTACCTCAAGGCGATCGCGCCCTACGGCTACGGCAAGGTTCGCCTCGACGAGGGCGCCGAGTACAGCTTCGTCGTCTTCTGTGGCAAGAAGAAGGTCGTGAAGGGCCTGCAGGAGCGCCTGTACAAGGACCAGGAGAAGATCGGCGTCCACTTCAAGCCTATCAGGCGCGAGGTGCCGCTCAAGCAGAGCTCCGACGAGCTCGTCGAGTGGTGGCAGCCCTGCTTCGAGCTCGACGAGGTCGAAGCCTAGGCGACTGCGCGCGCCAACGGAGGGCGGGGACTTCTCGCCCAAGATAAGAAGAGAGAGGTAACTGGCATGGCAAACGAGGAACTCTTCCAGCAGCTCGCGGGCTTCGCGAAGACCGCCTACGGCTTCGACGGCGACATCACCCCCCAGACCAGCTTCGACGAGCTGGGCAAGGAGTCCATGAAGATGATCGCCCTCACCTCCATGATCGAGAATGAGCTCGACGCCGAGGTGACCGTGTCAGAGATCATGAACATGGCGACCTTCGGCGAGCTCGTCGACCGCGTCGCCGAGGAGGTCGAGGAGTAGCGCTCCCGCCTCGCTTTACCTGACCGTGATCGGGGGAGGCATTCTGCGGAGTGCCTCCCCCCTTTGAAGGGAGACGACATGGACCTCATGGAAGACATGCGCGAGCGCGCAAGGAAGGACGTCCAGCGCGTCGCGTTCTTCGAGGGAGAGAACCCCACCATGATCAGGGCGGTGGCCGAGTGCCAGCGCTCGGGCGTGGCCGACTGCACCGTGGTGGGCGACGCCGCCAAGGTCCTCGCCAACGCGCGGGAGCAGGGCGTCACGCTCGAGGGCGTCACGCTCGTGGACCTCGCCGACGAGGAGGCCAACGAGGCCCTCGCCCAGCGCTTCGAGGCGCTGCCGAGCAACCGGTGGAAGCCCAAGGGCGTCCGCCGCCGCGTCGTGCGACCCATGGAGCGCGCGCTCATGATGCAGGCGCTGGACGACGTGGACGTGACCTTCGGCGGCATCGACTGCCCCACGGGGGACGTGATCCTCGGCGGGCAGACCATCGTCGGCCTCGCCGAGGGCGTGGACGTCATCTCCTCCATGGGCATCTTCGACATCCCGGGCTACGAGGGTCCCGACGGCCAGCTCCTGGGCTTCGGCGACTCTGCCGTCTGCCAGAACCCCACGCCCGAGCAGGAGGCCTCCATCGCCATCTCTGCCTGCGAGACCTGGACAGCGCTGACTGGCCGCGAGGCGCGCTGCGCGCTCCTGTCCTTCTCCACCTGCGGCTCCGGCTCCGGCGAGATGGTCCAGAAGGTCCAACGTGCACGCGACATCGCACGGGAGCGGCGCCCCGACCTCAAGATCGACGGCGAGTTCCAGCTCGACTCCGCCATCAACCCGGCCGTCGCCGCCCACAAGGTGAAGCGCGAGAGCGACGTCGCCGGCAGGGCCAACGTCATCATCTGGCCCGACCTCAACGTGGGCAACGTGGGCGTGAAGCTCGTCCAGAACTTCGGCCATGCGGACGCCTACGGCCCCATGCTCCAGGGCTTCAGGAAGATCGTCTGCGACTGCAGCCGCTCCGCCCCCGTGTCAGAGATCGTGGGCAACGTCGTGATGAGCTGCGTCCGCGCGCAGGCGCTCAAGGCCAAGGAGGCGTAGGCATGGCAGAGAGGGACTATCGCATCCTCGTCATCAATCCCGGCTCCACCTCGACGAAGGTGGGCGTCTTCGACGGAGAGACGGAGGTGCTCACCAAGACCGTGGCCCACGAGGCCTCGAAGCTCGCCGAGTTCGCGGGAATCTCGGAGCAGCTGCCCTATCGCCTCGAGACGATTGAGGCGGCCCTCGCCGAGGGCGGCGTCGACCTCGCGACCGTCGACGCCTTCGTGGGCCGTGGCGGTGGCCTCCTGCCCCTGCCGGGCGGCACCTACCGGATCGACGACGTCCTGCTCGACCATGCGACGCGCGGCGCGAACGGCGTGCAGCACCCGGCCCAGCTGGGGCCGCAGATCGCCCGTCGGCTGGCGGACGCGAGCGGCAAGCCGGCCTTCGCGGTGAACCCGCCCGACACCGACGAGCTCTGCGACGAGGCACGCATGACCGGGATCAGGGGCGTCTACCGGCACGTGCACCTGCACGCCCTCAACCTCAAGGAGACGGCCATCCGCCACGCGCGCTCGATGGGGCGGCGCTACGAGGACTGCAACTTCGTCGTGTGCCACATCGGCGGCGGCATATCGGTCTCGGCCCACCGTGGGGGCCGCATGATCGACGGCTTCGACATCGTGGGCGGGGAGGGGATGATGGCCCCCACCCGCTGCGGAGGCGTTCCCGTCGCCGAGGTCCTGAACTACCTCGAGGCGGGGCACGACGTCCGCGAGGCCCGCGCGCTCTGCATGAAGACCGGCGGCTTCGTCGACCTCCTGGGCACCTCTGACGCCATCGAGGTCACGCGGCGCGTGGCTGCCGGCGACGAGGCGGCCAGGCGGGCGTGGGAGGCTCTCCTCTACCAGCTCGACAAGAGCATCGCGAGCATGGCGGGAGCGCTGGGCGGCAAGGTCGACGGCATCCTCCTGGGCGGCGGCATGGTCCACAACGCGGACCTGGTGAGGTCGGTCGAGGAGGGCTGTGGCTGGATTGCCCCCGTGAGCGCCTACCCCGGCGAGTTCGAGCTCGAGGCCATGGCCGCCGGCGCCATCCGCGTGCTGGACGGCGAGGAGGAGGCCAAGACCTATACGGGCATCCCCACCTTCCAGGGCTTCGCCTGCTTCGAGTAGCCACGGCGCTCGCTTGGGCGAGCGGCGCCAGAGGGTTAGTCAAATGAGTCGAGGGGTCCGCCGGTATCGCCGACGGACCCCTCGGTCGTGGGCTGGCTGGACCCTGCGCTCCCTGGCTTCCCCGCGGCATCCGCTGAGGAGCCGGGGAGCGCGGAAGCCCGGTCAGGCGGCTACGCGCCCGCCTTGGCGGACCTGGGAGAAGAGGGCGACCAGGGCGACCGAGGTCACGTACCCTATGAGCACCAGCCACAGGTAGGTCTGCCACCAGGCGGCCAGCATGCCACCTACCCCCACCTGGGTGAACGCCTCGGTGAGCGAGATGATGGTCACGAAGATGAGGTTCTCGACGAACACCTGGCACCAGAGGCGCGCGGGCTTGCCCTCGAGCCCCCTGGTGAGCGCCAGCGCGATGGAGCCGGTGGGTATTACGAGCTGCGCGACCACGTTGGTGAGGAAGGCCACCGCGGTGTAGGGATACCATGTCCCCCATGCGAGTGGCGCCCCCGCGAGCAGGGTGGCGCTGGTGTTGATGACGAGCGCGAGGACGAGGTCCTGCAGGATGACGCTCCTGTTCCATTGGCACATGATTCTCTCCACTTCGACTCATGACGTGAATGCCCTGCGTATCCTATGCGCCTGGAAGACGCGGTCCAATGGTCATGGCCCCAAGAGAGCCGCCCGCCATCCGGCGGACCTTGTGCGGCGGGACAGTCCGTGCCAGGGCGGCGACGTCTGACGTTCGTCGGCAGGTCCCGCGCTTTTGCCCCTACGAACGAGAGGGAGGGCCGCACGGGACAAGACCTTGTGCGCGCGTACATATGCAACGGGCTCCCCGCATGGGAGATTAGTCACGGCTTCAGTTGTGATGCAAGGATCCGGCAATGAGGAGGAGTCACATGGCACAGCAGCTCGAGTGCGACGTCGTCGTAGTGGCGGCAGGTCTCTCAGGACTCGCGGCATCGGTGGCCGCGGCAGAGGGCGGGGCAAGGGTCATCACCCTCGAGAAGGCGTCCAATACCGGTGGCGCCGCCAACATGGGCATGGGTCCTTGCGCGGCCGGCTCGCCCGTCCAGAAGGCGTCCATGATCGAGGTCACGCCCGGCGAGCTCTTCCGTCGCCACATGTTCTACACCCACTACCAGGTCGACCCTCGCCTGGTCCGCGCCTACTACTTCAAGAGCGGCGACACCATCAAGTGGCTCCAGGACATGGGCGTCGTGTTCAACTCCGTGCGCCCCGCCTTCCGCGCCCGCGAGCGCACCCGCGCCTACGCCGACGGCGAGTACACCTGGCACGTCGTGCAGCCCGAGGACGGCTCCGAGCCCGGTCCCCGCGCCGCCACCACGATGACCAAGCGCATGACCGAGCGCGCCCAGGACCTCGGCGTCGAGTTCCTCTTCGAGACCCCCGGCAAGGAGCTCCTCGTCAACGACGAGGGTGCCGTCTGCGGCGTCAAGGCCGTCGACAAGAACGGCGAGGAGGTCGAGGTCTCCTGCCCCGCCGTCATCGTGGCCACCGGCGGCTTCGGCGCCAACGCCAAGATGATCGAGGAGAAGATCGGCCTCGAGTGGGGCAAGAACCTCTACTCCTTCGCGGTCCCCGGGATGGACGGCGACGGCTTCAACATGTGCCACGCCGTGGGCGCGGGCCACACGCCCGTCACCATGGAGATGATGTACCAGCTCCCCGACAACATGAACCACTTCTACGTGGAGGGCGCCTTCCGCCAGCCCTGCTACTGGTGCGACCGCACCGGCGAGCGCTTCATGCCTGAGGACGACATCTACAACACCACCTTCGTGGGCAACGCCATCAACCACCTTCCCGGCAAGGTCGGCTTCGCGATCTTCGACTCCAAGATGCTCAAGCACTGGAAGAAGGACGGTCCTGACATCGTCTCGCACGTGCACCCGCACGACCTCTACGAGGGCTTCGAGGAGCAGTGGCAGCGCGACCTCGACACCTACTTCGACGGTGCCGGCAACCACGTGATCGCCCAGGCGGACACGCTCGAGGAGCTGGCCGAGAAGATCGGCATCGACCCCGAGGGCCTCGCGAAGAACGTCGCGCAGTACAACGAGATGTGCGCCGAGGGCTTCGACACCCTCTTCGAGAAGGAGCGCGAGTTCATGCTGCCCCTCGAGAGCGGTCCCTTCTACGCCTGCCGCCAGTACATGGGCGCCTACGGCACCCTGGGCGGCGTCCTGGTCAACGACCGCATGGAGGTCATGACCGACGAGCACGAGGTCATCGATGGCCTCTACTGCGTGGGCACGGACGCCTGCACCATCTACGGCGACTCCTACAACTTCGCCATCCCCGGCAACACCATGGGCTTCTGTCTGAACTCCGGTCGCATCGCCGGCGAGAACGCCGCCGAGAAGTCCGCGGACTTCTCCGGTGACGACGAGTGGGACTAGCGCCAGCGCGCGACCGATCGTGACCTGAGCGTCGCCCCCGCCCGTGCGGGGGCGACGTTTGCCAAGGGCGCGGGGGCGTCCGAGGCACGACGGATTTGGAGAGGAACACCTTGAAGCTGACCATAAACGGGCAGGAGGTCGAGGCCCAGAAGGGCCAGTCGGTCCTCGATGCCGCACTGGGAGCCGGCATCTTCGTCCCGCATCTCTGCAAGCATCCCGACCTGCGGCCCGCAGGCACCTGCGGCCTCTGCATGGTGGAGGTTGAGGGCAAGGCCGAGCCCGTCCAAGCCTGCCGCACCACCGTCCGCGAGGGCATGGTCGTGAACGTCGACGGCGCCAAGGCCGACAAGGCCCGCCGCATGGCCATGGAGCTCATCCTCGCCACGCACCCCGCCGACTGCACCGGCTGCCCCAAGTTCGGCATCTGCGAGCTGCAGTCCATGTACCAGTACATGGGCGTCTCGCCGTCGCGCTGGAACTGCAAGTCTCGCCCGGTGGCGACCGACGACTCGAACCCGCTGATCACCCACATGTTCACCCGCTGCGTCCGCTGCGGGCGCTGCGTGAGAGCCTGCCGCGAGCTCCGCGGCGTGGGGGTCCTCGACTACCAGCGCACCGAGGACGGCATCCGCATAGGCACCGACGGCTCGGTCTCGCTCGAGGAGGCGGGCTGCCGCTTCTGCGGGGCCTGCGTCGAGGTCTGCCCCACGGGCTCGATCCTCGACACGCTGGGCATGATGAGGTCCGACCGCTCGCGCGAGGACAACATAGTGCCCTGCCGCTCGGGCTGCCCCGCCCACATCGACATCCCGCGCTACCTGCGCTACGCGAAGGCGGGGGAGTGGGAGAAGGCGACGGCCGTCGTCCGCGAGAAGGTCCCCTTCCCCGAGACCCTGGGCAGCATCTGCACCCACAACTGCCAGGGCGAGTGCAAGCGCAACAAGCTGCACGAGCCCCTCTCCATCTGCCGCCTGAAGCGCGCCGCCGCTGTGCGCGACACGGGCGAGTGGAGGGAGCACTGCCGCCACGAGGAGCTCACGGGCAGGCGCGTCGCCGTCGTCGGCGCGGGCCCCGCAGGCCTCACCGCGGCGCTCTACCTCGCCGAGAAGGGCCATCTGGTCGACGTCTTCGAGGCCAACCAGAAGGCCGGAGGCCAGCTCCGCTACGGCATCCCCGCCTACCGCCTGCCCGACGAGGTCGTGGACAAGGAGGTCCAGACCATCCTCGAGGTGGCGCAGGGCACGGACGACGCCCCCAGGATCGAGCTGCACCTGGGCGAGCGCGTGCAGGACGTCAAGGCGCTCAGGGAGAGCCACGACGCCGTCCTCGTGACCGTGGGCACGCACCAGGGCACCGTGCTGCCCATGAGGGGCCACGACCTCGGGAACGTCTACGTGAACACCGCCTTCCTCAAGGCGGCGCGCGAGGGCGAGCCCCTGCCCGTCGCGGGAGGCCGCGTGGTGGTGCTGGGCGGCGGCAACGTCGCCTACGACTGCGCGCGCACCGCCGTGCGCCTGGGCGCCGCGAGCGTCGACGTCTGCTGCCTCGAGGCGGAGGACGTCATGACCTCCACCCCCGAGGAGCGCGAGGAGGCCGCGGAGGAGGGCGTGGTCCTGCACGACGCCTACGCCTTCAACTCCATCGACGAGTCCGCCGAGAGGCCCGGCCTCGTGGGCGGCATGACCATCCAGAAGATCAAGCGCTTCTACTTCGACGAGAACCACAGGGCCGTGACCGAGCTGGTCGAGGGCTCCGAGCTCACCCTTCCCGCCGACTACGTGATCTTCGCCGTGGGCCAGAAGCCCGAGGACACCCCCGGCATGGGCCTCGAGCTCACGCACGGCCCCTACGTGGTCGCCGGAAAGGGCATGGAGACCTCCGAGGAGGGCGTCTTCGCCGCGGGCGACGACGTCACGGGCACCAAGTCCGTGATCGGCGCCATCGCCCAGGGCCGCGACGCCGCGAGCTCCATCGACCGCTTCCTGGGCGGCGACGGAGACATCTCCGAGGTCCTCCTCGAGCCCGAGGTGGCGCCCGCGCGCATCGGCAGGGCCGACGAGGGCTTCTACTCGACGCAGACCCAGCCCGAGTTCGCGCCCGCCGACCAGCGCCGTGGCAGCTTCGAGCCCTTCGAGTGCCCCTTCAGCGAGGACGAGGCCAAGTTCGAGGCGAGCCGCTGCCTCCAGTGCGACCTGCGCCTGCAGCTTGCCACCCCACGCCTCTGGAACGAATACTAGGAGGGACGCACATGACCACAGTCAACTTCATGCCTGCATACAAGCAGGCACCCACGGCCCTCGACCTTCTCTCGAAGCGCGTGGACGAGGCCATCGCCAAGGCAGGGGAGGAGGACGTCACCCTGATTCTGCCGAGCACGGCGTCCGAGCTCGCGGAGAGGCTCCCAGGCGTCAAGGTCGTCCTGGCGGACGCCTCCATCGGCTTCCTCTACTCCAACGTCACCGCCACGCGGAACCTCCTCGCGGGCGAGAAGCCCTTCCCCACGGCCGCCACGCTGAGGCCGGGCAAGCTCCTCTCCTCTGGCCTCGAGTGGCTCGAGGGGGAGGGAGAGACGCGCCACGTCTGGGTGGAGGGCTCGGACGCCCCGGTCGAGCTCCCCCGTGACGCGAGCGTGCGCGACATCCTCGCCGCCTCCTCCGTGTCGGACGCGGACGTCAAGGCCGTCTACCTGGGGTATCCCGCCAGCCGCTTCGTTCCGGCGTCCGCGCTGGACGACCCGCAGGACCTCGCGACCTTCGACCTCGTGCGCGTCTACACCTCCGCGAGCTGCATGGCGAACGCCCTGCGCGAGGTGGTCGGCGAGTTCGTGCACGAGGGCTGCGGCTGCTGCGTCCTGGGACACGAGGGCGGCTATCAGATCGACGTGATCATGAACAAGGTCTGCTCCAACAAGGCCAGCGCGTCCGACGTCGCCCTCCTGCGCGACCTCTGCCCGGTCATGGGGGAGCACGCCCTCTGCGAGCTCGGCCAGACCCTGGCCCGCACCGTGAGCCAGGCGCTCGACCTCTTCGGAGACGAGATCGAGCAGCACTACGCGAAGCACCAGTGCCCTGCGGGCGAGTGCCGCGCCTACATGACCTACCATGTGCTGGTCTCGCGCTGCACGGGCTGCGGCAAGTGCCTCCCCGCCTGCGAGGAGGACGCCATCATGGGCAAGGCGCGGTTCGTGCACGTCATCGACCAGCGGGCCTGCACCAAGTGCGGCGCCTGCCTCGAGGCCTGCCCCGAGGGCGCTATCGTCATGGCCGGGGCGAAGAAGCCCAAGACGCCTCCCAAGCCCATTCCCTGCAAGGTCCACTAGGGTCCTTTGCCACGGCAGGATCGCTTCGCGACGGCCGGCCCCTCGGGGTCGGCCGTTCTGCTCTCTCCCGGCCGCCCGGCGCCGCACGATCCGGCTTCCGGCTGCACATTCCGGACGCCTGCCGCGCACTCTGGAAATGGTTTGCGCGCCATTCTCTGCTGAGCTGGGATTTTGCCACAAGGTGCGCATTTCAAATCTGAAATGCGCACCTTCCTCCGTTGACCTGCGATTTTGCGGCGAGACGCGCATTTCAGATTTAGAATGCGCGCCCCGCCGTAATAGAATGCGTGCCCTGCCGTGCGAAATGCGCACTCCGCGGCGCGACCGGCACCCCGCTTCTGCGCTAAGGTTCTGGAGGCGGCCTTCCGCTGCGGCGGGAGCCCCTCCCGCCGGCCGTGCCGCCGACTCGGCCCGTCTCGGGCCAGAGGGGAGCAGATGGGCGACTGGTGCGCCCTCTGGTCTTCAAAACCAGTTCGGGCAGGCAACTGCTCGGGTGGGTTCGATTCCCACCTGCTCCCGCCAAGCCAGCCCCGGCGCCGGGTTCGTGCCCGGCGCCCCGCACGACCCCCGACGAGGGAGGACCCCATGGCCGACAAGAGCCTCTTGCGCAGCATCCCGCGGGTGGACGCGATCCTGGGAAGCCCCCGCATGGCGGCGCTCAGGGGCCAGGTCCCGGCAGGCCAGCTCACGGACTTCGTCCGCGCCTCTCTCGCACGCCTCAGGGAGGAGGTGCTCTCGGGCGAGCGGGACCACGTCGCGGGAGAGGACGAGCTTGCCCGCGACATCGCCGACGACTACCTCGCCCGCGGTCCCCACCGGCTGAGGCGCACGATCAACGCCACGGGCGTCGTCCTCCACACCAACCTGGGGCGCGCTCCCCTGGGTCCCGAGGTCGCGGCCCACGTCGCCGAGGTGGCGCAGGGCTACTCCAACCTCGAGTACGAGCTCGGGGATGGCGCGCGGGGAGGGCGCGGCTCCTACGTCGAGGGGCTGCTCCGTGAGCTCTGCGGCGCGGAGGACGCCCTCGTCGTGAACAACAACGCGGCGGCGGCCCTCCTCATGCTCGACACGATCTGCCGCGGGAGGGACGTCGCCATCTCGCGCGGGGAGCTGGTGGAGATAGGCGGCTCCTTCCGCGTGCCGGACATCCTCGCGCGCGGCGGGGCACGCCTCGTGGAGGTCGGGACCACCAACAAGACGCACCCGGCCGACTACGAGCGCGCCGTGGCCGAGGGGGCCGGCGCCATCCTCAAGGTGCATCGGAGCAACTTCTACATGGGCGGCTTCACCGAGGAGGTGGGCCTGCCCGGGCTCTCCGCGATTGCCCGCCAGGCGAAGATCCCCCTCCTCTTCGACCTGGGTGCGGGCCTCCTGATGCCCGGCGAGGCCCTGGGGCTGCCCGGGGTGCCCTCTCCCCGCGCGGCCATAAGGGACGGTGCGGACCTCGTCTGCTTCTCGGGAGACAAGCTGGTCGGCTCGGCCCAGGCGGGCATCGTCGTGGGCAGGGCCGAGCTCGTGGCCCGGCTCAGGGAGAACCCCCTGGCCCGCGCCCTGCGCATAGACAAGCTCTCGCTCGCTGCCCTCGAGGCCACGCTCAGGCTCAGCCACAGCCGGGCCGACGCGCTGGGTCACGTTCCCACGCTGCGCATGCTGTCCCTCGGGCGAGAGGAGCTCCTCGCCAGGGCCGAGGCGCTGGCGGCACGGGTCGCGGGCGAGCTGCCCGCCTTCGCCTGCAGGGTGGTGGAGCTCGAGGACGAGGCCGGGGGCGGCTCTCTGCCGAGCACGCTCCTCCCGGGGGCGGGGGTGGAGCTCGAGCTCGCGGGAACGCCCTCCGCACGCCTCGAGGCACTCCTCAGGGCGGCCCCCGTCCCCGTCGTCTGCCTCTTGAGGGACGACCGCGTCGTGCTCTCCGTGCGTACCCTTCAGGAGGGCGACGAGGACGAGGTGGTGCGCGCCCTCGGGCGCATCGCGGGCGGAGGCGCCCGATGAGCGAGCTGGTCATAGGCACGGCCGGCCACGTCGACCACGGCAAGACCTGGCTGACGCGCGCCCTCACGGGGATCGACACCGACCGGCTCAAGGAGGAGCGCGAACGGGGCATCACCGTGGACCTCGGCTTCGCGCGCCTCGAGCTGCCCGACGGGCAGGTGGCGAGCGTCGTCGACGTCCCCGGCCACGAGCGCCTGGTGCGCAACATGATCGCCGGGGCCACGGGCATGGACCTGGTGCTCATGGTGGTCGCCGCGGACGAGGGCTTCATGCCCCAGACCAAGGAGCACCTGCAGATACTCGACCTCCTGGGCGTCAGGCAGGGCCTGCTCGTGCTCAGCAAGTGCGACGCCGTGGGGCCCGAGTGGGCGGACGCCGTCGAGGCGGACCTTCGGGAGCGCGTGAGGGGGAGCTTCCTGGAGGGCGCCCCCTGCGTGCGCTGCTCGGCCGTCACGGGGGAGGGCCTGGACGAGCTGAGGGACGTCATCTCAAGGCTCGCGGAGGGTCCGGGGTCCCGCGGTTCGATTCGCCGCGACCCGGACCGTGCCTGCAGGCTCCCCATAGACCGGTCCTTCACGAAGGCGGGGTTCGGCACCGTGGTCACGGGGAGCCTGGTGGACGGGCGCATCCGCGTGGGAGAGGAGCTCGAGCTGTATCCCGGCCATGCGCGGGTGCGCGTGCGGGGCCTCCAGAGCAACGGCGCGGCGGTGGGCGAGGCCGTGGCCGGCATGCGGGTCGCGGCCAACCTGGCGGGCGTCGAGCGCTCCGAGGTCGGGCGCGGCGACGTCCTGGCGCTTCCGGGCACGGTCGAGCTGGCGGACCGCGTCACGGTGGAGCTCGAGGTCACGGGCGACGCGCGCTTCTCGCTCAGGAACTCCTCCTCGCTCCACCTCTTCTGCGGCACGCAGGAGCTGGTGGGGAGGCTGCGCCTCCTCGACGCCGACGAGCTCCTCCCCGGCGAGCGTGGCTTCGCGCAGCTGAGCCTCCAGGGGACGCTCGCGGCCAGGGCGAACGACCGCTTCGTCGTGCGTTTCTTCTCTCCCATGGTGACGGTGGGCGGCGGGCGCATCCTCGAGCTCGGCTCGCCTCGGCACAAGCGCCACCGTCCCGAGGTCCTCGTGCGCCTCGCCCGCCTCGCCGGCACACCCGAGGAGGCCCTGGCCCAGCGCGTCGACGACGCGGGGCTCGCGCTCCCGGGGGAGGGCCAGCTCGCCGTGGCGCAGAACCTCTCGCTCCGGGAGGCGGGGCGGATCGCCGGCCGGCTGGTGGATTCCGGCGCCTGCGTCCGCGTGGGGGGCGGGCTCGCCTCTGCCTCCCGCGCCCGTGTGCTCGCCGACGAGGTCAGGGAACTGCTGGGGGAGCACCAGGACGGCCATCCCCTGGAGCGCGGCATGGGGCTGGGGGAGCTGCGCGAGCGCGTCCTCGCCTCCTGTTCCTCCGTCGCGGACGCCTGGCTCCACTGGCTCGCGGGCGAGGGCGTCCTCGAGCTGGGGGAGGGCCGCGCGTGGCTCCCCGGCTTCGAGCCCCATCTGGACGACCGTCAGCTCGAGCTTCAGGGGCGCCTGCTCGAGGTCCTGGGCGAGAGGGGCCTCAGGGCGACGTCGCGCGACAAGCTCGCCGAGGCGGCCGGCGCCTCCGAGCCGGAGCTCGCGGCCCTTCTCGCCCACATGGAGGGGGAGGGTGCGCTGGTCGAGCTGCCCGGCGGCTGGCTGGTCCTGGCCAGCGCGTACGAGGAGGCCCGCGCCGCTCTCGGTGAGCTCTTCGCCTCTGGCGCCCCTGTGACGCTGGCGCAGTTCCGGGACCGCCTGGGCGTCTCGCGTAGGTACGCGCAGATGCTGCTCGAGGCCTTCGACCACGCGGGGGTGTCCCGCCTGGTGGGCGAGGCGCGCGTGCCGGCCGGGGGACGGGGCTAGCCCCTTCCCTTCCGCGGCGATGCAGACGTCTCGCGGCGCGTCGCTGCGGCCGGGGCGTCCCGGCGATGCTAGAATCTTGCCCCGATGGGCATCGACCCTTCCGATGGGGCAGGCGAGAGGCGCCGCCCCGCCGCCCCCGTCACGATTGGTGGACCTGGCATGGACCTGAGGCAGCTGCAGTCCTTCGTGAGCGTCGTGCGCTGCGAGAGCTTCACGAGGGCGGCGGAGGTCCTGGGCGTGTCCCAGCCCACGATCTCGACCCACCTGAGGGCGCTCGAGGAGGAGCTGGGAACCACGCTCGTGCTGAGGGGCGCCCGCCGCGTCGAGCTCACGTCCCAGGGGGCCAGGGTCTTCGAGCAGGCGAGCTCCATGCTCGCCCTGCGCGACCGCCTGCTCGAGGACGCGCGCAGCCGCGAGCGCAATGCCATCTACCTGGGAAGCTCCTCCGTCCCCTCGGCCTACGTCCTGCCCGACGCGCTGTTCGCCTTCACCAGTGCCTGGCCCGGCGCGCGCTTCAGGATCTTCCAGCACGACAGCCGCGAGGTCGTCTCGGGGCTCGCCGAGGGCAGCTTCGACCTTGGCCTCACGGGGCTTCCCGCAGACGAGCCCTCGCTCGAGTGCGTGCCCCTTTGTGCCGACGACATGGTGCTCGTCACCCCCGCTGAGGACCGCTTCCGCGCGCTTGCGGGGGCTGGGGCCGAGGCCGTGCGCGAGCTGCTGCTGCGCGAGCGGACCGTCCTGAGGGGCGAGGGCAGCGGGAGCCGCTCCACTATGGACAGGATCCTGGAGGAGCTGGGGCTTACGGGCGAGGGGCTCGACGTCGTCGCGCGCACCAACGACCAGGAGACCATCCGCCAGCTCGTCGAGGCGGGCCTCGGCGTGACGGTGATGTCGTCCCGCGCGGCCAGGGCGGGGGTGGAGGCGGGCAGGCTCCTGCAGTTCGAGCTGCCCTGCCAGGCCTCGCGACGCTCCCTCTACGTCGCCTGGCGCAGGAACTCCGCGCTCGACGAGCCAACCCGGGCGTTCAGGGACTTCCTGCGGCAGCGCCTCGCGGGGGAATGACGCGCCCGTGCCCCCCGGCGGGCTCCCGGTGGTCCTCGGGCGGTCATTGGGCGTCCGGCTGACTTCGCAAATCAACCTCGGGCGCTCACCAAAGTGCAGCAAACGTGTGGGTCCGCCTCGTCGCTCCCGTCCCGTCGCCGGCGTGCTATAGTGTGCAGAGCTTAATCGTGAACGTTCGAGGAAGTGGGGCAGCGTCTTTGCCCCGCTTCCTTTTGGTATGCAGGGACGCCGCAGGGCGGGAAGGAGACAGGGTGGCATCGACTGACCTTGAGAAGCGGCTGGTCGCCGCGTTGGAGGAGGCCGCGGCCCCCCATGGCATCGACGTCGTGGACGTGGAGGTCGTGGGGTCCGCCAAGGCTCCCACGGTCCGCGTGCGCATCGACCATGCGGACGAGGGGCTCCCCACGATCTCGCTCGACGAAGTGGCGGCCCAGAGCGGCTGGATCAACGAGGCCCTCGACGCCTTCGACCCCATCGAGGGCTCCTACACCCTCGAGGTCTCGTCCCCCGGCCTCTCGCGCCCCCTGCGCCGCGCGCGCGACTTCGAGCGCTTCGCGGGCGAGGACGTCTCGCTGACCACCGCCGCCACGGAGGGGAGGCGCCGCTTCGCCGGGCGCCTCCTGGGCATCGAGGGCTCCCTCGTGCGCGTCGAGTGCGAGGGAGAGGAGCTCGCCTTCGAGCTCGACCAGATTAAGTCCTGCAAGATCAAGCCAAACTTCGACCGGGCGTAGCGCCGGGGCAAGGAGAGGAAGCAGCATGGCATCCGAGATGATGGAAGCGCTGATGGCGCTTTGCCAGGAGAAGCACATCGACGAGCTCTACCTGATCGACCGCCTCGAGCAGTCGCTGGCCAAGAGCTACACCGAGGTCCTGCACCTCGACTGGGGCGCGCGCGTCACCATCGACCGCGCCACCGGCAAGGTCTACGTCTACAAGCTCATCCCCCGCGACGACTCGATGGACGAGGAGACGGGCGAGTACACCGAGTTCGACGAGGAGGACGTGACCCCCAAGGACGCCTCCCGCATCGCCGCCCAGCACGCCAAGAGCGAGATCATGGACATCGTGCGCAACTCCGCGCGCCAGCAGATCTTCGAGGAGTTCTCGCACCGTATCGGCGACATCATCACCGGCACGGTGCTGCAGACCACGCCCGACTTCGCCTTCATCAAGATTCGCGAGGGCGTCGAGGCGGAGCTGCCCTACTTCGACCAGCGCCGCTTCCCCGACGAGCGCAACGAGCGCCCGCAGGGGGAGCGCTACAGCCACAACCAGCGCATCCGCGCCATCATCGTGGACGTGCGCGACCCCAACAGCTCGCAGCCCCCGATTCGCTCCGAGCGCCAGCGCCCCTCCATCGTGGTCTCGCGCACGCACCCGGACCTCCTGCGCCGCCTCTTCGAGCTCGAGGTGCCCGAGGTCTATGACGGCATCGTCGAGGTGCGCTCCGTCGCGCGCGAGCCGGGCGTGAGGTCCAAGGTGGCCGTCTCGTCCATGGACGACCGCCTCGACCCCGTCGGCGCCTGCGTCGGCCCCAAGGGCAGTCGCGTGCGCACCGTGGTCTCGGAGCTGCGCGGCGAGCGCGTGGACGTCGTCCTCTGGAGCGACGACCCCGCCAAGTGCGTCGCCAATGCCCTCTCGCCCGCCCGCGTCTCGCGCGTGATCGTGGACGACGACAACAACTACGCCACCGTCATCGTGCCCGACGACCAGCTCTCGCTGGCGATCGGCAAGGAGGGCCAGAACGCCCGCCTGGCCGCCCGCCTCACCGGCATGCACATCGACATCAAGAACGAGTCGCTTGCCGCCGACGTCATGCGCGAGCTGCCCCACGACGACGTCGACATCCTGGCGGAGGAGGGGGGCCACCGCTGCGAGTACGTGGGACCCACGGGCATCCAGTGCCGCAACATGGCCCGTCCCGGCTCCCGCTTCTGCGGCATCCACGAGAAGCTCCAGGAGCTCTCGGACGCCTCGGTCTCTGACGACCCGGACTCCCTGATCTAAGAGGTCACCCACCCCGTCCGCCCAAACGTACGTAAGAAGGTTGGTTACATGGCAAAGACCCGCGTGCATGACCTGGCAAAGGAATACGGCATGTCGAGCAAGGAGATGCTCGGTCACCTCCAGGACATGAAGATCCCCGCAAAGTCCCCCTCGTCGACGCTCGAGGACGCCTACGTCTCGATCGTCCGCAAGAAGCTCAAGCCCATCCTCGAGGCCCGCGCCGCCGAGATTGAGGCGCAGCGCAAGGCCGAGGAGGAAGCCAAGGCGGAGCAGGAACGCATCGAGGCCGAGAAGGCCGAGAGGGAGCGCCTGGAGGCAGAGGCCCGTCGCGAGCGCGAGCGCGCCGAGGAGGAGCGCAAGCGCGCCGCCGCCGAGGCAGCCCGCAAGAAGGCCGAGGAGGAGCGTGCCGAGGAGGAGCGCAGGAAGGCCGAGGAGGCCGAGCGCAACCGCGTGAAGGACACCGCGCCCAAGATGGCGCCCTCCTTCACCAGCCTCCTTGACCAGATCGCCCAGCAGGAGCAGGTGCTCAAGCAGCAGGCCGAGGAGGCCGCCAAGAAGAAGGAGGAGTCGCGCGGGCAGAGGCGCGAGTCCGCTGCCCGCCCGGGTCGCCGTGGCCCCGCCCCGCAGCGAGACGGGGCGCCGGCCACTGCCGCCGACTCCGCCGACTCCCGCGGTCGTGGCAAGGGCCGCAAGGGCGGGCGCAGGGGCCAGGAGGAGGACCGCTACAGCCGCATGGCCCGCGAGGCCGAGGAGTTCACGCGCTCGAGCCACGTCATCGTCGAGGCCCGCGAGGCCATCGAGGAGGCCCGCCAGTCCACCGGCAGGCGCAAGAAGCGCAAGGAGCGCAGGAAGCAGCAGCAGCAGGCCGCGGCCGAGGAGCAGCGCATACAGGAGGCCATCGAGAACGACCAGGACCTCTCGCAGCTCGACACGGTCAAGGTGCCCCAGGGCTCCACGGTGGCCGAGCTCGCCGAGCTCCTGGGCATTGCCGCCAACGACATCATCAAGAGGCTCTTCCTCCTGGGCACCCCCCTCACCGTCACCGAGTCCATGTCGGACGAGCTCATCGAGCTGGTCGCCGACGACCTGGGGCGCGACGTCAAGGTCATGAGCAAGGAGGAGGAGAACTCCTTCACCTTCTACGACGATCCGTCTACCCTCAAGGGCAGGCCGCCCGTGGTCACCGTCATGGGCCACGTCGACCACGGCAAGACGTCGCTGCTCGACGCGATCCGCCACACCGGCGTCGCCGAGGGCGAGGCGGGTGGCATCACCCAGGCCATCGGCGCGTCGCAGGTCAGGATCAACGACCGCGTGATCACCTTCATCGACACCCCCGGCCACGAGACCTTCACGGCGATGCGCGCCCGCGGTGCCAAGGTGACGGACATCGTCATCCTGATCGTCGCCGCCGATGACGGCGTCATGCCCCAGACCATCGAGTCGATCAACCACGCCAAGGCCGCCAACGTGCCCATCATCGTGGCCGTCAACAAGATCGACAAGCCGGGCGCCGACCCCACCCGCGTGCGCCAGGAGCTCACCGAGTACGGCGTCATTCCCGAGGAGTGGGGCGGGCAGAACATGTTCGTCGACATCTCGGCCAAGAAGAAGCAGGGCATAGACACCCTCCTGGAGTCCGTTCTGCTCGAGGCCGACGTACTCGAGCTCAAGGCCAACCCCGACACCTTCGCCTCGGGCAACGTCCTCGAGGCCAAGCTGGACCGCGGTCGCGGCTCGGTCGCCACGCTGCTCATCAGCCGCGGCACCCTCCACGTGGGCGACGCCATCGTCGCGGGCATGTCCTTCGGCAAGATTCGCGCCATGGTCGACCCTCGCGGCAACAGCGTCACCGAGGCCCGTCCCTCCGACCCCGTCGAGGTGCTCGGCCTCCAGAGCGTGCCCATGGCGGGCGACGAGTTCCGCGTCTTCCAGGACGAGCGCGACGCACGGGCCCTGGCCGACGAGCGCTCGCTGAAGGCCCGCATCGAGGAGCAGAACAAGGTCAAGCACGTGACGCTCGAGAACCTCTTCTCTACTATGGAGGACTCCGAGGTCAAGGAGCTCAATCTCATCATCAAGGCCGACGTCCAGGGCTCCATCGAAGCGCTCGTCGACTCTCTGGGCAAGATGGACCAGAGCGAGGTTCGTATCAACGTGATCCACTCTGCCGTCGGTGCCATCACCGAGACCGACGTCACCCTGGCAGACGCCTCCAACGCCATCATCATCGGCTTCGGCGTTCGTCCCGAGGCGAAGGCCAGGGTTGCCGCCGAGCAGCAGGGCGTCGAGATCCGCACCTACAGCGTCATCTACAAGGCCATCGAAGAGATCGACGCCGCGCGCATCGGCATGCTCAAGCCCACCGAGCAGGAGGTCCAGACCGCCTCGATCGAGGTCCGCAACACCTTCAAGGTCCCCAAGGTCGGCATCGCCGCCGGCTGCATGGTCCAGGAGGGCGAGGTCTCGCGCGACGACAAGTGCCGCCTCGTCCGCGACGGCATCGTGGTCTACGAGGGCAAGCTCGCGTCCCTGCGCCGCTACAAGGACGACGTCAAGTCGGTCAAGGCCGGCTTCGAGTGCGGCGTGGGCCTCGAGAACTTCCAGGACATCCACGTCGGCGACATCATCGAGACCTACCGCATCGAAGAAGTCGCCCGTACGGAGTAGAAGATGAAGCAGAACCAGAATTCGCGTCGCGTCAACAAGATCGCGCGCGAGAAGCTCGCGAGCATCCTCCTCTTCGAGGTCTCCGACCCCGATCTCGCGCTGGTGACCCTCACCAGCGTGGAGGTCTCGGTCGACAAGTCGGTGCTCAAGGCCTACGTGAGCTGCGACAAGGAGAGCTACGACAAGGTGCTCGCCGCGCTCGGGCGGGCCAGGGGCCGCGTTCGCAGCCTCCTGGGCCATGCCCTGGGCTGGCGCGTCACCCCCGAGCTCATCTTCCAGATCGACACGACCGCCGACGAGGCCGAACGCATCGCACGCGCCCTCGAGAACGTGCCCAGCACGCTCGCGGTGGAGAAGGACGAGGAGGGCTATCCCGTGGGGTCTTCCGCGGGCGACGCGCCCTCCGGGGACGGCGAGGGGGAGTAGCCAGCCCGTGGACATCAGATCCAATCCGGAACAAGAGGAGAGGTTCGCCTCCATCGCCTCGGCGATGGAGGCGGCTGGCTCCATCGCCATCTGTGCGCACACCAACCCGGACGGCGACGCCCTGGGCTCGGGCCTGGCGCTTGCCGCGGCCCTGAGGGCGAAGTGGCCCGAGAAGGAGGTCGTCTCCCTCCTGGCGGACCCCGAGCCCATTCCCAGGCTCTATGACTTCCTGCCCTTCGCGGACACGCTCGTCCATGCGGCGGACTACGACGGGGCGCCCGACCTCTTCGTGAGCGTGGACCTCTCTGATGTCGCGCGCCTGCACGACGGCGAGGCGGTCATGAGGCGGGCCCGCCGGAGCGCGATAATGGACCACCATCCCTGCGAGGAGCCGTACACCGACCTCGCCCTGATTCGCCCCGACGCTGCCGCGGCGGGCGTCATCGTCGCCGAGTTCGCCCTCCACCTGGGGGTCCGGATCACACCGCAGATGGCCCAGTGCCTCTTCTGCGCCCTCTCCACCGACACCGGTCGCTTCCAATACCAGAACGCTGACGCCGAGGCATTCTCGGTGGCGTCGCTCCTGGTGGACGCAGGGGCCTCCCCCTCGGAGGTCTCCCTCAACGTGTACCAGAACTACAGCCTGCCCTTCCTACACCTCAAGTCCGCGGTGATGGGGCGCATTACCACCTTTGCCGAGGGCAAGGTGGCCTACAGCTACGCCACCGCGGCCGACCTCGAGCGCACGGGGGCCAGCCCGGATGAGTGCGACGGCCTCATCGACGTCGTCCGCAGCGTCGCGGGGTCCGAGGTGGCGCTCTTCCTCAAGGAGCTCCCCGACGGCAGGGTGAGGGGCAACCTTCGCAGCAAGTCCGACCTCGACATCTCGGGCATCGCCCGCGAGCTGGGCGGCGGGGGGCATCGCGCGGCCGCGGGCTTCACCATCGAGTCGGACCTCGACGAGGTCCTCTCTGCCGCCCTTCCCCGCCTGGTCGCCCTCTTCTCGCCTGTCGCGAGCGAAGGCGGGCGTGGGGTCCAGTGAGGCGCGGCCAGAGCGGGATCAACTGCCTCGTGGCCGTCGACAAGCCCCAGGGGCTCTCGAGCCATGACGTGGTGGGCAGGGTGCGTCGCGCGGTGGGCGAGAGGCGCGTGGGCCATGCCGGCACGTTGGACCCCGCGGCGACGGGCGTCCTCGTCGTGGGCATCGGGCAGGCGACGCGCCTCCTCGGCCTCCTCTCGGCCGACTCCAAGTCATACGAGGCATGGGTCGAGTTTGGCAGCCAGACCGACACCGACGACGCCGACGGTCGGGTCGTGCGCGTGGCGGAGGTCCCCGACCGGCTCCGCGACCCCGATGGGGCGGCGCGTGCCCTCGCGTCCCTGGTGGGGGAGCACGACCAGCTCCCCCCGGCCTTCTCCGCCATCTCGGTGGGGGGCAGGCGCGCCTACGAGGCGGCCCGGGCCGGGAGCCCCCTCGAGCTCGAGGCGCGCCACGTCCGCATCATGCGCGCCGAGCTCCTTGGCATCGGCTCCGAGGGTCCGCTCACCTGGCACTGCCTCTTCGAGGTGTCCAAGGGCACCTACATCAGGAGCATCGCGCGCGACCTCGGCGCCGTGCTCGGGAGCGCCGCGCACCTCTCGGGCCTGCGCCGCACGAGCGCGGGCAACGTGGGCCTCGGCGATTGCGCGGGCCTGGAGCTCCTCGAGGAGCTTGGCGCCGCCGGCCTCGCCGACCTGCGGCTCGACCCCTGCCGCGCACTGGGCCTGCCCGTGCGCGAGCTTGCCGCGGACGAGCTCGACGACGTCGCCTGCGGCCGCCGCCTCCGCGCCTCCGGCGGCGACGTGCTTGACGGCCAGTCCTGCTGCCTCGTGCGCGACGGCAGGCTCCTGGGCGTCTGGGAGCGGTCGGGCGGATGGCTCCGCTGCGGGAGCAACTTCCCCCAGGGCATAGACGGGGTGGCACGATGAGCGCCCCGAGCCTGCTCGGGTATCCGCTGCCCCTCGCTGGGGACGACGCCGCGACGCTCGTCAGGGACTCCCTCCTCCTGGACGGACGTCCTGCCCCGACCGTGCGCGCGGTCCCGGGCGGCAGGCTCTTCCTACGCGCCGGGATGGACGTCGGGACCCCCCTCCCCTGCGTGGCCTGCATCGGCGCCTTCGACGGCGTCCACCGAGGTCACCGGGAGCTCCTCTCGCATGCCTGCCGCGAGGCCGACGAGCTCGGGCTCGCCTGCGTGGCCGTCGCATTCGACCCCGACCCGGCCGAGCTCCTTGCGGGGCCTCGCCCCTCGTCTCGGCTCCTGGAACCCATGGACCGCGTGCGTGGCCTGCTCCTCGCGGGGGCGGACGCCGTGCTCCTGCTCGACTTCACCCCCAGGCTCGCCGCGACGCCGTACGACGCGTTCCTCTCCGCCGCGCTCGAAGGACCCCTGCGTTCCGTCTCCATGCACGTGGGGAGCAACTTCCGCTTTGGCAGGGGGGGCAAGGGCGGCCCTGCGGAGCTCGCCGCCGTCGCCGCCCCGCTCGGCATGCGCGCCCACTGCCACGAGCTCGCCCGCTCGGGTGGCGAGCACATCTCGGCCACGCGCGTGCGCGGGCTCGTCCGAGGGGGTCGCGTCGAGGACGCCGCAGGGCTCCTGGGCCGGCTGCACTTCGTGTCCGGCGTGGTGGTCCACGGGAGGGGAGAGGGGACCGCTTTCGGCTTCCCCACGGCAAACGTCAGCTTCCCCCTGGGGTCCTGCGCGCCCGACCAGGGCGTCTATGCGGGCTTCGTGAGCGCGCGGGGACGCTCGTGGCCCGCCGCGATCAACGTGGGGGCGCCTCCGAGCTTCTCCGAGGCGGACCGTCCCTTCCTGGAGGCGAACCTCCTGGGCTTCTCCGGTGACCTCTATGGCCGGAGGGTCCACGTCTCGTTCGGCCGCTGGCTCAGGGACTCCCGCCCCTTCGACTCCCTCGAGGAGCTCGAGCGGGTCGTCATGGGCAACATAGCTTGGGTACGCGCCAACTTTGGCGATCGCGCCGTGACGCTGGGAGGGGCCGCCGACCTCGAGGGGGTGGGGGCGTGATCACCGACGAGGACAAGGAGCGCGTGCGCCAGGCGACCGACATCCTGCAGCTGGTGGGAGAGACGGTGGAGCTCCGCCGCCGCGGCGCCGACTTCTGGGGCTGCTGCCCCTTCCATCACGAGAAGAGCCCGTCCTTCCACGTGAACCCCTCCACGGGCCTCTGGAAGTGCTTCGGCTGCGGCGAGGGCGGCGACCTCTTCGCCTACGTGATGAAGCGCGAGAGCCTGGACTTCCCGGACTCCATCCGCTACCTTGCCGACCGCGCCGGCATCGAGCTCAGCGAGGAGAGGACCGCCGGTCCCAGTGGCCCCAAGCGCAACCGGCTCATCGACTGCCTCGCCGCCGCCGAGGGCTTCTACTCGACCCTGCTCATGAGGGGCAGGGGAGAGGGGCCGGCCGCCGGTCGCGCCTACCTCGCGGGGCGCGGCTTCGGATCGACCGTCTGCCGGCGCTGGGGGCTGGGGTACGCCCCCGGGCACGGCCAGCTCGTCTCCCATCTGCGCTCCAAGGGCTTCTCCCCCCAGGAGATGCTCGCCTGCGACCTCGCGCTGGATGGGAGGGGCGGCCCGCGCGACCGCTTCTTCGACCGCGTGATGTTTCCCATCCACGACGAGCAGGGGCGCACCATCGGATTCGGCGGCCGGGTGCTCACGGACGCCAAGCCCAAGTACCTCAACACCAAGGAGACCCGCGTCTTCCACAAGGGCAAGCACCTCTTCGCCTTCCACCGCGCCAAGGAGGCCATGGTGGCGAGCGGCGAGGCGATCGTCTGCGAGGGCTACACCGACGTCATCGCCATGCACGAGGCGGGGATCACCAACGCCGTCGCCGCCCTGGGCACCGCCCTCACCCTCGACCACGTGCGCATGATCGAGCGCTTTGCCAAGTCCCGGGTCGTCTGCATGTTCGACGGCGACGAGGCCGGGCAGCGCGCGGCCGAGAGGGCGATCCAGTACATCGACAAGACGTCGGTGGAGCTGAGGTGCGTGGTGCTTCCTGGCGGGCAGGACCCTGCGGAGTACCTGGGCGCGCATGGGGCCGACGAGCTTCGCGCGCGCATCGCCGAGTCGCGTCCCCTCATGGACTTCGTGTTCGAGAAGCGCCTCGCCGGCGTGGACCTGAGCGTGCCGGGCCGGCGCGTGGCGGCGCTCGACCAGATGGCGGCGCTTCTCGCCCCGCTGGACGGCTCCATCCTCCTCGACGGCTATGCGACCCAGCTGGCCGACCTCCTGGGGACGAGCGTGGACGAGACGAAGCGCCACGTCCATCGCCAGGCGCAGCGCAAGCGCAACCAGGACGCGGGCGGCGCCGGCACGCGCGTCCCCACGACGGCGGGCGCTGCCCCGTTCCCGGCAGGCGGGTACCTGCCCGCCGCGGAGGCGTATGCCGGCTACGACGGGCCTTCCGAGGCCGGCGCGCCCATCGCGCTCGCGGCGCTCTCGAGCGACGAGCGCATGCAGGCCACGGCCGAACGGGAGCTCCTCTCGCTCATGGCGAAGGACATCGAGGCGATACGGCCCGACGCCGACCGCATCGCCTCCTTCTCGTGGGTCGATGCCCGCCACGAGTCCATGGCCTGGGCCATGCTCGCCACGCCCGAGGGCGCGACGCCCGCCGAGGTGGTGGCGGCCGCGAGCTCCATGGTCGCCGACGCCCCACGGTTCCTGGCGGGAGGCAGGCTCCAGCTGGTGTCTGGCATGAGCGCCTCCGACCAGGCGTCCTTCCTCCTGGACGTGGTCGAGCTCTGGAGCTGCAGGCGGGCCGTCAGGTCCATGAAGGCGCGCCTCAGGAGCGCCTCCTCGCTGCCCGACGAGTCCTCACAGGAGCTCTTCAGGCGGGCGACCGACGTGCAAAAGCGCATCGGCGAGCTAGGAAGGCGCATCTCGTCGTTAGTGAGTTCGTAAATTGGGTACCATTCCCTACGCCCTTGCGTGGAAAGGAAACCAGTGGCAAACAAGAAGAACAGCACCGCTCCCAACCTCACCGACGAGCTCCAGGGGGTCGTCGGGAGGCTCGTCAAGCAGGCCTCTGGCTCCAAGTCGGTGACCGAGGACGACGTCCAGGTGGCCATCGGGGAGCTCGACGTGGACGACGACGAGCTCTCGGACCTCTATGACGCGGTGCGCGCCAAGGGCGTCCAAATCACGAGCGACGGCGAGGCCGCCAGGCCCAAGGGCGACTCCGACGACGAGGAGGACGACGAACTCGAGGAGGACGACGAGCTCGAGCCGGAAGAGGAGGAGGACGACCAGTACAG
>NZ_DBEZHV010000009.1:0-103272 GCF_048189965.1 Olsenella phocaeensis | reverse complement strand
CGCGAGGGCGACCTCGCGGAGGGGCGGCGGGAGGGGAGGGGGGCGCCCTCCCCGGAGCGCCTCCCCGCCGCCGGGGCGCGCGCCGTGGCCGGGGCGACGGGGGGCGTCCGCGACCGCCCGGGCGGGGGGCCGGCCCCCAGGGGGCCGGGTCGGGCCACCAGCCGGATCATGCGCTCGGACGTCCCGAGGACGAAGGCGGTCGCGAGGACCGTGCGCGAGGAGGGGGAGGGCATCCTCGACTGGTTCCCCCGCAACGCGACGAACGCGGTCCCGGAGGGGCCCAGCTCGGCCACCCAGTCCGTCAAGAGGGCCTCGGGGGGCTTCGGGGACCTGGCCTGCCCGGAGGCCATGGCCTTCCTCAGGCTGGGACGCCTGGACTTCTCGGCCCGGCTGGCGTCGGGGTGTGCTAGCCACCAGAAGTGACGATGAGCCGGTTTGTCCAAGGGGCTCAGAAACATGCCCGCCATGGCGCCCACGTTGGGTACCGTGGAAAGGGAGTTGACCGCCGTGGCATCCACGCCAGGCATGGCCGCAGCCATGGTGTTGAGGATGCCGCCGACCGCCTGGGCCGTTGCCTGCATGACTGCGATGGAGAGGATGGATACCTTGAAGAGAAGCCCGTCTTGCTTGCGTTTGGTCGGTGTCATCGTGTGCCTCCGTCCGTTGGCTGACAAACCACGTGCTCGCTGACTGGAACTATAGGGACGGGTGGTCAGCCTGTTTGGACTGGTGGTCTTGTGCGGTGGGCGTGGAGTCCGCTCTGAAGGTGGGCGACTTGGCGAGAGAGGAAGACCCGTGGTGCCTTACCGGCCGCAGAACCTGGCGAAGGAGTTCGAGAACCACCAGGAAGGCCGAGTGGTGGGGTGCAGGCGGAATGCAGGCCGCAGGCGCGACCGGAATCGGGGCGTTAAACACCACATTGACAATGGTATAGCAAACCTGCGGCCAAGGCTCGCCGGCTGCACTGGCTTCAGGATCGTCACCGTGCGCGGCATGGGATACAAGGCGACTTTCCAATGAAGAGGGACGGTCGCATCAACACGAGTACGGCTCCACGATGGAGAAGCCCAGGTCGCGCAAGCCGGCGCAGAAGAGGTCCCGCTTGCGGGTGTAGAGCTCGGGCAGCCCCTCGTAGTAGGAGTCAGGCAGGGTGAGCCCGGCCACGGCCGCCTCCATGAGGGGCGCCGCAGCGCCCACGGTGAGGAAGTCGTGCACCTTCTTGGCGCGGTCGATCACTCCTCGGGGGCGATCACGTAGCCAAGGCGCCAGCCGGTCATGGCGTAGGTCTTGGGGAGGGAGGAGCAGGAGAGGGTTCGGCCCCACATGCCAGGGAGCGACGAGAAGTAGGTGTGCTGGGGGCTATGGTAGACCCTGGGTGAAGTTGGTGGACGGCCCGTTCACGCCTGTGACAAGAAAATGTGACGGAAGCCCCGGGGCGTCGTCGAAGAGGTCATACCAGAGCCGCATGAGGTACACGCGCAGCGCGAGCTCGATCTCCTCGCGGCCCTCGCCCACCTCACGGCAACGGGCACCGCCACGCCTGTCGTAGCGCTCGTTGCGAAGCAGGAGTCGCGAACAGCCTTCGCAAAACACGGGTCAAAGGGAACATCGGCGCCGTGCGTCATCAGCTCCCGTCACATCCCGACAAGGCCAATCCCGCCCGCTACAGCGTGGGCAGCAAGGGCGCAACGACATCGGCGGCCGAGTTGAGCATGACGGCCAGGGTAAATCCGGCAAGCGCCATCATGAACACCCCAAGCAGGGCAGTGGCGATGCCGGCAGCGACGTTGTGCTCGTTGACGTATATCGCCTCGGCCGGCTCGCGCGGGTTGACCAAAAGCGTGCAGGGATCCCCCACCCCGAGAGGCTCGCGGCCCCTCTTCGTCGGCTTCCGGTTGGCAGGACCGGCTGGCGGCTCTGGGGGCCGGTATCCGGCAGCGGCACGGTCCACCCTGCCGCTCAGGTCGTCGGCCTCGTATGTCTGGTCCTGATAGTCGAACGTGGCGGTGTACACCCGTGAGTAAGACTTGCCGGTGGGTATGATGCGGGAGTCGGTGATCGTGGCCTCGACCTGCGCCGTGCAACGCCGACGCGCGGTCGCCTTGCTGATGCCCCAGACGACCCCGTACGCGCCGATGCACAAAAGCGCCGTGCACGTGTACGCGAAGGTGACGAGCGCGCTCGCGGTCTCTGGGAGGGCGAAGATCGCGAGGGTGACGATGATGCCGGCCGCCGCGAGAACCTTCCACCCCGTGCCCCTCTTCCTCGAAGACGAGCCCTGCGTGAACAAGTAGCAAAGTATGGCGATGGACGCGGACATCCAAGCGCAGAGCAAGGCGATGCCGCTATCGGGAGCGAACGATTCCATGCGGCTCCTTCCAAAAGGGCTCGATGCGAGAGCACCGTCCCCTATGCCTGGCGCCGCATCCGCTTCGCCACGCGAGCCTAGAGGTCGATGTATGTCTTGCTCGAAGGCAGCCTGTCGGCGGAGGGGATGTCAACGTAGTTCTTGGCGTAGTCGTTCGGGTTGACGTACACGTCGATGTGGTCGCCCGCATGGAGCGCATCCTCGACCGGCCAGTAAGCGCAGGCGCTGGTGAAGCGGTAGTTCTGCCCGCCCTCCTTGTACGTGCACCGGACCTGCCGGCCGGGCACGCCGTTGAACGTCCGGTTGTCGAGGACCGTTACCTCCTGCACTGTCGCGTCGAGCCGTTTGCCCGTCTGCTTTAGGTTCCCGACGCGCCGCCGGCGCACACGGGGAACGATCAGGAGCGACAGCCCTGTCACCAGGCAGAGGGCGCCCGACCCTCCGAAGCCCGCCAGGGTCATGGTGGCGAAGCCGGGGACGGCGACGTTGCCGGGACGCTCGGGGTCGACCAGAAGCTCCAGCTGCTCCCCCTCGTACATCGAGCCGTCGTAGGAGTTCAGGAGCACGTCGTCGTAGCTCTTGCCGTCATACTCATAGCTCACGTACACGTCGTAGTTGGTGCTTGTGCTGCTGTTGCTGCCAGTGCCGTTGCGGGTTCTGTAGACGTCGATCCGGTCGATCTGCGCCTGCACCGTCTCGCCCGCTGCGTACTTCTGGTTCGTGCTCACGAACAGAGCGATGCCAATCGTGAGCACGATAGCCCCGATCACCGTAAATATGGCACCCAGTATGGTGAGGAGCTTCCTGCTGTCCATGTATCTTGTTCCCTTCTGTCTGCGGGCTCCGGTTCCCCAGGCAAAGCTCATATAGTAGGGTACTACGCTGCATGAGGGGCCTTACCATCTTTCCCCTCGGGTAGGCGGGACAGAGCAAACGATTTCAACCGCGTTCACCTTGGTCAATCTGCCGCTCCAGCTCGTATTCGTGGCCGACACGCACTTTCCATGCGATAGGTAGTGCGGGACGGCTGCGTGCTTCTGCCTTTCCGTGGACCTTACATGCGAGCGGTAGTCGGGCCGGAGCCGTGCCTTGGGCAGCCGTCGCATCGGTTGTAGAGCGCCTGCCAGCTGGGATACACCAGCTCGTCGCGCACCTCAGCGGTGTTCCTGTCATGCTTTATATAGAGTCCCACAGCCCGTTTTCTCTGTTCGGATGAACATGGCACCAGAACCTCCAGACGTCATCGTTTGGTGCGGATTTCTGATACCACCCCCAGTGTCAACCAAACTGGGGCAGGTTCAGTCCCCCATCATTCTTCACGAAGCCATCATCCCTCGCGGACGCGGGCCTGTCGCAGAGCCTCCCCATCATGTATCGCCGCTTCCTGGGCGCGCCCCCGGGCCAAGAGGCCCCGACCGCAGACCCTGATTCGCAGCTAGCCGAGATGTGTACGGGAGACGCGATTTTGGGCGATGGCGGCAAGAACGCACCCCCTCCGAGCTGCGGTTCCCCAGGGCGGCCCGGCCGCCCGGGGTGCCATTCCCCGCAGTGGGGGGAAACGCGCCCCCTCCGCGGGCCGCCTGCCTGCGCAGACGGGAACGGGCGCCCGTACACATCTCGGCTAGCTGCGAATCAGGGTCTGCCGCGCCCGGCTCCAGGAGCAGCACGCCCCCTCGGGGGGCGAGGACGGTCAGGAGCCCGTCGCCGAAGGGCCTCCCCCGTGGCCGCGGCAGAAGGCGGCCGGCATGCCAGCCCCGTCCCCGTCAGAGGCGGGGGAGGTCCTGTGGGGCTCGGCGAGCCTCTCGAACATCAGCTAACCCTCCCCTCGCGCACAAGCGGCAGGACGCCGCCGCACATGGCGGCGCCGACCCCGCCGAACGCAAGCGCAAGGCCCTCGCTGGACGCGAAGCCCATGCAAAGCATCAGAGCGCAGGCTGCCAGAACGACGATGGACACCGCCCTCGCCGCACCGGCAAGTGCGGGCCTTGCGGGAAGCGCGAGCAGAAGAACGCCCAAAACCACGAGGCATACCCCAATGGTGCGGTGCGGGCCATCCCACACGCTGAAGCGAACGCGCCCGGAATTCTCCACGCTCGAGCGCACAATGTCGCCAGCGCCCAACTGGGCAAACGTGCTGGCGCGCGTGCGTATCAGCGTGCTCAGCGAAATTGGCGTGCGTATCAGCGTACTCGGCGGTACTGCGTGTGCGCGTCAGCGTGCGTGACGCAGCCGCAGCGTGACGCAGCCGCGGCCGCAGCGTATTGTCTCCGCCGTCGCGCCGGCGGCATGCGCCCCCCTCTCGCCTGTATTATCAGCGTGTTGCGCCCTTGCCGAGAGCTTGCCTGGGCATGCCCACTGCGAGCACAATGCCATACGTGCAAACGCAAAGCTGATCGCCGAGGAGCGCCAGACATGTCCCTCTACCTGCCCGAGCAGTACGACCCCAAGATGAGCGTCCGCCAGACCGAGAACGCCATCAAGTACATCCGCGATACCTTCCAGCGCGAGATGGGCCGCGAGATGAGGCTCTCGCGCGTCTCTGCCCCGCTCTTCGTGGAGAGGAGCTCCGGCCTCAACGACAACCTCAACGGCGTCGAGCGCCCCGTGAGCTTCGACGTGCCCTGGCAGCCGGACGAGACCGTGGAGGTCGTGCAGTCGCTGGCCAAGTGGAAGCGCATGGCGCTGCGCAAGTACGGCTACCAGCCGGGCGAGGGAATCTACGCCAACATGAACGCCGTGCGCCGCGACGAGGAGCTGGACAACCTGCACTCCTGCTACGTGGACCAGTGGGACTGGGAGCGCGTCATCCGCCGCGAGGACCGCAACGAGGAGACCCTGCGCAGCACCGCGTCCGAGGTCTTCCGCATCATCAAGCACATGCAGCACGAGGTCTGGTACAAGTACCCGGACGCCTTCTACCGCCTGCCCGACGAGATGCACTTCGTGGACAGCGAGGAGCTGCTGCAGCGTTATCCCGGCCTCACGCCGCGCGAGCGCGAGGACGCGATCACCCACGAGCTGGGCTGCGTCTTCCTGATGCGCATAGGCGAGAGGCTCTCCAACGGCGAGCCGCATGACGGTCGCGCGCCGGACTACGACGACTGGCAGCTCAACGGCGACATCCTCTTCTGGTACGAGCCCCTGCAGCGCGCGCTCGAGATCTCGAGCATGGGCATCCGCGTTGATGCCGCGGCACTGCGCTCCCAGCTCCAGAAGGCGGGGTGCCCCGAGCGAGCCGAGCTTCCGTACCACCGCGCGGTGCTGGCGGACGAGCTGCCCTTCACCATCGGTGGCGGCATCGGACAGTCCCGCCTGTGCATGCTGCTCTTGGGCCGCGTCCACGTTGGAGAGGTGCAGGCCAGCATCTGGCCTGAGGACATGGTGCGTGCCTGCGAGGAGCACGGGATGCGGCTGCTCTAGCGTTCTAGCATGGCCGCTCCGGTCATGGCCTCGCACGACCGTCGCGTGCGCCCGCATTCCAGCCAAAGGGCTCGGGCCTCTCCCCTCCGTGCTACGCTCTTCCCGTCACGATGCCGTGGGGACGGCACGGACGTCGTCGGAAGGGGAGTGCCATGCTCGACTTCACCTACTTTGCGCCCACCAAGATTCACTTCGGCCGAGGCCAGATCAGCCACCTGAGCGAGCTGCGCCAGAGCGGCGATCGGGTGCTTCTCTGCTACGGCGGCGGCAGCATCAAGCGCAATGGCATCTACGACGAGGCGCTTCGCGTCTTGGGCGAGGCCGGCATTCAGGTCTTTGAGCTCGATGGCGTCGAGCCCAACCCCCGCATCCAGACGGTGCGACGCGGCGTCGAGCTCTGCCGCTCCAACGGCATCGACATGGTCCTCGCCATCGGTGGGGGCAGCTCCATCGACTGCGCGAAGGTGGTCGCGGCGGGCGCCCGCTACGACGGGGACCCCTGGGACCTGGTCATCCATCCGCAGCTGATCGAGGCCGCGCTACCCATCTACACCGTGTTGACGCTCTCGGCCACGGGGTCCGAGATGGACGCCTTCGCAGTGATCAGCGACCTCGAGAAGAACGAGAAGTGGGGCACGGCGTCGCCTGCGCTGCTGCCCACGATGTCCGTGCTCGACCCCAGCTACACCTTCTCGGTCCCCGTGCGGCAGACTGCCGCCGGCACTGCGGACATGATGAGCCACACCTTCGAGAACTACTTCCACTTCGAGCCGGGCAGCTTCCTGCAGGAGCGTCTGGCCGAGGGAATCCTCAAGACCTGCATCCACTACGGGCCCATCGCCCTGGCCACGCCGGACGACTACGAGGCGCGCGCCAACCTCATGTGGGCGTCGAGCCACGCCATCAACGGCCTGGTGAGCGAGGGCTGCTCGCCGGCGTGGTGCGTGCACCCCATGGAGCACGAGCTCTCGGCCTTCTATGACATCACGCATGGCGAGGGGCTCGCGATCCTGACGCCCGCCTGGATGGAGCACGTGCTGGACGAGCGCACGGCTCCCGTGTTTGCGCGCTATGGCCGCAACGTCTGGGGCGTGACTGAGGCCGACGACATGGCCGCGTCGCGCGAGGCCATTCGCCTTACGCGCGAGTTCTTCTTCGGGACGATGGGGATGCCCGCGACGCTGCGCGAGGTGGGCATCACGAGCGACGAGCACTTCGCAGTCATGGCCAAGAAGGCGGCGGCTGGCTCCAAGGGCAGCTTCGTGGAGCTGAGCGAGGAGGACGTCGAGCAGATCTACTCTGCCGCCCTCTAGCGGGAGCGAGGGCCAGGCGAGAGGGACGCGCGTACGGCGCTGGTGGCGGTGCGAGGCGTGGCCGGTTGTGTTACGGCTGCGGCTCGTGCCGCCAGTACGTCGTTGCGCATGCCTCTGGGTCGCTGGCACGCCGTTGCGCGCATTCGTCTGGACTCGCCACGCAGTTGTGCACGTCCCCGGCATCCTCCACGCTAAAGCGCACGCCCGTCCCCCTCGCCATCTGCGCAAACGCAGGGTCTGCTGTGCGCAGCAGCGTGCTGGGCGAAAGGGGCGTGCGCAATCGCGTGCGGGACGAGGCGCGGAAGGTCTGGCGCGCTCGCTTCAGCTTTAAGGAGGGGAAGGGCTACAAGTACAGGCCCGTTGTCGTTCTGGCGTCTGCTCCCTGACGTCAGTTACGCCATATTAGCAGGTAGATAGGTATATTTGACATTACGGGGCATCCTTGCGGGCACTCGGTCGGTCGGGTTATGATGTGGCCGGAGTGAATTATTCATCGGTTCCGCAGGAGGATGGCATGGAAACGAAGTCCATCGGGGTGGTGGCTCTGCTTGTCGTCTCTCTGGTCCTAGTTGTTTGGGGAGCGTTGCTCGTGTCCGGCAGGGGTCTCAGGTCCATTGCGGGAAACAGGAAGGCGACCGATGAGCAAATCGAGGCCCAGAAGCGAGACGGGCTGGGCCACGCGATTGGCGGCATACTGATTGGGATGGCCGCCATCTGCATGGTAGAGCTCATCGTGATGTACCTCTGATGGCCCATGCCTTTGAAGCGATCATCGATTGCTTGGGTTGACCGCATCGCTCAGATTCCGGTCTCGTACCTGGGGATTGCAGGACGCATCGGCCGACTGAGCGACAGGGATCCCTTGGCGCTCGCTTGCATTCTGAGTAAGATTGCATCGAATGTTCACTGATGTCTTGCGTGCTGGGCGGTCCATGTGCGGCCGTGCCGCCAGTACGTCGTTGCGCACGCCTCCGGGATCCTCCACGCTAAAGCGCACATCTCCGGCATCCGCCACGCAGCTGCGCACATCTCCGGCATCCTCCACGCTAAAGCGCACGCCCGTCCCCCTCGCCATCTGCGCAAACGCAGGGTCTGCTGTGCGCAACAGCGTGCTGGGCGAAAAGGGCGTGCGCAACAGCGTGCTGGATGAAAAACGTGTGCGCATGCGCGTGCGGGATGGGCACTTCGTGCGCTCGTGCGTGCCAAGCGAGAAAGGCACCGCTCATCTCGCTTGAAAGACTTCGAGATAGTACCCGATTTGGGTACTATTCGGGTAAGTACTGCAAAGGAGGTAAAGTATGGCAACTGTGACACCCCCTCATGACGCGGAGATAAAGACACGCGCTCCCCGCAAGGTGCGCGATGGGGCGCGGAAGGTCTACGCGCGCTGGGGCATCAGCCTGAATGACGCGATCAACATGTTCCTGGTCAAGTCGATAGAGGTCGGCGGCCTTCCCTTTGACCTCCGTCCTGAGGCTCCGAGCTTCGAGGAGCTCTCGGCGCTGGCATACAAGGCACAGCTGGACTCCTCGGACACCGCCATCCTCCCTGCGGACTGGGACGAGGATGAGTGACTTGAACCTATGCAGATGGGAGGTCTGGCACGCCCGCTTCAACTTTCAGGAAGGGAAGGGTTACAAGTACAGGCCCGTTATCGTGCTGGCGTCTGATGGCAGAGACCAGCTGGTCATGATGGTTACCAGCGCCACCAACAAGCTCCATCTTGAGAATGACTACAGGCTTGTCGACTGGGCACAGGCGGGGTTGGACAAGCCGTCGATCGCTCGGGTGGATCGCATTGCCCAGATTCCTGCCTCGTACCTGGGGACTGCGGGACGCATTGGCCGATTGAGCGAGAGGGATGCCCTGGCGCTTGCCGGCATCCTGCGGAAGGTCGCGTCGGAGGCGCGCTAATGCCTGCAAGGCAGGTCGGCATGTGTGCGAGCTGTGCCGCCACGCAGTTGCGCACGCCTCCGGCATCCGCCACGCGCTTGCGCACACTCGCCCCTCTCACCATCTGTGCAAACGCAGGGTCCGCCGTGCGCAACAGCGTGCTGGGCGAAAAGAGCGTGCGCAATCGCGTGCCGAGCGAGAGCAGCAGCTCGGGCGACGCCGCGAGCTCTATCTGGCGAAGGGCGCACCGCTCTTCGGCGGCCAGGTCTTCGTGCCCGACGACCTGGACGTCATCGAGCTGGGATAGTCTTTCCCCAACGCGAACCGAAGGGACGTCACATATGAACATGCAAGAGGCCATGGCCGCGCGCCACACGGTGAGGAAATTCGACGGACGGTCGCTCGACGACCAGGGTCTTGCCGCCCTCGAGGGGCGCGTCGAGCTCCTCAACCACGAGCATGGCACCCACATGGTGCTCGTCCACGACGACGGACATGCCTTTGGCGCGCTGCTCCGCATGACGCTCGCCCGCGGCGTGCGTGACTACGTCGCCCTCATGGGTCCCGAGGACGGCTCGCTCGACGAGGCGCTGGGCTGGTGCAGCTCGGACCTCATGCTCCATGCCCAGACCTTGGGCCTGAACAGCTGGTGGGTGGGCGGGACCTTCAGCCGCGGCGGTGCTTCGCGTGCGGCGGGTATGGCCCAGGGCGAGAAGCTCGTGGGCATCGTCTGCGTGGGCCATGGCCTCGAGCAGGGGAGGCCCCATCGCTCCAAGCGTGCGGACCAGGTGAGCTCCTACGCAGGCGAGGAGCCCGAGTGGTTCAGGGCGGGCGTCGAGGCGGCCCTCCTTGCCCCCACTGCCATCAACCGTCAGGCGTTCATGCTGGAGGGCTCGGGCCGCACGGTGCATGCGAGCTATGCGCCCGGGGCGCTCGCCGGCGTCGACCTGGGCATCGTGAGGCATCATTTCGAGCTGGGCGCTGGCAGGGAGAACTTCGACTGGGCGTAGTCCCCGTGCTACCCGTACCTCTCACCATGTGACAATGTTGAGTTGCGCTGTCCTGGTGATTGACCGCAGAACTTTGCGGATTGGATTGACGATGCGACAGATTCACATTCCGAGACAAATGGGGCAAGCGGTTCGTTCGAGGAGGCTCGAGCTTGGGCTGACGCGGCGGGAGCTTGCGGACAAGGCCGGGGTGTCCGAGCGGCTTGTGCTCTCGCTTGAGCAGGGAGAGGCGACGGGCATTCGACTCGACAAACTCTTGGGGATCTTGGGCTCCCTTGGGCTCTCGCTGTACGTTGGTGGTGGCTCGAGCACCGCGACTGCCGTGCGGCAGGCGTCTGCTTCGCCTCAGGTGTCTGACGAAGAGCTAACGAAATGCTATGAAGAGACCTACGCGGACTTTGTTGCCGAGTCCCTCTCCGATGCGTATGGCTGGGAGGGGTGAGGATGTCCCGACAGCTTGTCGCAATTATGGGAACCAAAGAGGTCGGCATGCTCTCGCAGACCGACTCGGGCAGCTTCGAGTTCAGGTATGCCGATGGCTACGATGGAATTCCCCTCTCCCTTTCCCTTCCCGTGAGGAATGGTGCATATGCGGAGCGAAGACTAAGGCCCTATCTGTTCGGCCTCTTGCCCGACAGCGAGGCAGTCCGCCGAGACATTGCACGTGAGTTCGACGTGAGCGCCAATAATCCCCTGGCCCTGCTTGAGCATATCGGCCTGGACTGTCCTGGCGGGGTCCAGTTCTGCACGCCAGACAGCGTGTCTAAGGTGCTGGGACGCTCCTCACGCTACGTGTCCCTCTCTGACGAACAGATTTGCAATCGCCTCAGACGGCTTCGCCAAGGCCCGGAGGACTCTTGGGTGGGGAGGGGGGAGCATTGGTCGTTGGGTGGCAATCAGGGGAAGTTCGCACTTGCATTGCGAGAAGGCGCGTGGTGCTCCTGCGAGGGATCCGCCGCGACCACGCATATCTTCAAGAACGGGGTCCTTGGCTATAGCCTCCAGGCTCTGAACGAATACGTGTGCATGAGACTTGCTGCTGCATGCAACCTGCCCGTATCAAGGGTCGAATACAGGATGTTCGGAGATGAGCCCGCAATCGTCGTTCGTTGCTATGACAGGGCGGTCGGCCGAGAGGGCGAGATCGCTCGCATCCACCAGGAGGACCTATGCCAGGCCTTGGGCGTCATGCCCGACATGAAGTACACGATTGACGGAGGCCCCGGGGCGTTGGACGTCGTACGGTTGCTGTCGAAGACCAGCAGGGCACGCACAAATGTTGAGCTGTTCACCAGGATGCTCTTCTTCAACACGCTGATAGGGGCTCCAGATGCTCATGCCAAGAACTATTCGGTCCTGCTGGGCGGAGGGGGCGACGCGCTTCTGGCTCCGATGTACGACGTCGCATCTGGCCTTTGCTACGAGTCCATGCGCAGGGACGGACGGCTTGCGATGGGCATAGGGGGAGAGAATCGCTTCGGTCGGATGAGCAGAAAGGCATTGAGCAAGTATGCAGAGGGTGCGGGCATGAGGGGCTATGGATTCGACGAGGCATGGTGCGTGGAGACTATGCTGCGGATCGCGTCCGATGTAATCGGCAAGATTGGCGGGGTGTTCGATGCCAGCGAGGGTCTTCCGGGCATCGAGGAGCTGAGATCCAGGATGGAGACGCCAATAACGCGCAACTTCGAGCGCATCATGGCACAGCTCAAATAGAACAAGGACTTGCGCTCGCTACCTCGCGGACGCGTGCTCCTGGGCTGCGGCCACGAAGCTCTCGATCAGCCGCCGCTGGTGCCAGTCGCTGGCAAACATGAGCTCCGGGTGCCACTGGACCGCCCACACGTAGCTCTTCTGGGGCATCCACACGGCCTCGACGAGCCCGTCGTCCGACCAGGCCATGGGCTCAATTCCCGGCGCGAGCTCGCGCAGGGCCTGGTGGTGCTTGCTGTTGACGCCCATGGACGGCTCCCCGTCGAGCAGCCTGCCAAGAGGGCTTCCCTCGACGATGCTCACGTCGTGCCACGGTGCGTCGAAGGGCGGGTCCATGCGGTGGGTGTGGCTCTGCGGGCACTGCGTGGGGATGTCCTGGACGAGGTTGCCGCCCAGCGCGACGTTGATGACCTGGATGCCACGGCAGATGCCCAGCACGGGCAGGTCGCGGCTCACGGCGCGAGGCACCAGCACCATCTGCAGGGCGTCGAGCTCCCTCTGGGGCTCGTCCACCTGGGGCAGCGGGCTCTCTCCGTACAGATGGGGATTGACGTCGTAGCCGCCGGTGAGCAGGATGCCGTCCACGTGACCCAGGATCTGGTCGATGTCGGTCACGTCGTCGGTGTAGGGAAGCATGATGGGAATCGCCCCACAGGCAGTCAGCGCCTCGAAGTAGCCGGGACGGATCACCGTCTCGTCCGTGTCGGGGTTGGTAAGGGGGGTCACTCCTATGATTGGCTTCATGCTCGCATCCTCGTTCGTTTGGCAACCTATTGAGCATAGACCACAATTGCACCCATGGCAGGCAATTGACAAAGTCGAAAGACCGTTGCCGAGTGGTCGTGGCTTGGCTAGGGTGGGCGTGACAAACGTGACGCCGGACGGTCGACATGGGTCGTCCGTATGGGCGAGAGGAACGGGAGGATCCCATGGAAGGCGAAGGCCAGACGAACGACCGCGTCGAACGGGAGGGCGGCGTGGCAGGGCTTGACGACCATGAGCGTCGTGTGACCCAGGCGGGAAACCCCGCCCGTCCCGAGGGAAGCTTTGGCGCGCAGATGCTGCGGCGCATGAACCAGAGCCACGAGGGTCTCACCAACTGGGCTCTCGACTTCCTGGACCTTGCTCCCGACACCCGCGCTCTGGACGTGGGCTGCGGGGGAGGGGCCACCATGGGCCGCCTGGGACGGCGCATCGCCGCTGCGGGCGACGGCGCCATGCGCGGGCACGTCACGGGCCTCGACTACTCCGAGGTCTCGTGCGAGCAGTCCCGCCTGGCCAACGCCGAGGCCATCGCAGAGGGCAGGATGGACGTGGTCTGCGCGTCGGTTGCCGAGCTACCCTTCGCGGACGCGAGCTTCGACGTGGTGACCACGGTGGAGAGTTTCTACTTCTGGCCCGACCCCGAGGCGAACCTGTGCGAGGTGGCGCGCGTCATCCGTCCCGTGGGCCGCTTCCTCCTGGTGGCGGACGTGTACCTGCGGGAGGGGCTCGATCCCGACACCCTGGCCAACATCCGCAGGTACGACCTGACGGTCCTCTCGCCCGAGGGATACGAGGAGCTCGTGCTGAGGGCGGGGTTCGCCTCCTGCCGCTGTCACCTGAGCGACGAGGGCTGGATTGCGGTGGATGCCGTGCGCTAGGTGCGAGCCCCTGGCGGGGCGCCGACATGGTTGACTGACGCCAAGGCGGTAGGTCCCGATGGGCCCGCCGCCTCTTCCATGGCGACCGCCCCGCCTGCCTTCCGCGCGAGCCTGGGCGCCGCCTGCAAAATGCCCGTCTTTCTCAGCTGATCCATTGGTATTATCTGGTATACCTAAGGCATACGAAGTAATACCAATGCAGCAGCAAAACGTAGCAAAAAACAGCTCGCAGGGGTGAACATGAAGGAAAAGCTGACGCCGGTGGTGGCCAAGGTCCTTCCCGACGAGAAGGACCGCTTCTTCGAGGCGACCGAGCAGATCGGGACCACGCCGTCCAACGCCATCCGGATGTTCATCTCGGCGTTCAACCGAGCCGGTACGTTTCCGTTCGAGATAGTCGCCCCGAAGGTGGGGGATGGGGGGATCGCCGATGCGCGCGGAGATACGGTGGCGCTTTCTTAGGGTGTCCATCTTGCTTGCGAGGGTCCTTCCCTGCACGATGACCTCGCGCATGCGCAGCGCCTACGTCTCGAACTCCCTCCGCTGCATGTGGCACTAGCCAGACGCGCCTGGCCATGACTTGGGTCCAGAGGCGTCTGGCCTCTGGCGCGCCTGTCGTCTGGATTCCAAAATGGGTCCTCTTCCTCCTTGCGCGCATGCCAAGCATGCTCTAGAATGCTCCTCGATTCAGCAGGTTTGTTACTCCTCGGAGGCATCACTTGCGCGGGCGTCGGGCCCCATGGCCCACCTGTCGCTGTGCCGTTCCAGGGAGTATTTTTATGTTTATCGTCAGCAAGATAAACAACAACGTGGCCATCGCACTGGATGACAGCGGGCGCAAGCTCGTGGTCTTCGGTCGTGGTATCGGCTTTCCCAAGACTCCCTACGAGCTCAAGGATTCCACGCAGATCGAGTGCGCCTTCTATGGCATCGACAAGAGCCTGCTTCCCATGCTGGTCTCGCTCTCTGACAAGGTGCTTGAGGCCTCCGCGGAGATAATCGAGCTGGCAGGCGACCGCTTCGGCGAGCTCAATCCCAACCTGGTCCTGACCCTCGCCGACCACCTGCAGTTCGCCATCAGTCGAGAGGAGGGCGGGATCCACCTCGAGAACCCGCTCTCGACCCAGATCGGCATCGTGTATCCGCGCGAGGTCGAGGTGGGCTGGAAGGACCTGGACGTCTGCGAGCGCTGCTGCGGGATTCGCCTGCCCGACTCCGAGGCCTACACCATTGCCGTGCACATCGTCAGCGCCGAGATGGACCAGGCCTCTGGGGCGGGCGGCATGCACCTGGTCATGGAGAGCACCGAGCTCATAGAGGAGATCGTCTCCATCGTGGAGTCCTTCGCGGGCGGGGTGCTGGACCACAAGTGCTATGCCTACACCCGCTTCATCACGCACCTGCGCTACCTGGTCTCGGTCCTCCTCGGCGACGCCGAGCCGCCCGAGGGGGGCATCGACGCGGATGGCATGCTGGCCATGATTCGCAAGGCCTACCCTGCCGCCTATGCCTGCACCGAGCGCATCGTCGAGCACCTCCGCAAGCGCAGCTCCTGGGAGTGCACAAGCGAGCAGCGCCTCTACCTCGCCATGCACGTCAACCAATTCCTCAAGGCCCAATAGCCCCCACGGCGCCGGCGGCGTCGCGCGGCGAGGCCCCAAGTCAGCCCTACAAGCCCCTAGGAAAGGGAGTACGGATGGATCCAGCAAAGAGCGCGGCAGAAATCCTCGAGGCGGTGGGAGGCAAGGAGAACATCTCTGACGTCTCGCACTGTTTCACCAGGCTCAGGCTCGTCCTCAAGGACGAGGGCAAGGTCGACCAGAAGAGGGTCGAGCAGACCGAGGGCGTGATCCAGGTGGTCAAGGCCCAGGGCCAGTTCCAGGTCGTCCTGGGGGCCAAGGTCGAGAAGGTCTACGACGCGCTCCTGCCCATGGCGGGCATCGAGGGCACCGGCCTCGTCGACGCCGAGACCGGCAAGCCCGTCGCCGACGAGCCCAAGGGCAAGCTGGGCGACCGCATCCTGCAGACCGTCGCCAAGATGTTCACCCCGCTTATTCCCGCCATCGCCGCGGCCGGCCTGATCAAGGGCCTGCTCACCGCCGCGAAGCTCATCTTCGCGCGCCAGGGCATCGACATCGCGACTTCCGACACCTACGTGCTCCTCTATGCCGCGAGCCAGATTATCTTCTACTTCATGCCCGTCTTCCTGGGCTACACCGCGGCCAAGGCGCTCAAGTGCAACGAGATCATCGCCATGGTGCTGGGTGGCTTCCTCTGCTACCCGCAGGTCGACGCCCTGATTCAGGACACCTCCACGGCGACGGCCATCTTCGGCCTGCCCGTGGTCAAGGCGGCCTGGACCATCGGTGAGTCAACTAAGGTCTTCAACTACACCGAGTCGGTCATCCCCATCCTGCTGGCCGTGCTCGTCCTCATGTACGTCGAGCGCTTCCTCGAGAAGTACGTCCCCGAGATCCTGCAGATCATCGTGGTCCCCGGCGTCTCCCTCATCGTCATGCTGCCCCTCACCCTCTGCCTCCTCGGGCCCGTGGGCATCGTCATCGGCAACGTGATCCAGGTCGTCTACTACGCCCTCATGAACTTCAACGCCCTGCTCGGCGGTGCCGTGGTCGGCGGCCTTTGGGGCGTGCTCGTCATCTTCGGCGCCCACCGCGCCCTGCTTCCCGTGGGCCTCAACGACGTCGCCGTGAGCGGCAGGCAGAACCTGCTCGCCTTTGCCGGCGCTGCCAACTTCGCCCAGGGCGGAGCCGCCCTCGGCGTCATGCTCAAGACCAAGAACGAGCAGCTCAAGGGCGTCTCTGCCTCTGCGGTCATCTCGGCCGTGCTCGTCGGCATCACCGAGCCCGCCATCTACGGCTGCAACCTGCGCTTCAAGAGGCCCATGGTCTGCGCCATCGTCGCCGGTGCGATCGGCGGCGCCATCATGGGCGCGGGCGGGGTCTACGGCGACGCCTTCGCCAACAACGGCGTCCTGACCATCTTCACCTACGCCGCCTTCGGCATGACCCCGTTCGTCTTCTACCTTGTGGGCTGCCTGGTCGCCTTCGTGGGCGCCTGCGTCGCCACCTACGTGGTGGGCTTCGAGGACCTGCCCGCGACTGTGGGCGAGAAGGCCCCTGCGGCCTCCGTCGCCGCCCAGGCCTAGCCAGATCGTGGGAGAGGAGCACGCAATGCCAGCAAGCTTCCCCAAGGGCTTCAGGTGGGGCGCCTCGTCCTCGGCCTTCCAGATCGAGGGGGGCTGGGACGAGGGCGGCAAGGGCCCGAGCGTCGCGGACCACAACGCCTTCAAGCGCTCCGACCGCCAGGCCGACACCAAGGTCGCCAGCGACCTCTACCACCGCTGGCGCGGTGACGTCGCGCTCATGAAGGAGCTCGGCCTGGGCATGTATCGCTTCTCCATCGCCTGGACGCGCATCGTTCCCGACGGCGACGGCGAGGTGAGCGAGGAGGGCGTCGCCTTCTATGACGCGCTCATCGACGAGCTGCTCGCCGCGGGGATCGAACCCTGGGTGACCCTGTACCACTTCGACCTGCCCTGGGCGCTCGTGGAGCGCTACGGCGGCTGGGCCGACCGACGCTGCGTCGACGCCTTCGACCGCTACGCCCGGATCTGCTTCGAGCGCTTCGGAGACCGCGTCAAGCACTGGCAGACCATCAACGAGCAGAACCTCATGGTCCGCGTGGACGAGCGCATGAACATCGCGGCGTCCGACCCTCTCGAGGCCGACCGCCTGCGCGCCCAGATGGACTACCACATGTCCCTGGCGCACGCCCGCGCGACGAGGTCCTGTCACGAGCTGGTCGAGGGAGGGCTGGTGGGTCCTGCCATCTCGTCCACCTGCACCTACCCGCTCACACCCAAGCCCGAGGACGTCTGGGCCGCGCGCAGCAACGACTACCTCAAGACCCTGTACAACCTGGACATGTGCCAGTACGGTGCCTACTCCGGCTTCTACATGGACTACCTCGAGAAGCGCGGCATCGTGCCCGTCATGCTCCCCGAGGATGCGGAGACCCTGCGCCATGGCAAGATGGACTACCTGGCGCTGAACTACTACCGCACCCTCTGCGCGAGCTACCTCCCCGTCGACGACGAGCACCCCCTGGGGTCTCGCGCCTTCCGGGGCAACGAGGTGGACTTCGACCAGTACGGCTGGTGCCGCGACGAGAGGAACCCCTCCCTCGAGGCCAGCGAGTACGGTGCCCAGATCGACCCCATGGGCCTGCGCATCGTGCTCGACGAGTACTACGCACGCTACCGCGTGCCCATCATCATCACCGAGAACGGCCTGGGGGCTCCCGACGAGCTCACGGCCGACGGGCGCGTGCACGACGACTATCGCATCGACTACCTGCGCGCCCACGTGGGGGCCTGTCGCGACGCGATGCGCGACGGCGTCGAACTCATGGGCTACTCGCCCTGGTCCGTCATGGACCTCCTGAGCTCGCACCAGGGCTTCCGCAAGCGCTACGGCTTCATCTACGTGGACCGTGGCGAGCACGACCTGCGGAGCCTCGAGCGCGTCCGCAAGGACAGCTTCTTCTGGTACCAGAACGTGATTAGGACCAACGGGGCCGAGCTCTAGTCGGGCCAGGCACACGTTCCAAGAGGGGAGAGCCGCTTCGGCGATGGCCGCGGCGGCTCTCCCCTTCGCATGGCGCGCCTCCCCGGCGCTTGCATCGGGCATGGTCGGGTGGGGGAGAGGGACGCGCCGCGACGGGCCGTGCGCCTTGTTGGCGCGGACACAGGAGGGCGGGGCGGCCCGAAGTTGGACCGCCCCGCCTGACGTGCGACTATGAGCGCCCGCGCTACTGGATCTGGGACACCATGGCCATGTTGGTCGAGGTGATGTAGTCGCCCTGGGAGGGAGAGGTCTGGGGGTCGCCGGCGGTGATGACCACCAGGTCGTCCTTCTCGACCAGGCCCTGCTCCTTCGCCACCGTCAGCGCGTTGTAGCAGGTGGCAGAGAGCGAGCCCTGCTCGGTGGTCTTGTAGGCGTGGACGCCCCACTGGAAGCAGGTCTTGCGGATGGCGTGGTTGGACGGCGACATCGCGTAGATCGGCAGCTTGGGACGGAAGTTCGAGATCAGGCGCGCGGTTCGGCCGGAGTGCGTGGGGCAGATGATGCACTTGGCGTTGACGCGGTCGGCGATCTCGACCGCGGCCAGGCCGATGGAGGCGTTGACGTTGCGCAGGCCGCCGCGGTCGTGGAAATTGTGGCGCTCGAGCAGGTAGCGCTCGGTCTCCTTGCAGATGGAGGCCATGGTCTTGACGGCCTCGATGGGGTACTTGCCGGCAGCGGTCTCGCCCGAGAGCATGACGCAGTCGGTGCCGTCGTAGACCGCGTTGGCGACGTCGTTGACCTCGGCGCGGGTGGGACGGGGGTTGCGGATCATAGAGTCCAGCATCTGCGTGGCGGTGATGACGGGCTTGTAGGCGTCGTTGCACTTCTGGATGATGGTCTTCTGGATATGAGGGACCTGCGCCGCGGGAATCTCGACGCCCAGGTCGCCGCGGGCGACCATGATGCCGTCGGAGACCGCCAGGATCTCGTCGAAGTTCTTGACGCCCATGGCGCTCTCGATCTTCGGGAAGATGTAGACGTTGCGCATGCCACTCTCGGCGCAGATCTGGCGAATCTCCTCGACGGCGCCGGCGTTGCGGATGAAGGACGCGGCGATGGCGTCGATGCCCAGCTCGCAGCCAAACATGATGTCGGCGCGGTCCTGCTCGGTGACGGAGGGCAGGCCCACCTCGACGTTGGGCACGTTGACGCCCTTGTGCTCGCCCAGCTCGCCGCCGTTGGTGACCTTGCAGTACATGTCCTCGCCCACGACGTGGTCGACCTCCAGGCCGATGAGGCCGTCGTCGATCAGGATGGTGGAGCCCTTCTCCACCTCGTGGGGGAGCTCGGCGTAGTCGAGCGAGAAGCGCTCGGCCGTGCCCTCGATGGAGGTGTCGGTGGTCACGATGATGTCGTCGCCGGTGTTGAGGGTGACCTTCTGGCCGTCCTTGAGCAGGCCGGTGCGGATCTCGGGGCCCTTGGTGTCGAGCATGATGGCCACGGGGATGGACAGCTCGCTCGAGATGCGGCGGACGCGCTCGATGTTGTTGCGGTGGTAGTCGTGGCTGCCGTGGCTGAAGTTGAAGCGGGCCACGTTCATGCCGTTCTTGATGAGCTCGGTCAGGACCTCGTCGCTCTCGGTCGCGGGACCCATGGTGCAGACGATCTTGGTTCTCTTGGCAGGCATGTTCGTTCCTTTCGGTCTTCCTATGTGACTCAGGCTGGTCCGAAAGGGGACCAGCCTGATTTTGGCGTCCAACAAAACTGACGACCGATGATTATAGGACGTCCGCAGATGCGTCATTGACAAATGGGCAACTTGCCTAGCAAACGACGCTGCGCTCCACAAAATCGGTACCGTTGGCGAAGGCGCGGGCGTTCTGGAGCGTGACCTTGGCTATCTGGCCCAGCGCCTCCTTGGTGAAGAAGGCCTGGTGGGAGGTCATGACCACGTTGGGGAAGGAGCAGAGGCGGGCGGTGATGGAGGAGCCCAGGATCTGGTCCTCGCGGTCCTGGTAGACGTTGGCGTTCTCCTCCTCGTAGACGTCGAGGCCGGCGGCGCCGATCTTGCCCGACCTGATGCCGCGGATGAGCGCGTTGGAGTCGACCAGGCCGCCGCGGCCCGTGTTGACGAAGATGACGCCGTCCTTCATCTTGGCGATGCTCTCGTCGTTGATCATGTGGTAGCTGTCCTCGTTGAGGAAGGCGTGGAGCGAGATGAGGTCGGCGCGGGCGTACAGCGTGTCGTAGTCCACGTACTCGTCGATGATGTGCTCGTCGTCGACGAGGCTCTGGTTGGGATAGAGGTCGGAGCCCAGGACGGTCATGCCGAAGCCCTTGCAGATGCGGCAGAGCGCGGCGCCGATGCGGCCGGTCCCGATGATGCCCGCGGTCTTGCCGTGCAGCGTCACGCCCACGAGCCCCTCGAGCGAGAAGTTGTTCTCGCGCACGCGGATGTAGCCCTTGTGGATGCGGCGGTTGGCGGTGAGGGCGAGACCCATGGCATGCTCGGCGATGGCCTCGGGCGAGTAGGCGGGGACGCGCGTGACCTTCATGCCCAGGGACTTGGCGAAGTCCACGTTGACGGCGTCGAAGCCGGCGCAGCGCATGAGGATCAGTCCGACCCCCAGGCCGCGCAGCACCTCGAGCGTCATGGCCGAGATGTCGGCGTTCACGAAGGCGCAGACGGCGTCGTAGCCCTGGGCAAGTGTGGCGGTGAGCGGGGTGAGGTTGGTCTCGGTGAAGTCGACCTTGAGCTCGGGGTAGTCGGAGAGGATCGAGTTGAACGAGGACTTGTCGTAGCTCTTGGTGCCGAAGACGAGAACGTTCATGTGACGATTCCTTTCTCTGGGAGCCGCAGCCCCGATCCAAGTACGTTCTGACGTCTTGATTCTAACGCAGGTGAGGGTCCTGAGGCGCAGGTCGCCGCTCGCCCGTCGGGTCGCGGGGAGAGCGGGTGGGGGTCGGTGGGGGTCGGCGGAGCCGCGCGCGAAGTCGGCGGGCGCGCGCCCGGGGGACGGTGGGGCGTCCGCGCCGAGCCGGTGGGCGAGAGAAGTTGTTTGCTGTTCTCGCATACAACTTCAAAACCGGGCAAGCGTTCTACCTGCTAATATATAAGTCTTAAACAGTTGTATGCTGTTTTTCAGGCGAGAAAACCGCATACAACTCCGGAGGCGCGGCACGCGGGGCCATCGAGGGCTCGCACGGGGGGTGACGCCCCCGTCCCGGCCCGGCTCGTCCGTCGGGCCCGGGCGAGCGTCTCGTCTGCCGGGAGGGTGCGAAGCGTCTAGCCTCAAGGGTGTAAAATAACTAACGAATTAGGAGTAAAATATGGAACAGCGAGGTAAATACATGTCTAGTAAACCCAACAGACTGACTCCGGACGGATATCTGCCGCGCTTGACCGACGCTCGCCTCGACATGCTCATGGGTGCCTTCGGGTGCGTGGAGATCACGGGGCCCAAGTGGTGCGGCAAGACCTGGAGTGCACTTTCCAGGGCGGCCAGCGTCACCGAGCTCGACAGGGGCGAGCAGAGGCAAATGGCCGAGGTCGACCCCTCGCTGGCCCTTCTGGGGGACGCGCCGCACCTGGTGGACGAGTGGCAGGAGGTGCCTGCGGTGTGGGACGCGGCGCGGCGCTTCGTGGATGACTCCGCGGCAAAGACGGGCAGGCTCCTTCTCACGGGCTCCACCCAGCTTGAGCCGGCGAGGCGGGGAGAGGTGCATCACAGTGGCGCGGGGCGCATCGCTCGGCTTCGCATGCGCACCATGACGCTTGCGGAGCTGGGGGAGTCCACGGCCGAAGTGAGCCTCCGGGGCCTCTTCGAGGGGTCATTCTCGCCTGCCACCAGCCCCACCTCAGTCGCCGACGTCGCTCGGTGGTGCTGCAGGGGAGGTTGGCCTGCCGCACTTGGCGCGCCCGACGTGGTTGCGTTCGAGATGGCATCCCAATACATTCAGGCCGTGCTGGACGACAACGTGATGCAGGAGGGGCTCTCTGCCGACACGGCGCTTGCCGTGCTCAGGTCCCTTGCCCTCAACTCGAGCCGTGCCGCGACGAAGAGGACGCTCATCCGGGACATGGGCGCTCGGGGGGTTTCCGTCGACACGCTGACGTCCTATGTCGGGCTCTTCGAACGGCTCTACCTGGTCGAGGAGCTTGCGGGCTGGGAACCCCCGCTCAGGGCGAAGGCTCGGGTGCGCGTGAGTCCCAAGCGCTACTTCACGGACCCCTCCCTTGCGGCGGCGCTGCTTGGCGCCACGCCAGAGAGGCTCGTGCGCGACACGCAGACGCTGGGAGACCTCTTCGAGTCCCTGGTTCTTCGCGACCTCAGGGTGTTTCTCTCCACCTATCCTGGCCTGGGGAACTCCGTCCACTATTACCGTGACGACAAGGGGCTCGAGGTGGACGTGGTGCTGGAACACGGCGGTCGTTGGGCGGCGGTCGAGGTGAAGCTCAGCGACACGAAGGCGGATGCGGCAGCGCGCAACCTGCTTAGGTTGAGGTCCAAGCTTTGCGCGAACGCTGCGGCCCAGGTGGAGCCCCCTGCCTTCCTTGCCGTCGTGGTTGGGAGGGGGAGCGTCGCCTACCAGAGGGAGGATGGAGTGTTCGTTATTCCCATGGCGACCCTTGGGTCCTGAGGCGCAGGTCGCCGCTCGCCCGTCGGGTCGCGGGGAGAGCGGGTGGGGGTCGGTGGGGGTCGGCGGAGCCGCGCGCGGCGGGCGAGGGGCGACAATCGGCGGAGCCGCGCGCGAAGTCGGCGGGCGCGCGCCCGGGGGACGGTGGGGCGTCCGCGCCGAGCCGGTGGGCGAGAGAAGTTGTTTGCTGTTCTCGCATACAACTTCAAAACCGGGCAAGCGTTCTACCTGCTGATATGTAGCCCCTCGTGTCAAGGGGCAAAAAGGTCCCAGCCCAAGGTTTCTCGACTCGGGCTGGGACCTTCCCCCTATGACCAACCGTCCCGGTCCGCGGCACTCAAGCGTGTCTGATTCGACGCACGACTGCGAGTCTGACATCCGCGTGTTGGCTAACGCATTCCGATGCCTCGGCTGGGGAGTTCCGCGCGTCTAGGTTCGTGCATGGCCCGTCTCCGGGCTGCACATAGCGGATTCGCGGGTTGCCCCACGCGCCATCTCGTCGGGACGCGGGACGATGTGGTTTTGTCGGTGCGCCCTACTCGGCGCCCGTCGCGAGCGCCCAGACGAAGCCGGCCATCTCGCGGGCCACGGCGACCTTCACGAGGTTCGGGGCCTTGCCCCTCCTGGAGAGCGCGGCGTAGCGGTCATGGAGCCTGCGGTTCGCCTTCCTTGCCGACGCGGCGTCGCGCGGCGCCAGCTTGGCCGCCGCCTCCCGCTGAGTCTCCAGCGCGGGCGGCCACGCCCTCGCATGGTGCCAAGAGGCCTCGACGAGCAGGCGCCTCACGTGCCCGTTCCCGGTCTTCGTGATTCTGCCGCGCGACCGGGACTCCCCGCTCGAGGACTCGGAGGGCACGAGGCCGACGTAGGACATGAACGACCGCGCGTCGGGAAAGCGCGAGAAGTCGCCGACCTCCGCCGTGATCGAGAACGCGGACACGGTGGCGATGCCCCTCAGCGCCGAGAGCCTCGCGACCGTCGGCCCCCACTCGGGCGTCGCCGCCTGCTCGGCGATGGCCCCGTCGAGGCGGTCCCGCCTCTCCTCGGCGTTGGTGACGCAAGCGAGGTAGTCGTCGTAGACGAGCCGCTCGCTGGGCTCCCCGAAGTGCAGCGACGACAGCCAGGCGCGGCGCCTCCTGGTCCACGTGGCGCCCCCGTCCCAGACGATCCCCTTCCTGAGCGGGAACTTGGAGAGCTGGTGGCGCGCGCATCAGGTCCTCGCGGCAGTCCTCTCGTGCACGGGAAAGGTCGCGCGCCGCCTCCTGGGCGGGCGTGGGCACGGCGACCTCGACCACGTTGCCGACGGCGAGCGTGCGGGCGAGGAAGGCGGCGTCGCGCCTGTCGGTCTTCACCCTGTCCCCGGACGGCCGGAGCATCTTCGAGACGGCCCCGACGACGCACGGCACGTCGGCGGCCTCGAGCTTCCGCTGCAGGTCGAAGCCGGTGGGGCCGCTCTCGTAGACGCACCTGGCCGGCTGCGGCAGCCCCTTGCACCACCCCGCCACCGCGCTGGCGTCGTAGCCGAACGACGACCGGAGCACCTCGCCCGTCTCGACCACGAGCGCGGAGGCGCAGATGGACCTTGCATGCACGTCAAGACCGACGTATGTAGAATTGAGCATGGCTGGGACCTCCCGTGATTGTGATATGCCTGACACCGACAGCGGCAAGGCTAACTCACGTTGCCCCCGAAGAGGGCCCATTCGGTCATCACCAGAGCGAGTCCCAGCCACCTCTCTTCATATCGTCTAGCCCAAGCAGCTGGCACGGAACCGGTCCTGACGAGATGGCGTGGGCGTCGCCGAGGAGTGGCGCCCGCACCGAGGTGGAGGAGAGGGACATGATCTATGACGGCATGGCTGGCGTCGAGCGCTACGGTGGCCTCTACAGAGGCTTTGACGTGCTCATCGACTGGTTGGGGAAGAACGACTACCGTGCCCTCGAGGCAGGCAGGCACGAGATCCTGGGTGACAGGGTCTTCGCGCTGGCGCAGGATGCCACCACGCGCAGGCGTTGGGACGCGCATTACGAGGCGCACCGTCGCTACATGGACCTCCAGGTGGACGTCGAGGGTTACGAGGCGTTTCTCGTGACCCCGGGAGCGACGGAGCCCCTCTCGCCTTACGACGAGGGGGCGGACAAGCAGTACCTCGATGTGGCGGTGGGAAACGATGACGAGTTCGGCGGGGAACTGGGCCACGGGCGCTTCGCCCTCTTCGTGGTGGGGGAGCCGCACATGCCCAACCTGGCCCCGGCGGGCATGGAGCCCGGCCCCATCCGGAAGGTCTGCTTCAAGATCCTGGCCGACGAGCTCTGGGATTAGGGCGAGTGGGTGGGGATGGGGTGCCGGAGCGTGGTGCGCGTGTGTCCCTCGTGGCCGCGTCCCTTGCCGCGAGAGGGGCGATGTGGGTGCTTCACCTGCCACTTGGGGCAAGAAGTGGGTGGTTCCGGGTGCTTTTCGCCGAGAAAACCACCCACATCGAGCTTTCCGTGGAACGGTGACGTTCCCGTGGTACGGCGAGTGGCCTCTCGCATGTACAATGTCTTGCTTATAAGGTGCCTGGCACGGCAACCTTGGTGAGCCCTTGCCCCTCCTGGGGAATTATGATCGGGCATCAATCTGCCAGGTGCGTCGCCGTGGCGGCAGGGGGCCGCCACCAGACCCAGGGGGGATAGCAGTGAGAGAGTATCTGGTTCCCGCGCAGGACGTGCTCAAGGAGTGCGGCGCGGACGAGGAGCAGGGGTTCGGTGTCGGCAGGGCCGCCGAGCTCCTGGAGCAGAACGGGCCCAACAGGCTCAAGGAGGCCGAGAAGGACCCGCTGTGGAAGCGCTTCTTCCAGCAGATGGCCGACCCCATGGTCATCATGCTCATCATCGCGGCCGTCATCTCGGCCCTGACGGGCATCGTCCAGGGCGAGGCCGACTTCGCCGACGTGATCATCATCATGTTCGTCGTCGTGCTGAACTCGGTGCTGGGCGTGGTCCAGGAGGCCAAGAGCGAGGAGGCGCTTGCCGCCCTGCAGGAGATGGCAGCCGCCACCAGCAAGGTCGTCCGCGACGGCAAGGTCGTCAGCGTGCCGAGCTCCGAGCTGGTCGTGGGTGACATCGTGATCCTCGAGGCGGGCGACTCCGTCCCGGCGGATTGCCGCATCCTCGAGAGCGCCTCCATGAAAATCGAGGAGGCGGCCCTCACGGGCGAGTCCGTGCCGGCCACCAAGCACGCTGAGGTCATCTCCCTCGAGGAGGGCGCCGACGACGTGCCCCTGGGCGACCGCAAGAACATGTGCTACATGGGCTCCACCGTCGTCTTCGGCCGCGGCCGCGCCGTCGTGGTCGCCTGCGGCATGGATACCGAGATGGGCAAGATCGCCGACGCCCTGGCCCAGGCCGAGGAGGGGCAGACGCCCCTGCAGGTCAAGCTCGACGAGCTCTCGCGGGCCCTCACCATCCTGGTCGTCGCCATCTCGGCCATCGTCTTCCTGACCGGCTTCGTGAAGCACGGCCTGGGCTTCATCTCTGACCTCGGCCTGGTGCTCAACACCTTCATGATCGCCGTGTCCCTGGCCGTCGCCGCCATCCCCGAGGGCCTGGTCGCCGTCGTGACCATCGTCCTCTCCATGGGCGTCACCAAGATGAGCGAGAAGAACGCCATCATCCGCAAGCTCAGCGCCGTCGAGACCCTGGGCTGCACCCAGATCATCTTCTCCGACAAGACGGGCCCCCTGACCCAGAACAAGATGACCGTGGTCGAGCACGCGACCGAGGACCTCACGGCCCACGTGCGCACCATGGCCCTGGCCTCCGATGCCAAGTGGGACGACGCCGAGGGCGTCGCCACCGGCGAGCCCACCGAGGCCGCCCTCGTCGCGGATGCCGCCAAGGAGGGCTACACCACCACGAAGCTCGCGCAGAGCCGCCCGCGCGTGGGAGAGGCGCCCTTCGACTCCGGCCGCAAGATGATGTCGGTCGTGGTCAGGGATCACGACGGCTACGAGCAGCACACCAAGGGCGGCCCCGACGTGGTCCTGGCCCGCTGCACCCGCTACATGAGCGAGGACGGCGTCGTGCCCATGACCGACGAGCTCCGCCGCCAGGTCATGGACCAGAACAAGGCCATGGCGGACCGCGCCCTGCGCGTCATGGCCTCGGCGCGGCGCGACTGGGGCAAGGAGATGCCCGAGTCCTTCGAGCCCGGCTTCCTCGAGCAGGACCTCACCTTCGTCGGGCTCTCCGGCATGATCGACCCCGTCCGCCCCGAGGTGAAGGCGGCCATCGAGGAGGCCCACTCCGCCGGTATCCGCGTGGTCATGATCACGGGCGACCACATCGACACGGCCGTGGCCATCGCCCGCGAACTGGGCATCATCGAGAGCCGCGAGCAGGCGATCACCGGTGCCGAGCTCGACCGCATCTCGGACGAGGACCTCGCCGACGAGGTGGAGCGCTTCGGCGTCTACGCCCGCGTCCAGCCCGAGCACAAGGTGCGCATCGTCGACGCCTGGAAGAAGAAGGACAAGGTCGTCGCCATGACCGGTGACGGCGTCAACGACGCCCCCTCCATCAAGAAGGCCGACATCGGCGTGGGCATGGGCATCACCGGCACCGACGTCACCAAGAACGTCGCCGACATGGTCCTGGCAGACGACAACTTCGCGACCATCATCAACGCCTGCGAAGAGGGTCGCCGGATCTACGACAACATCCGCAAGTGCATCCAGTTCCTCCTGAGCTCCAACCTGGCCGAGGTCATCACGGTGTTCGTCGCGTCGCTCATGGGTTTCACCCTGCTCGAGCCCACGCACCTGCTCTGGATCAACCTCATCACCGACTCCCTGCCCGCTCTCGCCATGGCGACCGAGGGTGCCGAGCCAAACATCATGGAGCGCCAGCCCCGCGACTCGAAGGACGGCATCTTCTCCAACGGGATGGGCCTCGACACCATCGTCCAGGGCACCATCATCTCCGTGCTGACGCTCGTCGCCTACTTCATCGGCCTGGCGACGGAGGGCGTATCCCTGGCCGACGTGGTCGCGGGCAACGGCAGCGGGCTCGAGGGCATGACCATGGCCTTCCTTACGCTCTCGATGGTCGAGATGTTCCACTCGCTCAACATGCGCAGCCGCCGCGAGTCCGTCTTCACCCTCAAGAAGCAGAACTTCTGGCTCTGGGGCGCCTTCGTCGTGGCCCTGCTCCTGACCTTCGTGGTGATCGAGACGCCGCTCTCCGAGGCCTTCGACTTCGCCGAGCTGGACCTCGTCCACTACGCCATCTCGATGGGCCTCGCCGCGCTGATCATCCCGATCGTCGAGCTGGAGAAGGCCATCATGCGCCGCGTCGACAAGGCGAAAGCCTAAGCGTTGGGTCGTCGCAACGACAGAGGCAGGCGTGCCAAGAGGGGCGTCGGCGGGGGCATGGGGCTCCCGTCGGGGCCCCTCTCCCTTGCCGACCTGCCCGACTTCTCCGAGCTGCGCGCAAGCGGACGCCAGGAGGCCGCCTTTGCTGGAATCATGGACAGGGAGGGGACTGCGGGCGGCCGCGAGGGGGAGGGCGAGCTGAGCCTGGGCTGCGTGGTGCGCCTGGACCGGGGCTTCCCCGTCGTCCTCTGCCGGGAGGGGGCGTTCAGGGCGGAGTTCGCCGTGGCGCTCTCGAAGGCCGGCCGCGTGGATGCCAGCAAGGGGCGCGCCGCGGTGGGCGACTGGGTGGCCCTGCGACGCCCGCCCGCCCATGACATGGGCATAATCCAGGAGGTCCTCCCGCGCGAGAGCGACATCGCCCGCTGGCGCGGTGGTTCTCGGGGCGAGCGCCAGACCCTTGCGGCCAACGTCGACGTCGTCCTCGTCGTGCAGGCCCTGGGGGAGACGCCCGTCCCCTGCGACCGCATCGTGCGCTCTGCCGTGGTCGCCTGCGACTGCGGCTGCCGGGTGGCCGTGGTCCTCACCAAGGCGGACAGGGCTGGGTCGTCGCTCCTCTCCCGCGACGTCGGCTCCATCCGCGCGGTCCTGGGCGAAGACGTGCCGGTCTGCGCCAGCTGCTCCGTGGAGCCCGCGACGGGAGGTCGCCCGGGCCTGGAGGCGGCCGCCCTCGCGGCAGGGGCGAGCTGGGGCCTGGGTGGCGTCCTGGAGCTGGTGCCTCGTGGTTCCGTCGCCATCGTCCTGGGCGAGTCCGGGGCGGGCAAGTCGACCCTCCTCAACTCCCTCCTCGGGCACGACTCGCTCGAGACGGGGAGCGTGCGGGCCTCCGATGACGCGGGGCGCCACACCACGGTCGCCCGACGCATGGTGAGCGTCCCCGGAGGAGGGGTGGTCGTGGACGAGCCGGGACTCAGGAGCTTGCCCCTGGTGGGGCACGAAAGGGGTCTCGCACTGGTCTTTCCCGACCTCGCCGCCGCGGCTCGCGACTGTCGCTTCCGCGATTGCACGCACACGCACGAGCCCGGCTGCGCCGTGAGGGCGCTTCTTGAGTCCGGTGCCGTCCGCCGCCCCAAATACGACGCCTACGTCGCCCTCGCGGGCGAGATGCGCGCCTCCCTGGACATCCTGGACCCAGACGTGGTCCTCTGACTTTTCTACAAACGCCTGCTCAGACCATAGATGCGCGCAGCTGCCTGCCAGTTACGCGCCAGCTTCGTGCCAGCCCGGTTTCTAAGGACGCGGGCGGACCCCTCCTCTGACGTGACAATTTCCTCACGGGCGAAGTCGCCCTGGGGAAGTTGTCTGGGGAGGGGTTCGCATGTCGCTGAGGTTCAGGGTCGTCTTCGCCTCCGCCTGCGCGGTCCTGGCACTGCTCCTCTGCCACGTCTACGTGCAGGGCGTGCGCGAGGAGGCCGACCGCGCGCGTTCCGATGCCATCGCGCGCTACGGCGGGGAGATCGTGGGGCTGGTGGTGGCGGGAGAGGGCCTGGAGCCTGGGCAGGTTGTTGGCCAGGCGGACGTGGCCGTGCGCGACTGGGCGGCCGCGCTCGCGCCGGAGGGTGCCGCGACCCGGCTGGAGGACGTCGTGGGGCGTGAGGTGAGCGTACCGGTGGCGCGCAACGCCCCGGTCACGGAGCTTGCGTTCAGGAACGCGTCTGACTCGGCCCAGGTTCCCGCGGGACACGTCGGCCTCTCCCTTCCCATCACCGACAAGCTGGGCATCTCGCGCAACGTCGCCGTGGGCTCCCAGGTCATCGCCTATCGCGTGGGCGACACGGGGTCGGAGCTTCTCGCCCGTGACATGCAGGTCATCTCCTCCCCAGGCACCTCTCCCATCGCCGGCTCGGGTCAGTTGGGCCTGGCCGTGCTTCCCGAGGACGTGTCGGCGGTCCTCTCGTCCAGCGCGAAGGGCGGCCTGAGGCTGGTGCTCCCCGCGGAGGACGTCCGGGACGGCGAGGGGGCCGAGACGGCCAAGGCCCCGGAGGAGCTCGAGGATCCCGCCGACTCCCCGGCTGTCGAGGGGGTGCGGGCTGGCGGTGAGGAGAAACCGTCCAAGCCGGGTCAGGCGGGTGTCGACAAGGACGGGTCGGACGGGAAGGACGGTGCTGCGGGCCAGGCGAAGGGGGCCGCCCCGGAAGGGTCTGGCCCGGGTCGGGAGAAGGACAGGAAGGGTTAGGTGCGGGCATGAGCGAGCTTTGGTTGGGATGCACGTCACGTGGCAGCAGGGCGGAGGTTGCCCGTGCCCTCAGGTCGGTCGAGCCCTTCGCGGTCCTCTCGTTCGCCGATGACGCGACCGAGATGCGGAGTCGCTTCCGGGAGGAGGAGCCCCAGAGCGTCGGTGCCATCGTGGGGCTGACGGGAAGGGGAGTGTCTGACGTCAACCTCGCCGCGGCGCTGGCCCAAGACGGCCTTGCGAGCGAGGTGGTCCTGGTGGGCAGGCAGGTCTCCGGGTCATTGCGCTCGCGTGCGTCCCGGGCGGGCATCGACCGGGTCATCGACCTGGACGAGCTTGGCACGTCGTCTGGCTGTCCCGGGGGCTCATCAACGTCCAGCGCGAGGGGTCGCGCGGCGGGGTCCCTGGGGCGGCAGGCAGAGGGAGGCCATCCGCTCGGCGCTGGGGATGCGTGCACGTGCGACAACCGTCCTGCGCATGGAGACGCAACGGGCCTTGGCGAGCCCATGGGAGGCTCCGTCCCCGAGTCGGGGCGCGCCGGCGGCGTGCCGTCGGGACGCTCGCCCGCGCATCGGGAGGGGGTCGGCGCAGCTGGCGGCCGGGGGCAGGGCGAGACGGGCCTGCCTGCCCGTGGCGTGCCCGCGGAGGGAGGCGTTGGGCTACCGGCCGGGGAGCGCGCGCCGGTCCTCGCCTTCGCCTCGGGCAGGGGTGGCGTGGGGAAGACCTCGCTCGTCGCCTCCGCCGCGGCGGTCATGTCGTCCTGGGGGCTGCGTGTCGCCCTGGTCGACCTCGACCTCGGCTGCGGTGACCTGCACACGCGCTTCGGCGTGGGACATCCCGTGGACCTCGCCCGGTTGGCGGGGGAGGTCCCGCCCACGCCCGAGCAGATGGGCCGCGGCTGCGCCCGCTGCATGGACGAGGTGTACCTCTGGGGTCCCTGCGAGCGCCCCGAGACGGCGGAGCTCGTGTCGCCTCTGGTGAGGCCCCTGATCTCGTACCTGAGCTCACGCTTCGACGTGGTGCTGGTGGATGGCCCCGCGGGCTTGAGCGACGCTGCGGCCCAGGCGGCGCAGCTTGCCGACCGCCTGGTCTTGGTGCACGACGACCGGCAGGGCGGCCTTGCGGCACTGGGCAGGACGAGCGCCTTGGCCGTGAGGCTGGGCGTCGCCCGCACCCGCATCGTGCGCGTCAGGAACATGGACGACCTGCGAGGGGACGAGGAGGTCGACTTCGCGCGGATCGAGCCCGGGCTCGAGGGCGCACGGCTCTTCAGGGTGCCTGACGGCGGGGAGGAGGCCGAGGAGCTCTTTGCCGCCGGAGAGACCGAGAGGCTCCTCTCGTCCCGCTCGGAGTTCTCTGAGGCGGTCTCGTACCTCATGGCCCAGCTGCTGGCCGAGCTGGGGGCGCTTCCCGACGGGGAGGAGACCAGGCATGCCCTGGAGCTCAAGCCGGGAAGGAGGCGTCGCGGCCTCTTCGGGCTCAGGAGGGAGGTGGGCTGATGTCCGTCCTGCAGATGGTGCGCGATCAGGAGGCCGCACTCGTCTCGCCTGCCTCCGTACGGGAGGAGCCGCCGCAAGGGGGACTTCGCGGCACTCGCGAGCTCATGGACCTGAAGGAGCGCCTCAAGCGGGAGCTGGTCCGCAGGCTGGGGCTCGAGGTGGTGGCGTCCATGGCATCGTCCGCGGACTCCACGCGTGCCAGGGGCGAGCTTTCCGTGGCGTGCCAGGCGATCCTGCGCTCGGGCGACTTCTCCACCCTGGGTCCCCACGAGCGGGGCGAGCTCGAGGGTTGGGTCTTGGACGACATATGCGGGCTGGGTCCCCTCCAGCCGCTCCTCGACGATGACAGCGTGACGGAGGTGATGGTGAACGGCAGGGAGGGCCTCTTCTTCGAGCGGGAGGGGAGGATCCATCCCGCGCGTGCCGTGTTCGACTCGGACGAGCAGATTCTCATGGTGGTGGACCGCATACTGGCTCCCCTGGGCAGACGCTTCGACCGCAACTGTCCCATCGTGAACGCGCGACTCGCCAACGGGGACCGCGTGAACGCCGTGTCGCCCCCCATCGCGATCGACGGGCCCATGGTGACCATCAGGAAGTTCTCCAACCGGATCAGCACGCTTGGGCGCCTCGTCGAGCTGGGGTCGCTGCCCGACTGGTATGCCCAGCTCCTCAGCTGGGCGGTGAGGTTGCGCCAGGACGTCGCCGTGGCGGGAGGAACCGGATCGGGCAAGACGACCCTCCTCAACGCCCTCTCGTGCGAGATACCGCCATCCGAGAGGATCGTGACCATCGAGGACTCCGCAGAGCTCAAGTTCGACTCCCATCCCAACGTGGTCAGGCTCGAGGCGCGCACCGCATCCATCGAGGGCTCGGGCGAGATAAGCATCCGCGACCTGGTGAAGAACGCCCTGCGCATGAGGCCCGACCGCATCGTGGTGGGCGAGGTGCGCGGCGAGGAGGCCATCGACATGCTCCAGGCCATGAACACGGGGCATGACGGGTCTCTGACGACCCTGCATGCGGGCACGGCGCAGGAGGCGGTGTTGCGCCTGGTGCTCATGGCGCGCTTCGGGATGGACCTGCCCACCGACATCATCGAGGAGCAGATAGCGACTGCCCTTGACTTCCTGGTCATGTCGCAGAGGCTGCCGGACGGCAGGCGCGTCATTGCCTCGCTCAACGCGGTCACGCGGAAGGGGTCCGGCGGCGTGCGCCTGGAGGAGGCGGTCCGCTTCGACGAGGCGTCGCGCTGCTGGAACCTTGGCTTCGAGCCCGCGTTCGTGGGCCGGGGCCTGGAGGAGGGGGTCTTGGACGAGGGGGAGGTGGCGCTTTGGAGGCGGCGTATGTCCTTGGCCTAGGTGGCTGCGCGTGGCTTGGGGGCTTCGCGCTCGTGGGAGGCGGGCTGCCTCGTGCGCGTGCGGAGGGCTGGAGGACCCGACGGCTCAGGCGCCTTGCCGGAGTCGCGGCCGAGCGCCTGGCCGCCCTCCCCCTGGTCCACCTCCTGGCCGGGAGGGATGACTGGGGCCTTGCCGCAGACGAGTTTGGCGGCCTCGTGGCCCAAGTCGGTCTTGCGACCTCTCGCGAGGGGTCCTGCGCGCTGCTTCTCGCGGGCAGCTTCCTGGCAGGCGTCGTCCTCGCCCTCCTCTTTGGCACCTGGCTGGCGCTGCCCCTGGCTGCGTTCTTGCTTGCCGTGGGCGTCCCCCTCTGGGGGCAGTCGACGCGGAGGAGGAGGGAGAGGGAGCTCGCGCAGGCCATGCCGGGGGTGTTCCGCACCCTCGCCATGGCCCTGGCTTCGGGCGAGACGCTCTCCCAGGCCATTGACTACCTGGGGTCGAACAGCCCCGACGTCGTGGCACCGGCCTTCGCTCGCGTCTCGCTGAGGCTGCGCTGCGGCATCTCGGTCGAGGGGTCGATGGACGCGCTCCGCGGGGAGCTCGAGGCTCCCGGCGTGGGCCTTCTCGCCACGGCCCTCACCATCTCGCAACGCACGGGCAGCCCGCTGAGGGAGCTCTTCGAGCATGCGGCGCAGATGGTCGAGCGCCAAGGGGAGTTCCAGAGGCTGCTCGCGGTCAAGACCGCCCAGGTAAGGCTCTCCGCCCGCGTGGTGTGCGCGTTGCCGGCGATTCTCATCGGGGTGCTCTCGCTCGTGTCTCCCGACTTCCGGTCGGGGCTCGCCACGCTCTTCGGGGCAGGCTGCGTGCTGGTCGCCGCAGGGATGGACGCCCTCGCGCTGCTCATCATCCGACGCCTGATGAGAGGGGTGCTCTGATGGCTGGGATCGCCCTGCACGGCGCGGTGGCACTCCTCGCCTTCGTGGCCTGCCTTCTGCTCCTGGGGCCACCGCATGCCGGTCGCAGGGGGAGGGGGGCGGCCCGTGCGCCCTCTGCCCGTGGGCCGGCGCTCGTTGCGGGCCGGCTGCTGGAAGTCGTGGAGGGCTATGGACCCGTGGCGAGGGCGAGGGTACAGGCGGGCAGCTCGAGGGTGCGGATGGGCTGCCTCCGCGAAATGCCCTCGATGCTCGATGTGGTGACCTTGGGACTGCTCTCCGGGCTCTCGTTCGATGCGTCGCTCGAGCTCTACTGCCAACGTTACGAGGGCCGGCTTGCGGGCGCGCTCTCGTCCGCCCTCACCTCCTGGCGCATGGGCGTCAGCTCGCGCGAGGCGGCCCTGAGGGCGATGGCGGACGAGCTGGGGGTCGATGCTCTGGGGAGCTTTGCCCAGACGGTCGCCCAGGCCCTCGCCTTCGGCTCGCCTTTGGCCGACGCCCTCGAGGGACAGGCTCAGGCGATCAGGGACGAGCAGCGCTCGCAGGTGGAGGAGGAGATCGAGCGGGTTCCGGTGAAGATGCTCGTCCCCTTGGGGACCCTCATCGTCCCGGCGATGCTCCTGGCGATACTGGGGCCGCTCCTCGGCTCCTCGCTCGTGTTGGGTCATTAGCTGCGCCCCAGTCAGGGGCAGGGAAGAAAGGTGGAAGAGATGCAGGGACTTGGCGTGTGGGTTGCTGGCTTGGCGGTTCGGGCCCGCGAGCTCGTCGCAAGCGAGGACGGGCAGGGGACGACCGAATACGCGATCCTCGTCGGCGTCCTGGTGGTCATAGCCATTGTGGCCATCGTCGCTTTTCGCGGGAAGGTACAGGAGCTCTGGACGGCCATCTCGGACGGCATCAACTCGCTGTGACGAGGAAGTCCCACCTGCGCCGCACGGGCAGGACGGTCCTGGTGGCGTCCTGCCTCCTCGCGGCAGCCGTCATCGTGGGGGTCCCACGGCTCTTGGAAAGGGGAGGTGTCCCGGGCGACGCCGTCCTGCGACAGGTGGGAGGGCACGGTGAGGGTGATGCCGAGGGCACTCGTCGTGGCGGTGACGGGTCGCCCGCGCCTCCGGGTGGCATGTGGCCGGATGGCAAGGCCGAACCAGGTATGTCCGTCGGGAGCGGGGGCGGCGACAGGGGCCAAGCGGGCCAGGGGAATGCCGACGTCCCTCGGGAGGGAGGGAGCCATGTCCTGGTCCATGACTCCCGTGACGTGCCCGACCTGGCCGGGGAGCTGCTCGGGAGGTATCGCGAAGGGGGTGGTTGCGTGCTCGTCAGCGCGGGTTATGCCGACCTTTTGGGAAGGGTCTGGGTTTGCGTCGTGCAGGGCGATGGTTGGGTGGACGTGTGCGAGGTCTCTGCGGCGCCTGGCGGTGGGTGCAGGGAGGCGGTCACACGGCTGAGGGCGGACGAGTGGGGGGAGGGGGTCGATGCGTTGTGAGGCTCGGCTTTTCGGGGGCCGTGTCCGTTCTGCCCGGTCCGCCCGCTCGACGTTCAGGGGGACGGGGGCTTGCGCCAAGGCTCTTCTGTTGGGCACGTGTGGCCAGTCGACGGTGGAATACCTGCTCGTCACCCTGGCGTTCCTTGTCCCCACGCTCGTCCTCGCGGCCGTCTGGAGACAAGCGAGCGGCGGCGGGCTCATGCGCGGAGCCCTCGACGCGGCCTCCCACGGCTTCGGCGCGGGAGGGCTCGTCGCGGCACTCCAGGACGTCCTCCTCTATTGAGGAGCCGGGAGGGAGGGGCGCCTTGGATGGTGTCACGGCCGGCTTCGTCCCCGTCGTCCCGTACTCGGCCTCTGGGCAGGCGACCGTCGAGGCGGCGGTCCTGCTGCCCTCCCTGATGCTCGTCCTGGCCATCCTGCTGGAGCCCGCCTGCCTTGGCTACTCGCTGGTGGTCATGCGGTCGGCGGCCGCGGAGACGGCCCGCGTGGCGCTCACCAATCATGGGTCCGACCTCGACGGGTGCAAGGCCTTCGCGCTGCGCAGGCTCGCCGCGGTGCCCGACGTGCCCCTCTTTCACGTGGGAGGGGAGGAGGGCTGGGAGGTCAGCGTGTCGAGCTCCGGCGGCCGGGTCGAGGTGGGCCTGCGCGGCCATGCGAGGCCGCTTCCCCTCCTCGGGGCGGCGATGGCGCTTGCGGGCAGGAGCGACGGACGGGGAGTGGTGCTCGAGGCAAGGGCAAGCGAGGGGCTGAGGCCATCGTGGTTGGGAGGGAGCTATGCGAGTTGGCAGACCATCTGGGACTAGGGGAGCCGAGCCGAGCCCCCTCGCCGCCTTCGTGCGGGACGACGGCGGCTATACCACGGTGGCGGTGGCCGTTGCGCTCCTCGTGAGCCTCTCCCTCGTGTTCTCCCTCGCCACCCTCGAGTGGGCCTCCTCCCGCTCTGCCGACGTGCAGGCGGTGGCCGACGCCTCGGCGCTAGCCGGGTCAAACGTGGTGGCGGCGTATTCGACCGTCGCCCAGGTGGTGGACGCCTGCGTCCTGAGCATGGGGCTCCTGGGCTCCGTCATCTGCGCCTCCGCGCTCGTCATAGCCGCCATACCTCCGCTCCAGGCGATGTCGACGGGGGTGTTTGCTGCGGGAAGGAAGGTGCTCGACGCGAGGCGCGGCTTTGCGCGCAGCGCTTCGGAGGGCCTCTCTCGCCTGGAGGCGGCCCTCCCCGCCCTGGTCATGGCGAACTCCGCGTCCTGCGTGTCCGCCAACTCCAAGGGTGACGTGCGCTACGTGGGGCTCGCCGTCCCCTTTCCCCAAAAGAGCGAGTCCGACTTCTCCGGGCTCGACGACGGGCTGGACGCCGAGGAGATGGAGGAGGATGCCAGGAGGCTCGCCGAGGCGTCCGCTCGGAAACAGGCCGCCCACGAGCGTGCCGAGGCGGCAAAGGAGAGGGCCTGGCGAGCGGACAACGTGGACGACCCCTATTGCCTGAGAAGTCGGGCCGAGCGGCTTGCGGGCCTGTCCGGAGGGCAGAACCCGTCCTATCCGGAGCCCTCGTCATGGCGCTTCGACTTCGCGCGGCTCCGCAGCGCTAACTACTACTTGACCCGTTGGTCGGCAGAGGGCGAGACGGGCTCGGATGCGGACGAGCTCCAGAGGTCCTGTGCGCGCAAGGCCTTCTTTCGCTACGCCTACGAGCGGACATCGGAGGCGCATTGTGACGAGTCGGAGGAGGGCTGCTCGATTGACCTGCCCGAACTCCCCCATACCACGGCGGGGGTCAGGGAGACGACCCTGTACACCGACGTCGTCTGGCCGTGCACCATCGAGGATGGCGTGAGGACGCTGCACTGCTCGCTCGACTGCCCCGGTGCCCGGGGTCCCTATGCGGGCCTTGCGAGCCTCGCGGACATCGACGCGGGGTCTGCCGCCGTCTGCCCCGACTGTCGCATGGACGCGGTGGCCATGGGCAACGTGGCGGACGCGTCCACCAACATATCGAACGGCTACGAGCACTACTGGAGGATCGTCGTGGAGGCCTCGCGCGAGTACAAGGCGGCAAGGGACGAGGAGGTTCAGGCAGAGCGGGAGATGCAAGAGATAGCGGAGCATGCGGACGGCGCGTTCGAGCGTGTTATGAAGTTGCTCTCGGTGGGGAGGCCGGGGCTCTGCCCTCCCGGCGCCTACGGATGCGTGGCCGTGGTGTCTCGCCCGGACCTCACCCCCGTGCCGGCTGGGATCTCGCACTTCTCCTCCGAAGGAGAGCTCCCCCGTGGCGTCGCCGTCTCTGCCGCCACCTTGGCCCCGGACGAGGGAACCGATGGACACAACGTCCTCTCGAGCGTTTTCGAGGGTGTCACCCGTTCGGACGGGGGCCTGGTGCTCGACCTCGTGGGTGGCATCACGGGCATCTGGGGAAGGCTGCTCGTCTCGTATGGCTCGTCCTACGAGAGCGTCTCGGGGGTCACGGATGACGTGCTGGACGGCATAGGGGGCGTGTTCGGCGAGAGGGTCGCGTCGTGGCTGCGCAAGAAGATCTCTGCGACGGTGACGTCTGCGGGCTTCGAGCCAGCGGACATGAGGCTGCGAAAGCCCGTCTTGGTGAACAGCCAGCAGGTCTTGGACCGGGCAGGGCTCGAGAGGGTCGGCAAGGTGAGGGAGCTGGTGCAGGCCCTGCCGATGGAACCCAGGGAGCTCTTGGGCCGCTGTGCGCAGATGGTCTCCGACGAGCTTGGGGACAAGACCTTCACGGTTGCCGAACTGCCCGTTCCCGGCATGGAGGGCACCACCATCCCCCTGACCATAGACCTGGCCACGATTTTGGGGGCGCTGACATGAGGGTGGCATGGACATGGGCCGGGGCGAGCGACGCTGGAGTGTCGCGAGGCGAGGCGGGGCAGATGGTCGTCGAGCTCGCGGTGCTGCTTCCCATCGTGATCGCGGTGGCCCTCGTCGCATTCAACATGGTCCGCTTCCTGCAAGCCTGTGCGGCCTTCGACAGGGTCGCGCCCGACTGCGTCATCGCGCACGGGGTGAGCCCCGCGGGGGAGCAGGATGTCGCGGCTGCCTGCGCGCAGGTGAGGGCGGCGATCGAGGAGGGGCTCCCGGCATCTGGCTGCGAGGTGGCGGTCAGCTCGGGGGACCTAGGCCCTGCGCCAAGGGGGGAGGGGGTGTCGTTTCCCGTCTCGCCCCTCCTCACCACGTTCACCTGCACCCTCTCGTACCGTCCTTGGCCGAGCTCCTTCTCGATGGCCGGGATCGACCTGAGGGTCCCCGCGTTCCTGCGGCACGAACGCTCCATCACCGTCGACCGCTTCAGGCCTGGGGTGGTGGCTTAGGTGAGGGGGATGGGAGGGCGCATGGTGGGGGCGCGACTCGCGAACGGGACGATGTTGGGCCGATTCGAGCTCAGGGAGCGCTTCTGCGAACGGGCGCGAGGGCTCTTGGGAACGGGGTCCGACGCCATGCCCATCGTGATCATGCCCTGCCACTCGATCCACTGCGTGGGTATGCGCTACGCGATAGACGTCGCGTTCTTGGACGGGGGAGGGAGGGTCCTCCTCGTCCGGAGGGCCCTGCGCGCCGGGACGATTCTGTGCTGCCACGGTGCCGCGGCCGTGCTGGAGAGGCCTGCGGGCTCGGGGCCATGGCCTCTCGAGGGCAGTCATGTCGAGCTGTTCGATTTGTCGGGAGGGGAATCCCGACCCAAGAGGAAGGTATCTGAGCATGGATGAGTACGGAACCACTTCCTTGGCGCTGGAACCACCCGTCCAGCCCGAAGGCCAGGGCGAGACGACCAAGCGCTGTCCCCGCTGTGGCATGGAGCTCTTCTCGGACATGGACGTCTGCTACGGTTGCCTCTTCGACTTCTCCCGTGCGGGCTCGTCAGGTCCGGACCTGCCCCCACAGGACGACCTGGACGAGCCTCGGGGCTGGGACGAGGGGATGCCACCCTTCGAGCTCGAGGAGAATGGCAGGACGCTCGAGCTGTCCGGCATGCCCCTGGGTGCCAGGACCAGCGGGATCCCGTCGGTGTGGGTCAGGGGCAGCGAGCTTGAGGTAGTGGTGCCCATCCCCGAGGATGGCCTCAACGTGGGGCGCTTGCCCTCGAACGACGTGGTGCTGCATTCTGCCGCGGCCTCGCGTCGTCATCTGCGGGTGTCCCTCGTGTCGGGAGGTGCCGTGGTCGAGGACCAGGGCTCGACGAACCCCGCCATGTTGCGTGGGCGCGCGGTGGACGACCTCGCCCGCATGCAGGTCGGCGACACCTTGGACGTGTGTGGGACGCTCCTCACGCTCGTTGGGCCCGTTCCCTCATGAGCGACGGCGATGGGTGGCGCATTCCGCTTTGGTATCCTCTTACGGAGAGGGCTTCTAGTGCCCTCCCACGAGACGGATCGGAGGGAACCATGTCGCTTCCCCGCAGCCATGCCCGCAAAATGCGGGTCCATGCCGTATTGTTTGCCGCGATTGCCCTGGTTGCTGCCGCTGCATTCCTGCCCCTGCGAGCACTGGCAAAGGACTACGCCATCACGAGCGTGGACATAGACGCCACCGTGGCGACGGACGGCAGCCTCTCGGTCACCGAGGACCGCATCTACGACTTCGATGGCTCGTTCCATGGGGTGTACTGGAAGATTCCCAAAGGGGAGTACGAGGGCAGGGAAGTGCAGGTGACCATCGGCGAGGTGGGCCTCGTGACCGACGGCTCCTTCGAGTCCTTCACCATGTCGAGCTCGGGCGACGACGGCACCTACACGGTGACCGACTACGGCAGCTACCTCCAGGTGAAGCTCTATTCGGCGCACGAGGACGAGTCGGCCACCTTCCGCATCAACTATGTCGACTCCCAGCTCGCACGTCGCTACGCCGACACCTCCGAGCTCTACTGGAAGTTCGTCTCGGATGGCTGGGACGTCGAGTCCCAGAACGTTCGCTGCGTGGTGCACCTACCCGTGCCCTCTGGCCAGACGGTGAGCGCGGGCGATAACGTGAGGGTCTGGGGGCACGGCCCCCTCGATGCCAGCGTGTACGTCGTGGACGGCAACGTCGTCTACAGCGTGCCAGGCGTGGGAAGCTCCGAGTACGCCGAGGCGCGCGTCGCCTTCCCGTCCGAATGGCTCTCTGACGCGACTGCCTCGAGCGAGGCGAGGCTCGACTACATCACCTCGCAGGAGCAGGGCTGGGCAGACGAGGCCAACGCCAGGCGTGCGAAGGCCCGGGCGATCTCGTATGGGCTTTCGGGCTTCGGGGGCCTTGCCGCCATCGCGTCCTGCGCCTATGCGATATCCAGGCGCCTGAGGTACAAGGAGACGCACAAGCCCCAGTTCGACGACAAGTACTTCCGCGACGTCCCCTCCGCAGACCACCCCGCGGTTCTGGGGGCCCTCATCAAGGGCGGCACTCCGCAGCAGGAGGACCTCACTGCGTCACTCATGCGTCTCACCGACCTTGGGATGGCAAAGCTCAGCATGGTGAAGACGAGCCGCAAGGGCCTCTTTGGCCGGACCCACCAGGACAGCGAGTACCGGCTCGAGCTCACTCCCAACAACGTGGGCCGTTCCATCGCCCGTACCAAGGGGCCAGGCGAGGCACAGGCGCGACGCATCGACGAGGACACCATAAAGTTCCTCTTCCGCAAGATTGCCCCAAAGGGCACGCGCAGCGACTCGACCACCCTCTACTTCTCCGAGATTGGTGACGTCGCAAAGTCCGATGCCGAGACATACAGGGACGCATACGAGGACTGGGAGACGACCGTGGAGGCCTGCCTCACGGAGCGCCGCTTCTCCGAGGACGAGCATTCGAACGGTCGTGTGGGCCTGGCGCTCTTTGGCGGCATTGACGTCATCCTTGCCGTGGGCCTGGCGTTTCTCATGCTGATCGGAGAGGTCGCGGGGACGTGGGGGCTGCCCGCGGCCGTCCTCCTTGCCGTCGCAGGAGTCTTCTCGATCTGGAGCGCCCGCGGCATGGAGAGCCTCTCTTCCGAGGCGATCGAGCTCAAGGCGAAGCTGGAGGCACTCAGGCGCTGGCTCCTCGACTTCACCCGCCTTGAGGAGGCCATTCCCCAGGACGTGGTCCTCTGGAACCAGCTCCTGGTCCTGGCTGTCGTCCTCGGTGTCTCCGAGGAGGTCATCAAGCAGCTCAAGATTGCCGCACCACAGATTCTCGAGGATCCCCAGATTATGCCTGTGTACGGTTGGTATCACACCGAGCCCGGCCTGGGCAGGCCCGTCGCGGACTTTGGCGAGAGTCTCTCTCGGGCACACCAGGTCAGCACCGCCGAGCTCGCCAGCTCGTCCTTCAGCGACGGCGGTGGAGGTGGTGGCGGGTTCTCCGGTGGTGGCGGAGGCGGCTTCGGCGGAGGCGGCGGAGGCGGTGCCTTCTAGTCGGGAACCTTCACGAGAAGGAGATTCGAGAAATCCGTTGACGGCTTGGGATTCTTTGCTATATTAAATAGGCTTGCAAGCGCAAGCGCTTCGGCTGGGTAGCTCAGTTGGTAGAGCAGGGGACTGAAAATCCCCGTGTCAGGGGTTCGATTCCCTTCCCCGCCACCATAAAAAAGGCCCGTCTACCTGGTGAAAGGGTAGGCGGGCTTTCCTCTTGGGTGGGTATCTGTTCCTTGCGGTGTCCCATGCAAGCGCGTACACCTTCGCGCGCCTCCCGCATGCCAAATCGCGCGGGGTGCGCTAAGGCGACGTGACCGAATGTTTTCCCGACTGTGACTTTGCCAAGGCGCGCTTCTCGAGGGTGCTAGCCTTTGCCCGCGGGAGCGGTTTGTCGGTGATGCGCAAGGGGGCGCAATGGCTTCAAAAGAGGGGGGCAATGGCACCGTGGGTCGACGGCTTGCGCACGTGTTTCCCCATGCGCTGCCCGTCGTTCTCGCCTACCTGGTCATTGGGATCCCTTGCGGCGTGCTCGAGGCGCAGATTGGCTTCGGTCCCCTCCTCGCCCTCGCCTTCTCGTCCACCTTCTATACCGGCGCAGGCCAGTTCATGCTGCCCCAGATGGTCCTTGCTGGGATGCCGCTTCCCACGACCATTGCGAGCATCGTGCTGGTGAGCTCGCGACAGCTTCTCTACTCGGCGGGACTTGCCCCCTACCTGGGCAAGGGTTCGCGCCTTGACGCGTTTGCGCTTGCGGCGACTGTCACGGACGAGTCCTTCGGCGTCAACCTCGACCGCTTTGCGGGAGATGCCGGCTGGGACGTTCGCGACGGCCTTCTCCTCAACCTCCTCTGCATGTCCGCGTGGGCGCTTGCCAATGCCGCAGGCGTGCTCGTAGGTGGCATGGTGAGCCTACCCACCGCGCTCATGTCATTTGGCATGACCTCGATCTTCGTGTGCCTGCTCCTGGGGCAGCTGCGTGACGGGTCCACCTACGTCGCGGCCCTTGTCTCGGCACTCCTCGTCCTCGTCTGCAAGCTCGCTGGCCTCCAGGGCGCAGCCGTGCTCCTCGGCGCCGCCGGTGGCGTTGTCTGCGGGCTTGTCTGGCAGGCCTGGGGCCGGAGTGGGGGTATCCGGTCATGAGCGCCTCTCAGATCGCCCTCACTTGGGCTGTCACCTTTGCTGCCATCCTCTCCTTCAGGACGTTGCCTCTGCTGCTCCTGAGGGGAAGGAGCCTCTCGCCCCGCGTCGGGGAGGCGCTCGGGCTCATACCGGCCGCCGCCTTCGCCGGTTTGGTGGCAAACGACCTCCTCGACCCCTCGGCCATCGCGCGCGACCCGCTGGCAGCGGCGTCCGGGCTGGTCGCCGCCGTCATCGTCGCAATCGTGGCGCGTAGGACGAAGTCCCTGGTCCTCTGTGCCGCAGTGGGCATGTTGGCGTATGCGTTGTTGGGCCTTCTCGCCTAGCCCTTCGAGACGGGCGAGAGGATCCCCCTGCAGTCCTGCTGAGCACGCCGTTGCGCACAAGCAAATTATCCAGCACGCTGTTACGCACATTGGCGGTATCTGCCAACTGCGGAAACGTCAGGCTGAATGTGCGCAACGGCGTGCGCGATGCGGCGAATGTGCGCAACTGCGTGCGTGGTGCTGCGACTGTGCGCGATGGCGTGCTAGGCGTCTGGGGGCGTGTGCAACGGCGTGTGTGGTGCTGTAGCGAACACGCAAACGTGTGCGGCAGCGTGCAGGATGTTGCAGCTCGCACGCTCGAACGCGACCGCCCGCCTTGCGGCGCGCCGTCTCCAGCTAGTAGCGCACGCGGAAGCCGACCTCTCCGGGCACGGGCTCGAGCTCGACCTTCGAGTCGATGCGATAGTCGATTGGGTAGCGGGCGTATGCGTTCGAGAAGCGCCCAAAGAACTCAGATATGGCGTCGTCCGTCCCCTGGAGCTCCATGCTCACGCTGCCGTCGTCCTCGTTCCTGACCCAGCCCGTGCAGCCCGACTCGCCGGCCACGTGCTGGGAGGTCCAGCGGAAGCCGACGCCCTGGACCTCTCCGCGAAACACCAGGCCCAGCCGTCTCGTCCCCTCGGGCAGGGGACCCTTCTCCTTGCCGTTCCGCCTCCGCAGACCAAAGCCAAGCATGAGGCAGCCCCCCGTTCGGACGTCCAAAACCCTTGGGCGTACAATACCATCAGTAGGTTCCGCCGTGTCCGCTCGACGCCGGGCGCGGTCCCAGGTCCACCCGCGCCGAGGAGGATGCATGCCAGCGAAGTTCAACCTGATGACGGATTCGCCCTGCGACTTCACGCAGCAGATGGTGGAGGACTCCGGCATACGCTGCCTGCACTTCAGTTACACCGAGGCCGGCCGTGAGGGCGGGCTCAGCGGCGAGGACGACCTCTTCCAAAGCCGTGACCCCCACAGCTTCTACGAGGAGATTCGCAAGGGCGCCTGCCCCATGACCTCCCAACCCTCCCAGCTGGAGTTCGAGCGCGCCTTCCGCGAGGCGGCGGAACTCGAGCTCCCTGCCGTCTACCTCTGCTTCTCGAGCGGCATCTCGGGCTGCTACGAGGGGGCCCAGACGGCGCTCGCGCGTCTGGAGGAGGAGGTGGGCCACAGCCTGCCCATCAGCATCGTCGACCTCAAGCTGGGATCGACGGCGCAGTACCTCTTCGTGGTCGAGGCGATCCGCCAGCGTGACAAGGGCCTCACGGCAGACCAGATGGTCCGCTGGGCGGAGGAGGCGCGCTACTTCGTGCAGACCATCTTCATGGTGGACGACCTGGACGCCCTGCATCGCGGCGGGCGCGTTCCCAAGTCGGTTGCCGTCTTGGGCGGGGCCCTGGACGTGAAGCCCCTTCTCACCTTTGACCTCGACGGGGCGCTCAGCGTCATCGGCATCTCACGTGGGCGCAAGAAGGGCCTGCGCAAGCTGGCCTCCTTCTACGAGCGGAACCACAACGACGACCTCTTCTCCAACGTGGTGGCCATCGGCAACGCCGACTGCCCCCGCGACGCCGATCGCCTCGCGGACATCATCCATAAGGGCAACGACTCTGCTGTCACCATGGTCTCGACCATAGGGCCGACCATCGGTTGCCACGTGGGTCCCGGCATGGTCTCGTGCTGCTTCTGGGGAGAGGACCGTCGCCACGGGGCGTCGGTGGCAGACCAGATCTCGCGGAGCGTTCGAGACCAGTAGCACGGACGCCGGGTAATCGCGCCGCCACGTCAGATGGCGCAACGCCCAGCACGAACGTCAGACACGGCGCGCAGGGGAGCGCACGCAACTAGGAGGACACATGAACGCCAGCAGAAGAGACTTCCTCGCCCTCTCGGCCGTAACCGCAGGCCTGGGCCTCGCCGCCTGCGCGCGCCCCGGCGGGCAGACGAGCGACCAGGCCACTGACCAGCAGCAGGAGCAGTCCTCCGTCAACCTCGAGGAGTTCGAGGGGCTGGCACTCAAGGACGACGCCTGGAAGTACGACGCTGCCAACGACTGCTACTACCAGCTGGGCGTCAAGTACTGCTTGAAGCCCGGCAGCGAGTCCTACGAGTCCCTGGCCATCTTCGTGCCGGGCGCCTACTTCGACGCGCAGAAGTCGGGCGAGAGCTACAAGTGCACGGTGAAGTCGGACGCCACCCTGGCCGGCCTCACTCCCAAGACGGCGCCCGTCGTCATGCCTGTGAACTCCGCCCGCCTCAACGCCCAGGCCTGCCCCACTTCCTACTCCTACGACGGCCTGAGCCGCTACCTCTCTGCCGGCATGGTGTACGTCTATGCGGGCTTCCGCGGTCGCTCCGCGGGAATCGCGAGCGACTCCCAGGACCTCTATCCGGGCGGCGCACCCTGGCCGGTCGTCGACCTCAAGGCGGCCGTGCGCTACCTGCGCTACAACGCCTCCAAGCTCCCCGCCAACCTGGACCGCGTCTTCGTCGCGGGCTACGGCGCGGGCGGCGGCGTCTCGGCGGTCCTCGGTGCGGGCGGGGACTCCGCGCTCTACCAGAAGTACCTGGAGGCCATCGGCGCCGTGACGCACGACCACGAGGGCAACGCGGTGTCCGACGCCATCTGCGGCTCCGCCTCCTGGTGTCCCGTCACCTCCTTCGACACCGCTGACGGGGCGTACGAATGGATGATGGGCCAGTTCTCCACCACGGGGACGCGCAAGGAGGGCAGCTGGACCGCCCAGCTCTCGCACGACCTCGCCGACTCCTACGGCGACTACGTGAACCAGCTCGGCCTGACGGACAACAAGGGCAACGCCCTCGGGCTCGAGGAGACCTCGGACGGGAGCTACCTTGCGGGCGAGTACTACGACCAGCTGCTAGGCTGCATCGAGGACGGCGCGAGCAGCTTCCTCTCCAGCACCGAGTTCCCCTACACCTACACGCCCGCCCGAATGTCCGACTCCTGCTTCCCGGGCGACCCCAACCTCGCCGCCTCGGGCGCGGACGAGATCGACGCCCTGAGCTCCGCTGGCTCCACGTCCACGACCTCTGGTGCGGGCACGTCCGGGACGGGCGGAGATGGTACGGGGGCGGAGTCGTCTTCGGCCGGATCCGTGTCGGCCACCGGCGTCTCCCAGGTGCAGTCCACGGTCTATGAGTCTCTGGGTAGCTACCTCTCTGCCCTCAACTCGGACTCGCGTTGGATCACCTACAGCAGCTCGCGCCAGACCGCGCGCATCACGGAGCTTTGGGACTTCGTCGCGAAGTGCCGCCCGGCACAGAAGGAGGTCTGCGCCTTCGACGCGCTGGACCGCTCTACCATGGCGAACCAGCTCTTTGGCATCGACGCCGAGTCCACCCTCCACTTCGACCGCACGGTGTCGGACCTCCTGGCCAATAACCAGGTGAGCTACGCGACCTTCGAGGGCTGGGACGGCAGCTACGTGAGCTCCTGGAGCGCGGACGTCGTGAAGAAGGACGCCTTGGGCGTGAGCATGGCCGACCGAGTCCAGTCCATGAACCCGCTGTACCACATCTGTGGCAGCTACGAGGGCTTCGGCCAGGCTAAGGTCGCCCCACACTGGCGCATCAACACGGGGCTCTTCCAGACCGAGTCCGCGCTTTGTGGGGAGCTCAACCTCGCGCGCGCCCTCTCGGCCTACGACGGCGTCAGGGACGTCGCCTTCACCCCGGTGTGGGGGAGGGGCTACGAGCTCGCCGAGGCCTCGGGAGACCCGCAGGACAGGCTTGTCGCCTGGGTCCTCTCCTGCCTGGAGTCCGAGGCTGCCGCCGTTCAGGCAAGTTAGGCTATCGCCGAGAAGGAAATAGATAAAGATACGGCTACCCTTACCTGAGTGCAAGAGTAAACAGAGCAGAATTTGAGATTTTCTCCCCTTCCGTGATAGACTCGAAGAAGTCGAACACGGAAGGGGTGCTGTCTGCATGTATGAGGTCGGGGAGTACATCGTTCATCCGGGCCAGGGTGTCTGCAGGGTGGATGAGGTGGTCGATGACCCCCAGCCCAGCTATCAGCTCATGCCCGTGGGCGTGAGGCATCCCATGCGCATCAGCTTCCCCATTGCGAGCGAGTCGCGCCTGCGCCCCGTCCTCACCCACGACGAGGCGATGACCCTCATCGGCGAGTACCCGAGCCTGGACGTCGTGGAGCTCGGTCCCAACAACAACGCCATGGAGGAGTACTTCAAGAACAAGATTCGCCGTGGCAGCTGCCGTGACTCCGTGCGCGTGGCGAAGACCTTCCGCCGCCGCATCGCGCAGGTCAGGGCCAACAACAAGAAGCCGCCCGTGGCGTACGAGCGCATCCTCAAGCAGGCGCGCGAGCGCTCCCTGCAGGAGCTTGCCGTGGCCCTGGACTCCACCAAGGAGGACGTGCAGCAGCTCTTCGCGCAGCGCGAGGATGCCGCCACGGCCTAGGTTACGCTTGTGCACCCGCTTGGCCCGTCCGGCCGGGACGGGGGCGGGACTGCCATACAATGGTATGACGCAGAACCAGCGTGGGCGCCGATGCGGTGCCCACGCGCTCTTTGAGGGGAGAAACGCCACATGGCGGTAGCAGACGAAGCCTCCAAGTCCCGTGCCATCATCACCGTCCTGGGCAGCGACCGCCCGGGCATCGTGGCCGCGGTCACGGCGGCGCTCGCGCATCACGGCGCAAACATCCTGGACATCTCCCAGACGATCCTGCAGGGTACCTTCACCATGACCATGCTGGTCGACCTGGCCGACTCCAAGGTCGACTTTTCCGCGCTCCAGGACGAGCTGAGCGGCCTCTCGGGCGAGCTGGGCGTGCAGACCAACATGCAGCGCGAGGAAGTCTTCAACTTCATGTACCGCCTCTAGCGCGGCCAGCCGCAGCGGCGCCCCCGCGCGCAATGGCGGCAGACGAGAGGAGCGTGGAAAGAGACATGCCCAAGAGCCCCCTGACGCATCGGGTTAGGAGCTTCCTCACCTCGAAGGACACCTCCGCCCTGAGCCACATAGCCGACGCCTACCCCATGCCCTCCGAGGGGCTGGGGCGTCCCGCCGCGTCCGATGGCCTCTACGAAGGCATGCAGCGTGCGGACAGGCTCCCGGACGAGCTCTACGAGCGCTACGACGTGAAGCGCGGCCTGCGCAACGCCGACGGCTCCGGGGTGCTTGTGGGCCTCACCACCATCTCGAACGTGCACGGCTATAACAAGGTGGACGGGCGCCTCGTCCCCGACCGCGGGGACCTCAGGTACCGTGGCTACTCCATCTCGGACCTTGTGGAGGGAAGCCACGCCGACGATCGCTTCGGCTACGAGGAGGTGGCCTACCTCCTCCTCTCCGGTGCCCTGCCCACCCAGGCGGAGCTCGACGACTTCCGTGCGCGCATCGACTCCCGCCGACAGCTGCCCGAGGGCTACCTGGACATCTTCCCGCGCGTCACCTACAGCCACTCCATCATGAACGTGCTGCAGCGCGCGACCCTCCTGCTCTACGCCTTCGACCGCAACCCGGACGACACCTCGCCCGAGCACGAGATAGACGTGGCGCTCTCGCTTCTGGGCCGCTGGCCCCGCGTGGCGAGCGTTGCGCACCAGGCCTACGTCGCCTCGAACGAGGGGGTGCGCCTGCGCGTGCCTCCCGCCCGAGAGGGCTACTCCATGGCCGAGACCATCCTGGACGTGCTGCGGGGGGACGAGGGCTTCAGCAGGAGTGAGGCCATGCTCCTCGACGCCATGCTCATGCTGCACGCGGAGCATGGCGGCGGCAACAACTCGAGCTTCACCTGCCGCGTGCTGAGCTCTTCGGGCACGGACGCCTACAGCGTCTACGCCGCCGCGCTGGGCTCCCTCAAGGGCCCCAAGCATGGGGGAGCCAACTACAAGGCAGGGGAGATGATCGAGGACATAGCCGCTCACGTGGGCGACTGGTCGAGCGACACGCAGGTGGCGGACTACCTCACGCGCATCCTGGGGCGCGAGGCCTTCGACGGGACCGGCCTCATATACGGCCTGGGGCATGCCGTATACACCGTGAGCGACCCGCGCGCCGAGGTCGTGCGCGAGCAGGCGAGGAAGCTTGCGGAGGAGAAGGGGGAGCTGGACAAGCTCGAGCTCATTGGCCGCGTGGAGAGGCTTGGCCCCGAGCTCATGCGCGAGGTGCGCGGCATCACCAAGCCCATCAGCACCAACATCGACCTCTACACCGGCTTCGTGTACTCCATGCTAGGCATCCCCAAGGACCTCTACACGCCCATCTTCGCCATGGCCCGCTGCGCCGGTTGGGCGGCCCATCGCATGGAGGAGCTCTATGGCGCCGCGCGCATCATACGTCCCGCCTACCGTTCGGTCATGGGGGACTTCGCCTACGTCCCCATAGGCAGGAGGGGCTAGGCTCGCTCCTAGAGGGGGTCCATCTGGCCCGAGTAGTCTGCCTTCGTGGTCGCAATCGCCCGGCGCATCTTGTGCAGGGTCTCTGATACCTGGGGCATCCTGAACATCACTGCCGTGTAGAGCGTGTCGATGAGGACGAGCTGGGAGATGCGGCTGGAGAGCGACTCGGAGCGATAGCCCGTCTCGTCCGAGATGGAGACGAGGACCACGTCCGCATTCTCCAACAGCTTGCTCGAGGGGTAGCTCGTGATGACGATGGTGCGCGCGCCCGCATCCTTTGCTATGGCGGAGAGGTGGATCATCTCCTTGGTGAGCCCGGTGTGGCTGATGATGATGGCGCAGTCTTCCGGCCCCATGACGGATGCCTGCATGAGCTGCAGGTGGTAGTCTTGGGCGAACTGGGAGCGCAGGGGAGAGCGAAGGAACTTCTGGTATGAGTCGTAGGCGACTGCGTTCGACTCTCCACAGCCGTGGAATGACACTCGCATCGACCCCAGGAGTATGTCGACGGCGTTCGATATCGCTTCGGGGTCCTGCAGGCGCAACGTGTCTTCGAGAGACTTGATGCTTGACTGGAACACGTGCTGGGTTACGGTCGGGATGTCGTCGTCCGGGCAAATGTTCTCATGGATGGACGTCTGCGGGTCGTAGGCATCTGCGAGAAGGTCGTCACGGAATTCCCTGAATCCCTGGTAGCCTAACCGCTTCGCGAACTTGAAGATGGTCGAGTCCGCAAGTCGGAGCTTCGAGGCCATCTCGCTGATCGTCATTCGGGAGGCCTCGACGGGATTGGCAAGGATGAACTGAGCAATTTTCTGCTCCTTCGGCGTGAAGGTCGAAGAAGAGGACTTGATTCTGAGCAGCACGGCAGGGGTTGCGCTCATTGCGCTCGTCCAATCTCAAGAGTAGAACGTCGCTTTTAATAAAAGCAATTATAAAAAATACCTGCAATATTATCGCCTGAATGACCTGCCACCGCAAATCGCGACAAAAAACAAAAAAATTTCGACACCAAATACTAAATTGGAAAAAACTAGTCTAGAATATGACGAGTCTCAGGAGTTCATGTGTGGTTTGCGTTGTCCAGAAGGATCTCTTTGAAAGGGGAGCGCCATGGGCAGTTACGTGGGAGTCGTCGGAATGGGAGTGATGGGCCAGAGTCTTGCCCTCAACATCGCCAATCATGGCTATACCGTCTCGGTCTACAACCGTCACGGCGAGGCGACCAAGGACTTCATGGAGAGTCGCGTGAAGGCCCAGAAGGACAAGGTCACCGCAACATACGAGCTCAAGGACTTCGTGGACTCGCTTGAGGCTCCCCGCAAGATCATCCTCATGGTGAAGGCCGGTCCCGTGGTCGATGCGGTCACCGACAGCCTCCTTCCCTTCCTCAGCGAGGGCGACATCGTCGTCGACGCCGGGAACTCCTATTACAAGGACACGAGTCGCCGCATGGCGGACTATGCAAAGAAGGGAATCAGCTTCTTTGGCATGGGCGTATCCGGAGGCGAGAAGGGCGCTCTCGTCGGTCCGTCCATCATGCCCAGCGGTGACAAGAATCTCTATGACAACTACCTTGGCAAGCTGCTGACCGACATTTCGGCCCATACCGAGGACGGCAGCCCCTGCTGCGACTACATCGGTCCGGAGGGCTCCGGCCAGTACGTCAAGATGGTGCACAACGGCATCGAGTACGGTGACATCCAGATCATCGACGAGGCCTACTTCATCATGAAGAACGTGCTCGGCATGAGCAACGCCGAGATGGCAGACACCTTCGAGAGCTGGAACAACGGCCGCTTGGATTCCTTCCTGATAGAGATAACCTACAAGATCCTTCGCGAGAAGGACCCTGATACGGGTGACGACCTCATTGACCACATCTTGGACGAAGCCGCCCAGAAGGGCACGGGCATGTGGACGGCAATCGAGGGCCTCGAGATGCACATGGCGATTCCCACCATGGCGGAGGCCGTATTCGCACGTAACCTCTCGGCCGTGAAGGACGAGCGCGTCATCGCCTCAAAGGTGTTCACCGACAAGCCGAGCGTGAGCGTCGAGGACAGGGATGCGCTGCTCGCCGACCTCGAGCAGGCGGTGTACGCGAGCAAGATCATGTCCTACGCGCAGGGGTTCCAGCTTCTGGAAAAGGCATCCCGCGAGCATGACTGGAACCTCAAGCTCGGTGACATCGCACTGCTCTGGCGCGAGGGCTGCATCATTCGCGCGAAGTTCCTCGGCCGCATCAAGGCGGCATATGACCAGAGTGACGGCAAGGTTCAGAACCTCATGCTCACCGACGAGTTTCGCGACGAGATAAAGGCTGCCGTGCCTGGTTGGCGACGTGTGGTCGTCAAGGCCATCGAGGCCGGCGTCTATGTCCCGACCCTTGCCAACTCCCTTATGTACTTCGATGGCTATACGAGTGAGTTTCTCTCTGCGAACCTCTGCCAGGCGCAGAGGGACTGGTTCGGCGCCCACACCTATCACCGTGACGACCAGCCTCACGATCTCTCCTTCCACCACAGGTGGGAGGAGCTGGACTAGAAACGAGCCTCCTCCACCAAAAAAGGAGCAGACACATGCTTGAGAACTGGCTAAACAAAGATTGCATCAGCTTGAACGTTGACGCTCAGGACTATCGCCAAGCGATTCAGATTGGTGGTGATCTACTTGTTGCAAATGGCAAGGCAGAAAAAACTTTTGTCACGGCCATGATTGATGCTGTTGCTGACCTAGGGCCGTACATGGTTGTCGCTCCTGGTATTGCAATCCCTCATGCTCGTCCCGAGAGTGGTGCAAAGGCAGTCGGTCTTAGCCTGGTGACACTGAATAGCCCAGTTAACTTCGGGAACCTGGAAAACGACCCCGTGTGGCTTGTTGCTTGTCTATGCGCGCTGGATTCCGAGTCGCACATTGAGCTTCTACAGCGCTTCGCGAACCTCCTCGCTGATGATGAAGCGGTTAAGAAAATAAAGAACGCTAGTGATGCCGAAGAGGTTATTGAATTGATCTCAAGGTATTAGTAAGGAGGTATCGAGACCGCGAGTGCACATCTGAGCAAAGGAGAGATTTATGAAAAAGAGATATAGCATCACCGCTCTTTGCGGCATGGGACTTGGTACAAGCAGTCTTGCGCGTATGGCAATCATGGATTACGTCAAGAGTCATGGAATTGATGCGAATGTGACTGTCGCTGACATTGGTAGTGTCAAGGGCATTACGAGCGACATCATCCTGACCACTAAGAGCATGGCAAACCACATTCCCAGCTCTGTGAGCGAGCAGTCCACTGTCATTCTCGTTACGAACCTCATCAAGAAGGACGAAATCAACTCGAAGTTAGATGAGTACTTCTCCTCAGTTAGTGAGTAGCACGTTCTTGTCTGAGCTGACTCAAACAAAGGGGTAGTCATGGAATTGCTTAGCAATATTGGGAACTTTATTATCTTCCAAATTCTCGACCAGGCACCTATTTTCCTCGGTCTCATCACTCTTGTGGGTATGCTTCTCCAGAAATCCAAAGGGTCCGAAATCTTTGATGCCGTCATCAAGACTGTCGTCGGCATGCTTATCCTTAGCGCTGGTGCCAATCTCATTTCTGGAACCATTACCCCGGTCATGCAGCTCCTCAACAATGTTGTCGGCGTTAGCGGTGTCATGCCTATGAACGAGGCCGCTTTCGGAGTCGCCATGACATCAGTGGCTGAGACTGCCGTGACCATCTTTGTCTTCGGCTTCTTGATTCATCTGGTCCTCGTATACCTCATCCCAAACAAAGGCATGAAGAACGTGTACCTTACCGCGCACATGATGCTTTATCTTGCTATCTTTCTGACACTTACAGTGAACTCCACGTTGGGTCTCGAGGGCATTCCCCTAATTGTTGTTTCCTCTGTCCTCGCGGCGCTCTACTGGACCTTTACTCCAGCAATTCCACGTGCCCTTGGTAAGAAGTATTTTGGCGAGGACTTTACTCTGGGCCACGCTCAGCAGTTTGGCACCCTGATAGGCGCTCTTTGCGGCAAACTCTTCAAGAACCATGCCGAGGAGGAAGACGCAGACAACATCGTTCTTCCCGGCGGTCTTTATCTTTTCCAGGACGTTACACTGGCGCTTTCCCTCATTATGCCCATTCTTTTCGTGATCATCGGTGTAGTGGTTGGCGAGGACCAGGTTATGACCCTTGCAGGCACCCAGAACTGGATTATCTTCCTGCTGATGCAAGGTCTACAGTTCGCGGCCGGGGTTGCGGTGATGCTCTACGGAGTGCGCATGTTCCTGAACTCGATCATACCCGCCTTCAAGGGCATTTCTGAGAAGCTCATTCCTAATTCAGTTCCCGCACTCGATTGTCCCGTCCTGTACCCTTACAGCCCCTCTGGTGCAATGTTCGGTTTCCTTGGATCTATTCCTGCTGGCATTCTTGTGTGCGTGCTTACGGCTGTGCTCGGCTCCGCGGTCGTTGTCTTCCCAAGTCCCATCATCCTTTTCTTCGACGGATGCACAGTCGGTGTGTTTGGTAACAAGTACGGTGGTTGGAAGGGCGCACTCCTGGGCGGCTTCGTTTCCAGCCTCATTGCTCACCTTGCTATCATCCCGCTATACCCAATGATGGGTTCTCTCTTCGGGTCTGGTCTCATGTTCAGCAACATTGACTACGCAGTCCTCTGGCTGCCTCTTCTGCTGGTATTTAAGTTCATTGGTGGCCTCATCTAATTTCAGTCTTGTCGGTGTTATGCCTGAATGGAGGTTGGTCATGAGATATGTCCAGACAGTTCTCGGAAAAGTGCCGGTTGATGACATCGGGATGACAGACGCTCATGACCACCTCATTCGTGTTGGTGGCATCGAGGTAATCTGCAATGGCTCAGATTTCGACATGCATGACGAACGCAAGGCACTGGAGGAACTTGAGCTATTCAAAGCGGTGAACGGAAACACGCTGGTCGAAATGACACCCATCGGCAGCGGCAGATCAATTGAAAGCTTGAGATTCCTTAGTCGTGAGTCAGGAGTTAACATCCTGTCAACGACAGGCTTTCACAAGTCAGAGCTCTATGACAAGTCTCACTTCTTGTGGAAATACGATCGAGATACACTTGCTCAACTCCTGATTGATGATGTGATGAGGGGTATAGACGTCTACGACTATGCTGGTCCAGTCGTGAAACGTTCAGAGGGCAAGGCTGGACTCATCAAGGCGGCATGTAGCCTTCAGAGCATCACATCGATTGAAAAGAAGGAACTTGAGGCGGCAGCGATTGCCTCAGGCGAGACGGGCGCACCGATTTCTCTTCACCTTGAAAAGGGAACCATGGCGCTTGAGGCGATTGACATCCTAACAAGAAACGGGGTTAGCCCGGACAACATCATCCTTGGCCACATTGATCGCAATCCAGACCTCTACTACCACAGAGCGATAGCCGAGCGTGGAGTGTTCCTGGCATACGATGGCGCTGCACGAGTTAAGTACTACACAGACGCTGTGATTGTTAGTCTGTATAAGAGCATGATTGACCTGGGCTTTGAGGATCAGCTCCTGATGGGTGCGGATCTCGGTGGAAAATCCTATTTCAGGGCATACGAGGGCGGTCCGGGATTGGGCTACAACTTCGGAATATTCGTTCCGAGATTGATTGATTGCGGCGTGCCTGAGGAAACCATACGAAAGATAACGATATATAACGCTAGAAATGCGTTCTGCAACAAAAAATTTGAGATTTAGCTCTTCAGACTTACTTTGCTGAAAGACGAAAAGAGATTGGGATTCATGGACTATCAAATTGCAATCGTTAATTCATCATCTTTTGGTCAGTACTATCCGGAGCACCTGGAGAGACTGGAAAAAATTGGCAGGGTGGCTCGTGTGCGCATTGCTGGGGATGCCCATGGACGTGAGCTCGCCAATGTCCTCAGGGACTTTAATGTCGTCATTTCATCCGTTACCCCGTTTTTTGATGCCGAGTTCTTCGAGTACAAAACGGACTTGCTCCTTCTGAGCAGGCATGGAATTGGGTTCAACAACGTGGATGTTGTTGCTGCAAAGAGGGCCGGGACCTTGGTGACAACTGTCTCCCCGAGGGTTGAGCGCGATGCGGTCGCAGAAGGTGCGGTTGCGACGTTGTTGGATGTCATGCGAAGAGTCAGTGACTCTCATGCTGCAGCGAATGCGGGTCGGTGGGCTGACAGAGCAAGCTTTATTGGGTCTGGTTTGAGTGGAAAGACCCTTGGTATTGTTGGCTGTGGCAATATAGGCTCTCGTGTGGTCGAGATTCTGAGCCGTGGCTTTGACATGCGAGTTCTCGCATACGATCCTATTCAACATGGGATGTGGGCTGATGTTCTCGGAGTGAGGTACTGTGGTCTCGACGAGGTTATCTCCCAGTGTGATGTCCTCTCGCTCAACGCAGATCTCAATGAGAGCTCACATCACATTATCAACGAGCGTACTTTGTCGCTCATGAAGAGAGGCGTCTATGTCGTTGACAATGCGCGAGCAGACCTCATAGACCAGGAGGCGATGTTGAGGGCGCTTGATAACGGAACCGTAGCTGGTCTCGCTCTTGATGTCATGCATGATGAGCCGCCTGCACCGGATGACCCTTACTTCAACCACCCAAAGGTCCTGGTTACGACACATATTTCTGCGTATACCAGGGAGTGTCTGTACGGAATGGGTGAGAAATGCGTCGGTGATGTCGAGAGGTTTGTACGGGGCGAAGCGCCTGTCAATGCAAAAAGCTAACGCGATTTCCCCATTGAACTGAACGTTGGTGGCTGTCCTGACTGCTCCTCTGGTCGGGACAGCCATCTCCTTTTCGTCTTCTATATGAAAAAAATTCGACAATAGAAAGAAAATAGGAAAAAGAATTCGCTATACTGGAGTCAGGAGAGAAAATCTTTCTAGACAAAGCTAGGAGGGCAGATGACTGGTATTTCATTCATGAAGGAGAACGGCTTCTATGAGGACGTTGCTCGCTGTGGCGTGGTGCCTGTCGTGGTGCTAGACGATCCGGCTGATGCCGTTCCCCTGGCACGTGCGCTCGAGGAGGGTGGACTTCCTGCGGCGGAGGTGACGTTCAGGACCGCCGCGGCGGCAGAGTGCATCTCGCTGATTTCCCGCGAGTGCCCGGGCGTCCTGGTTGGCGCGGGAACCGTCCTTGACCTGGAGCAGGCAAAGCGTGCCGTCGACGCGGGTGCAAGGTACCTCGTCTCTCCAGGCACGGATCGCGATGTCGTCGAGTGGGCCCTCTCCGAGCGCGTGAACGTCATTCCCGCCGGCGTCACGCCAACCGAGATCACCTGGCTGAGGAACCAGGGAATCGACGTGACGAAGTTCTTCCCGGCGAATCTTTTCGGAGGCGCAAAGGCGATCACTGCACTCGCTTCGGTCTTTGTCGGGCATAGGTTCATGCCCACGGGAGGAGTGAGCCGGGACAACCTTGGCGAGTACCTCTCCAATCCTGCGGTGATTGCGGCAGGGGGAACGTGGATGGTGAAGCCCGCCCTGTTCGCGGACGGCGACTTCTCCGAGGTGACGCGCATCGCGCGAGAGGCGTCGGAACGCGTGTCAGGGATTCGCTCCTAAGGACACGAGGGCTTTCGCAGTATTCACGCCGTGTGGATGGAGATGAGTGACATGGCAAGCAGCACGACAGAGCTGGACACCGCAATCAAATTCGGAGCAGGAAGGTATCGCCAGGAACGGGGCTTGCTGGCGGAGTGCGGCCCAGAGATCGGCCGATTCGGGAGGCGTCCCCTCGTGGTCGCCGGCCCCAACTCCTGGGAGGCAATGGGAGACGCCCTGATGCGCAGCATGGAGGCGGATGGGCTCAGGCCCCAGGTGGAGGTCTACGGGGGATGGTGCTCCTTCGAGGGTGCCGAGGAGCTCGCCGAGAAGGCAAGGAAGTACGGTGCCGACGAGGTCGTCGGCGTTGGCGGGGGCAGGATCATGGACCTCGCCAAGGCAGTCGGCGAGACGGCGGGCCTGGGCACGGTGAACATTCCCACTGCGGCATCGAGCTGTGCCCCCTTCACCTGCATGAGCGTCATGTACACCGCAGAGGGCGGCAAGAAGCTCAGCTGGCGCTTCGACCACGAGATCGACGCATGCCTGATGGACATGGACGTCATCGCGAACTGTCCCATCCGATTTACCGCGGCTGGCATCGTCGACGCCATGGCCAAGCGCATCGAGATGCTGAACGGAAAGCCCGCCCTCAGCCTGGCAGACACCCCCGTCGACATCTTCAGCGCCTACAGCATCGCCGAGTACACCTACAGGGTCCTCAAGGACAACGCCCTCACGGCCATCGAAGACAACCGCAGGCACGAGGCCACCAAGGCACTCAACGACGTGGCGTTCATGAACGTTCCCATCACGGGCGTCATCGCCAACACGACGAAGAGCTTCAAGCAGTCCGAGCTCGCGCATGTGATCTACGACGGCGTGAGGACCATCTTCACCAAAGAGGGCCAGAAGGCCGTCCACGGCGAGATCGTCGGCGTCGGGCTCTTCTGCCAGCTCTACTTCAACGGCCAGCAGGACCAGGTGCAGGAGCTTCGGGAGTTCATGCGTGCCATGGACATGCCGCTCAGCTTCGAGGACCTGGGCATCGAGTCGAGCGACAAGAACCTTGACGCCATCGAGGAGTACATTGTCAACTCGAGGCACTACAACAGCGACGACCCTGATGACCGTCGTCGCCTTCACGAGGCCGTCCATCAGATGGCATAGGTTCGATAGCCAAGGAGCTTGGCTGGCGAGAGGGGAATGCGATGACCGGGATGCCGCAGATGGTCTTCTGTGACTTGGACGGGACCCTTCTCGACGGCGAGAAGCAGATGAGCGACCGCACCCGGAGGGCCCTGCAGAGGCTCGCCGGGTGCGGCATTGGCTTCGTTCCCAGCACGGGCCGTTCCGTGGTGGGCATTCCGCAGGAGGTCATCGATCTCTCTGGCGCTCGTTACGCGATCACGGCCGATGGTGCCACGGTCTGCCAGCTTTCCCACGGCGGGCAGACGGACCTTCGCGCCAGCACGATCCCGCGGGACGCGGTCGTCGGCCTCCTGGACCTCGTCGGTCACTCGGCTTCGTACATCGACCTCTTCAGCGAGGGAGAGGCGTATGTCGAGCGGGGGGAGATGCGAAAGCTCGATGGCTTCGGGCTCCTGCCTGGCGACGTGGCATACATCCGCTCCGTCCGCAACGAGATCGACACCACGCTGGTGGACTTCGTTGCCCAGGGACACCCCGTCGAGCGACTCACGGTCTTCTTTGCGGATGAGAGAATGCGTGACGCCGTCTATGGCTTCTCACAAGAAAGAGGGGACCTGGCCTGCTACACCTCCCAGCGGGCGAACATCGAGGTCACGAGTGCCGGGGCGAGCAAGGGCAGTGCCCTGCTCTGGCTTTGCGACCGATTCGGCATACCTGCGGAGGAGACCATCGCGTTCGGGGACTCCCTGAACGACGTCTCGATGCTCAGGGAGGCCGGAGTCGGCGTCGCCATGGTCAACGCCGACGAGGGAGTCAGGATTCAGGCGGACGACGTCACTCGCCTCGGCAACGACGAGTCCGGCGTTGCCGAGTACCTCGAGGGGCTCCTCCCGGCCTGATCCGGAGACGTGCCGGCCAACCAGATTCTGTCGCGTCAAGGGAGGTCAATCGTGCCCTGCAAAGCCCTCTGCCTGCATGCCGACGACGATGTCGCCACCGTGCTGTCGGACGTCGCCATGGGCGACCGCGTCGTGGTGACCGACAAGGCTGGTGGACGCGTGTGCGAGCTCGTCTGCCAGGACTCGATCGACGCCTTTCACAAGATCGCCCTGCATCCCATCGGTTCGGGCGAGGTGGTCCATAAGTACGGAGAGGCGATCGGCAGGGCGACCGAGGACATCCTTCCGGGTGGCCACGTTCACGTGCACAACCTGGAGAGCATAAGGACGAGGAAGCATGATTAGCGGATACGTCCGCCCCGGCGGCAAGATGGGTATCCGGAACCACGTGCTCGTCCTCTCGAGCGTGGGCTGCGCCAACAATGTGGTACGACGCATCGCCCAGCAGGTCGAAGGCGCCGTTGGCGTGGAGAACACCAAGGGGTGCGGCCAGGTGGGCAACGGCATCAGGATCATGCGACGCTGCCTTGCCAACCTGACCCAGAACCCCAACGTCTTCGCAACTCTGCTTGTCGGATTGGGCTGCGAGAGCACGAAGCCCCTGGAGCTCGCCGAGCAGGTCTCGCGGATGAGCGACAAGCCTGTTGCCGCCATCACCATCCAGGATTGCGGCGGCACCCTGAAGGCCGTCGAGGAGGGCGTGCGCATCGCCCGCGAGCTGGTGGCGCAGTCCGCCCTGGCCCGGCGCGTTCCGATGCCCCTGAACAAGCTGGTTCTGGGAACGAACTGCGGAGGCTCGGATGCCACGAGCGGCCTGGCGGCAAACCCCACCATCGGTCTCGTGAGCGATTGGGTCATCGATGGCGGCGGCACCGTCCTCATGGGCGAGACGACCGAGCTCATCGGTGCCGAGCACATCCTCTCGCGCCGTGCTGCCACCAAGGAGGTCTCGGACGACATCCTGAGGATGGTCGGGCGTCTCGAGGACGATTTCCTGGCCAATGACATAGACGTGCGTGGTGCGAACCCCTCGCCCGGAAACATGCGCGGCGGCCTGTCGACGCTCGAGGAGAAGTCGCTGGGAGGCATCTCCAAGGGTGGCTCCCATCCCGTCTCGCAGGTGGTCCGGTACGGAGAGGTGCCCTCAAAGGGTGGCTTCGTCTTCATGGACACCCCGGGCTACGACATCGAGTCCGTCTCGGGCATGTCTGCCGGGGGAGCGCAGGTCATGCTCTTCTCCACGGGCAGGGGCACCCCGATAGGGAACCCCCTCATGCCAGTCATAAAGGTGACGGGGAACGCACTTACCTTCCAGCGCATGAGGGACAACATCGACTTCGATGCCTCCGGGGTCATAGCGGGGCGTTCTACGCTGGGGGAGCAGGCAGACTCCCTCAAAGCCCTGCTCCGTGACGTCTGCAACGGCACCCCATCCAAGGCGGAGCTCCTGGGATTCGACGACTTTGCCATCTATCACGGGCAGGAGTACTGGTGCGGCTGCGAGTTCGCATCGTAGCCCTGGCATGGCAGCCGGACCCCTGAGGCAGACATAAGGGTCTTCGACAAGACGAGAGGCACCGGACTGCGTCCCCGGTGCCTCTCGTCACTGAATCGCGCATGTGAAGGCTGGTCCTACTCCTCGCCCTCCTCGTCGAAGTAGCCCGCGTCCCCCGAGCCCTCCTCGTCCTCGTCGTCGATTACGAGGGGCCTGAAGCTCGCGGTGTCGCCACCGACGATCTCGTGCTCGACCTCCTCGGCGGCGATGGCGATCTGGCTCTTCATGGTGTCGGTGAAGATGTCGCCCTCCTCCTCGACGGCCTCCTCGGCCGTGACGGGTCGCATGCTGCCGGTGCTGCTCACGCCGGCGATGCGGGTGAGCTTGTGCTGGCGCTTGGACTTGCCGAACAGGGGGACGTGCTCGAAGATCAGGCTCGAGTTCTCGAGGCCGTACCAGCGTGCGGGAGAGCCGCAGATGCGGCGAATCAGGTACTTCAGGGCGATCACGTTGGCGTTCAGGCCCGAGATGTCGGACTCGGGCGAGAGGACCTTGCGGATCAGGCAGAAGCGGAAGTCGCCCACCTGGCTGTGGTCGCGGTAGATCGAGTACTTGTGGTCCTGCGGCGGCAGCTGGCCCGACGACATGAGGTCGGCCACGATCTGGTAGAGGTAGGTGTTGATGCGCTGGTTGACCCTGAAGCCCAGGCGCAGCTGCACCTTGAAGGCGAAGTCGGTGCCGAAGTCGTTCACGATGTACTCGTGGGTGTAGGGCTCGTTGGTGACCTGCACGTTGAGGAAGTAGTACGCCTTGGCGCGCTTGGGCCTCTTGTCCAGGATGGAATAGAGGATGTCGCGGTCCAGCTTGTCGGTCGAGGAGTCGTTGGTCAGGAAGATCAGGTTGTCGGCCACGTAGGGGTAGTCGTCGTCGTTGCGCAGGGCGTCCAGCTGGCCGATGTACTTGTTCACGGGCAGGTAGACGGTCTGGGTGTGCTCGACCGCCGTGCCGCGCCTCCACACGTACATGACCACGAAGATCGCCGCCGCCATGAGCACGGTGAAGTAGCCGCCGTGGAAGAACTTGGTCAGGCTCGAGAAGAAGAACATGAACTCGATGGCGCCGAAGAAGACCAGGAAGACCACGGCCAGGGCGCGCCGGCGCCTCACCTGCGAGAGGTAGGTGTAGAGCAGGATGGTGGTCATGAGCATGGTCACCGTGATGGCCAGGCCGTAGGCGGCCTCCATGTGGCTCGAGCGCTGGAAGAGCAGCACGACGAAGATGCAGGCCACCCACATGATGGAGTTGACCAGCGGGATGTAGATCTGGCCGCGGGTCTCGGAGGGGTAGTTGATCTTCATGTGGGGCATGAGGTCCAGGCGGATGGCCTCCGACACGATGGAGTACGAGCCGGTGATGAGCGCCTGCGAGGCGATGATGGCTGCCAGCGTCGAGAGGATGACGGCGAAGACGCGGAAGTCCTCGGGGACCATCTGGAAGAAGGGGTTGAGGTCGGTCACGCTGGCCAGGTGCTCGTTGCCACGCTGCGAGAGGATCCAGGCCCCCTGGCCCAGGTAGTTCAGGATGAGGCAGACCTTCACGAAGGGCCAGGTCATGTAGATGTTGGGCTTGCCCACGTGCCCCATGTCGGAGTAGAGGGCCTCGGCGCCGGTGGTGCAGAGGAAGACGTTGCCCAGGACCATGAGCCCCACGGCGTTGATGCTGCCGTCAAAGAGGAAGGTGATGCCGCGTAGGGGGTTGAGCGCGCGCAGCACGCCGAAGTCGGCGCCCATGTTGAGCAGGCCGGTGATTCCCAGAAAGAGGAACCACAGCGTCATGGCGGGACCGAAGATCTTGCCGATGGTGGAGGTGCCGGCACGCTGCAGGGCGAAGAGGGCGCAGAGGATCGCGATGGTGATGGCGATCACGACGCGCTGGTTCTCTCCGATGATGCCATAGAAGAAGTCGATGGTGCGCAGGCCCTCGATGGCGGTGGTCACCGTGACGGCGGGGGTCAGGATGCCGTCGGCGAGAAGGGCCGCCCCGCCGATCATGGCGGGGATGATGAGCCACTTGGCGCAGCGCTTGACCAGGCTGTAGAGGGCGAAGATGCCGCCCTCGTTGTGGTTGTCGGCCTTCATGGCCACCAGGACGTACTTGACGGTGGTGATGAGGGTCAGGGTCCAGATGATGAGCGAGAGCGCGCCCAGCACCGTGTCGGTCTGCATGCTCGCGAGGCCGCCGTTGTCGGCCATGATGGCCTTGAGGGTGTACATGGGGCTGGTGCCGATGTCTCCGTACACCACGCCCAGGGTCACCAGGACCATTCCGGCGGAGAGGGGAATCCCGGCGCCCCTCGACCTCGGTCGCCTCTTGGGGGTGGTGGCCGAAAGCTTGTCTTGACTCATGACGCTCCATCCGACGAGGACACGCTGCCCGTGGCGCGTCGCGTCCCGGGCAGGGTTGCCACGCACAAGGCGCAGGCAGCCTACCAGATAAGGATAGTTCAAACCGAAGAACTCTAGCACGACCTGGCCTGGCGTTGTACGTCGGGGCCCCTGCTGTGAAGATGTCGTCTTGGGGCCCGGGTTTGCCCAGGTGAGGGACGGCCCCGCGCAACTCGCCCGCCCCGTTGCCGCACCGGCGCATACAATGGCCGGGAATGAGTGGGAGGCCCCTCTCGCCCGTTGGCGCGGGGTAGGAGGCCAGGCATCGGCCCTCGGGCCAGTGAGGAGAAACGATGGCAGAGCAGGACACCGCCAACGCCGCGACCGCGCCGCAGGCGGCCACAGCCACAAGGATTCCCAAGGACAGCTTCATGACCGTGCCGGCGGACCCCCGCCTGGAGACCCCCCAGTCCGCGACGGCCCGCCTCGCCTGGGACGGCTCGGGTGCGAGCGCTGGCGAGCACATCGACTACGACTGCACGGCCGCCCACCTGGACGTGCGCGCGGACACCGGTGCCCTCATCGGGCGCATGTTCTCGATGACCTACGTGGCGGTGGACGGCGAGGGCAGGGCTGACGCCGCCCGTCCCGTGACCTTCGCCTACAACGGCGGTCCCGGCTGCGCGAGCGTGCCCATCAACTTTGGTGGCATCGGGCCCCGTCGCGTGCGCACCGACGGCGTCAACCACCTCGCCCATCCCATCGTGGTCGAGGACAACCCCTGCACCCTGCTGCGCCAGACTGACCTCGTCTTCCTGGACGCCCTGGGCACGGGCTGGTCGAGCGTGGCGGAGGGCGCCGACACCTCCAAGATCTTCGGCGTGGACGGCGACGCGGACGCCTTCGCGCGCGCCATCAGCCAGTGGCTGGAGGAGAACGGCCGCTGGACCAGCCCCGTCTACCTCTTCGGGGAGTCCTACGGCACCGTGCGCAACGCCGTCCTGATGCGCCTCCTGGGCGAGCGCGACGTCAAGCTGGCCGGCGTCACCATGCTCTCGGCCATCTTCGACTGGGTCCAGGTCCAGGAGGGGGAGGACCTCTACCACTTGGGCATGATGCCCACCATGGCCGCGGCAGCGCAGTTCTTCGGCAAGGCGGGGCAGGGCGTGGGTGAGGACGAGTGGTTCCAGCGCGCCATGGACTGGAACGAGGACGTGCTGGCTCCGGCGCTCCTGCGCGGCGACCGGCTTGACCCTGCACGCGAGGACGAGGTCGCGCGCCAGATGGGCGAGTTCATCGGACTTCCCGCCGAGCACATCCGCCGCGCGCGCCTGAGGATCACCCTGGACGACTTCCGCCGCAACATCCTGGCCGACGAGGGGAAGGTCTGCGGCCGGCTCGACATGCGCTTCAGCTCGGACGCGCCGGTGGCCGTCCAGTCGAGCAACGCCTGGTTCGCGGGTGAGGACGCGGCCGACGACGCCGTGGAGTCCAGCTGGACCAGCGCCTTCAGGCGCTTCCTCCACGACGAGCTGGGGTATCGCGGCCCGGCGCGCTACCTCTCGAGCAACTACGAGCGCGTGGGAGTCAACTGGAAGTGGACGCACGAGGAGCCCGGCAAGGACGGAGAGAGCTTCGCGCCCAACGTCGCCTACGACATCGCGGTCGCGATGAGGCGCAACCCCCACATGAAGCTGGCGATCTTGGGAGGGCGCTACGACGCGGCGACCACCTACTGGAACGTGGTCCACGACATGAGCTGCCAGTTCCTCTCGTCCGAGCTCAAGGGACAGGTCGAATGGCACCTCTATGGCTGCGGGCACATGGCCTACGTGGACGTGCCCACGCTCGAGGCCATGTCGCGCGACATGGAGGCCTTCTACAAGAGGGCATAGGCGCGCGCGACCCTACGGAGCTCGCGGCGAAGCATGCGGGGGACAGGCCGTTGGCTTGCCCCCGCATGCAGCTGGCGTGAACCCGAAGAGGCAGGGGCTAGGCCAGGGCGGCCCGCTGCCGTCCGGAGGGCCGCCCTGGCCGGCTTCCCTCTGCGAGCCTGCGCTCGATGCTGGCGACGGTCACGAAGGTGTGCCTGCCGATTCGGAACCCATCCAATATCCCGGAGGCGATCATCTGGGTGACCCTGCCCGCCGAGACACCAAGCCTCCTGGCGGCTTCGGCGGCGCTGACGCGCTCGCCGGGCAGGACGTAGGAACCGTCTGTCTGGAAATACACGGCGACAGCCTCGCGTCCGTCGTCAGGGGAGACCTGCCGGGGCTCGGGGACGGGCTCGCCGTGGGCAAGCAGGGACGCGATGTAGGTGGCCATGGCGTCAGCGGCGCTTGCGAGCGCCCTCATGCGCGTGTCGCCATGGCTGAAGCAGCCGGGGAGGTCGGGGACGCTGACGTCATAGCCCCCCTCCTCGTCCTTTTCGAGCACGGTCATGAAGACATAGTCCCTCATCGAACCAACCCCTTCGCTCCCTAGATCCAGCCTGCCGCCTTGGCGATGTTTCGGTACGTGCCGACGGGAATCTCGCGCTTCGCCGTGGGGACGGTGATCATCCATCCTGACCTGCGAAAGACGATGTGACTGCCACGACCCGGCTCGTCGTCCTAACCTTCGCGCCTCAGACGGCTGATCACCTCTCGGACCTCTTGCTCTTTCGGCATTCCCTCTCCCTAACTATAAAGACTTTATAGTTATAGTCAATGGGATCCTAGTTACGTAATACGATATTACATAACTGAAATCAGCATGGAGTCCAGGGAATGGGCGAGAGGGGCGCGCCGGCTCGATCGAGGGCCTAGTACATAGCTCCGAGGGGGCGGGCACGGAGCCCACCACTCTCGTTATGCGAGGGATGCCAGCTCGCGCCTAGTCACATGGTCGCTATCGGTGCCCTGGCCATGCCGCATGGGCGACGTCCTGACTGGTCGCCATGCGCGGGGTCTCTCGCGTCAGGTCGCTCCTATGGGCCGACGGCCCTACGCGCGCGACTCCGTGGCGACGCGCCGCAGAACGTAGCAGTGGTGCACCTTCTGGTTGCGCGAGAAGTCCTCGGGGATGGTCTGCGTGGTCACGTCCTCGAGCTCCACGCCATAGCGGCGGAGCTTCTCCACGTCGGGCCTGAAGTCGCGCAGGTTGCAGCAGAAGACGGCACGGCCGTTCCTGGTCAGGACGCGGCTCAGGCCTATGAGCAGCTCGGCATGGTCGCGCTGCACGTCCCAGCTCCCGCGCATGCGGTTGGAGTTCGAGAAGGTGGGCACGTCGCAGAAGATGAGGTCCCAGCGGTTCGCGGTGCGTCTCTGCTCGCTCACCCACCCTATGACGTCCGCCTGGACGAACTCGTGCTCCGGTCCGTCGAAGCCATTGCGCTCCATGTTGCGGCGAGCCCAGTCAAGCGAGGGGCGGCTCATGTCCACGGTCGTGGTGTGCTTGGCGCCCCCGTCCGCTGCGTAGCAGGTGGCGGACCCGGTGTAGGCGAAGAGGTTGAGGAAGCGCTTCGAGCCCTCGGTCTTCTTGGCCATCTCGCGCAACATGGCACGGGTCTCGCGGTTGTCGAGGAAGAGCCCGCAGTCCAGGCGGGTGGAGAAGCTGACCTCGAAGGTGAGCCCACCCTCGTCCACAAGGTGCGCGCCCTTGGGGAGCGTCGGCCGGCGGGGGTGGTCCTGTCGAGCGTGCGCGTCCCTCTCCCTCCCATAGACGCGCTCGCGGCGAGCGTCCTGGCCCGCAGACGCCTCGTCGGCGTACTGCGAGCCGCCACGGGCGCGGGTGCGCACGCGGACGAAGCAGTCCTCGGGGCGGACGTCCAGGACGCGCGGCGCGATGGCCAGCACGTCGAGGAGCCTCATGCGCGCGAGCGCGGGGTCGACGGACTTCGGCGGGGCGTACTCGAAGACCTGCAGCCAGCGCCCCCTGCCCTTGCGCGCGGGCATGAGCTCGGAGCCCTGGAAGAGGTCGATGGTGACGGCGTAGTCGGGCAGGTCTGCGTCATAGACGCGGTAGCAGCTCACGTCCTCGCGCCGCGCCCACTTGCGCCGGAACCGGGCGACCTTCGCCAGGCGCGCGGCGAACTGGTCGCTGGCGGGTACCAGCACGGGGACCCTCTGGCCGTCGGGAAGGGTCAGCTGGGGGCGCTCCCGGGCCGCCCCTCCCAGCGCCTCGGCGGCAAAGACGCGCACGCTCGCCCTGTCCTGACCCACGTAGACCTCGCTCGTGCTGGCAGGGCTGGCGCCCAGGACGGAGTCGACCGTGGCGTCCTTCGCCAGCACGACGAGCCGCGACCGGTCGTCAGCGAGCGCCGACAGCGAGACGACGTCCGCCAGCGATGACGCCTGCACGGCGACCTCGTCCTCGGCAAGCCATGACAGGTCGGCCACGAGCAGGGGAGAGAAGCCACCCTTCCGCTCGGAGCAGTGGCCCTCGAGGAGCTCCTGCAGCCATGACAGGCTGCCCATGCGGAGCTCGACGTCCATTCCGGCCGCGCGGAGCGCCTGGCGGGCGGAGTCGAGTGCGCCCTTGCGGGCCTCGGAGGCGAGGAGGACGAGCTGCGTCCGTCCCGAGCTCACGCGTTCCTGGCCGAGCTCCGCCCGCTCCTGGGCCTCGGCGAGGAGGCGCTGCCATGTCTCCTCGTCGTGCCCAAGCCAGCCCTGGAAGCCCCAGCGCCGCCTGAGCAGCCCCGGGGCGCGGTCGAGCGCCTGCGCGGCCGCCTCGACCACCAGGGTGCCCGCCCCGGAGTGCGCGACGGCGAGCGTGGGGTCGTCGCGGCGGCAGCTGCGGAACCAGCCACCCGCCGCGAGGAGGGCGGCCGCGTAGTCGGGCCTGAGGGGCGTGATGCTCGCGCGCGGCGAACGCGCGGCCTCGTATCCGCGGCGGAAGAGCGCCTCTCCGCTGAGGTCTATGCCCACGGTCGCGCGCTCGCGCGAGACGCGCACCACCACGCGGAGGTCTGGGTGCGAGGTGTCGACGTCAGGTCGTGCCCCGGTGCGCGCGAGCATGCGGTCGACGATGGCGTCCTTTGCCCTGACCGCCACGAACTGGGTGTTCCTGAGCTGGGAGTTGGTGCCGTGGGCGTCCACGGCCACGGTCGAGCTGGGGAGGAGCTGCTCCTCCCAGGGAATCTCGGAGATACCCTGATAGAGCGCGTCGGCATCGCGCGCGCTCACACGGGCGAGGACCAGCACGACGCGGGAGGCGATGCGGGACCAGAGGCAGGCGCGGTAGGCGTCCTCGAGGCCGCCCACGAAGCCGACCTGGCCCCTGAGGGGGCGCAGCTGCTGGATTCGCAGGCCAGAGAGCTCGTCGGCGAGCAGCCGCTCGAAGCCGGAGGGGCAGCTCGCGAAGAACTCGAGGCCTCCGGTTGTCTCGCGGCGCGCGTCGCCTTCGTCGGAGACTTCTGTGGCTGTCTGGGTGGTGGGGCCTGGCTCGGCGTTCATCGGGTCACCTTTCGCCCGTGGAATGTAGGTGCGAACCATGATAGCTGGGCTCCTCTCGCCGTTCTGGGAATCGTCGGGTGCTCCCCAAAGCCACACGCCCCGTCACGCCGGGAGGCTGGCGCGCAGGCTGGGGCCAGGTTGCGCACGAAATTCTCCCGAGCTGGGAAAACGTGAGATTGCGCGCAGACTGTCCGTGGCTTGCGCGCCGCAGACGAGACTCCGGGGCCATTGCCGCGCAGGTCGCTTGCGGTTTGCGCGCGAATCTCTGCTGGGCTGGGGAAAGGCCGAAACCCGCGCAGTCTGTCCGCGGTTTGCGCGGCACGCACCTGCCGTCCCTCGCTCCGCTCCCCGCCCGCGGCATGCGCCGCCCCTCTGGCGCGGCCGCGACCCCGGAGGTGCCCCCCAACGACTACCATGATGGGCAAGGTACATATAGGGCGCGAGAGCGCAGCAGGTCGACCCAAAGGAGAAGCACATGGACAAGGACACGCAGGCCAAGGTCCAGCTTTGGAGGGAGAAGGTCAGCGAGCCTGACCTCAAGGCCGAGCTCGAGGGGCTGGCATCCGACGACGAGGCCCTGAACGACGCCTTCTACCGCGACCTCGCCTTTGGCACCGCGGGTCTGCGCGGCGTCCTGGGCGTGGGCACCAACCGAATGAACGTCTACGTCGTTGCCCAGGCGACCCAGGGTGTGGCGGACTACCTCAACGCCCACTACGACAAGCCCACGCTCGCGCTCGCCCGCGACTCCCGCCTCAAGGGGGAGGACTTCCAGAAGGTCGCGGCGGGCGTCCTTGCCGCCAATGGCATCCACGTGTACGTCTACCCCCGCATCGAGCCCGTCCCCACGCTCTCGTTCGCGGTGCGTTACCTGCACACCTCTGCCGGCATTGTGCTCACGGCCTCCCACAACCCCGCGCAGTACAACGGCTACAAGGTCTACAACGACAACGGTGGCCAGATCACCGACGAGGCAGCGGACGAGATCAGCGCCAACATCGCCAAGGTCGATCCCTTCGAGGACGTCAAGCGCATGGACTTCGAGGAGGGCCTGGCCAAGGGTCTGATCGAGTGGACCCCCGAGGAGGTCCTGGACTCCTTCATCCAGAGCATCAAGAAGGTCTCGGTCCCCGGTTTCAAGGCGGACGAGAGCTACTCTGTGGTCTACACCCCGCTCAACGGCACGGGCATGGAGTGCGTCACGCGCATTCTCAAGGAGATCGGCGTCGAGAACGTGACCGTCGTCCCGGAGCAGGCCGAGCCAGACGGGAACTTCCCCACCTGCAAGTACCCCAACCCCGAGTTCCGCGAGGCGCTCGAGCTCGGCCTGAAGCTCGCCGACGAGGTCAAGCCCAACCTCCTGGTCGCCACCGACCCCGACGCCGACCGCATGGGCACCGCCATCCCGCACGACGGCGAGTACAAGCTGCTCTCGGGCAACGAGATGGGCGTCCTGCTCATGGACTGGCTCGCCAACATGGCCGAGGCCAATGGCGAGGACGTTGCGCGCAAGGTCGCAGTCACCACCATCGTCTCGTCCGCGATGCCCGACGCCCTCGCGCGTGACAAGGGCTTCGAGCTCAGGCGCGTGCTCACCGGCTTCAAGTACATCGGCGACCAGATCGACCAGCTCAAGGACGAGGGCGAGGAGGACCGCTACCTCATGGGCTTCGAGGAGTCCTACGGCTACCTCGTGGGCACCCATGCCCGCGACAAGGACGCCATCGTCGCGGTCGAGATGTGCGTCGAGATGGCGTCCGACTACGCCTCCCGCGGCATGGACCTCTACGAGGCCATGGAGGCCCTGTACCAGAGGTATGGCTACTACCTCAACGGCACGGTCAACGCCGCCTTCCCCGGTGCCGCCGGGGCGCAGAAGATGGCGGGCATCATGCAGGGCCTGCGTGACAACCCACCGGCGGAGATCGGCGGCCTCAAGGTCGTGGGCATGACCGACTACGCCACCGGCGCCCAGATGCCGCGCGTCTCTGGCCTGCAGAAGGAGGAGGCGCAGGCGCTGCCTCCCGCCAACGTGATCGAGTTCCGCCTGGAGGACGACAACAAGGTCATCTTCCGTCCCTCGGGGACCGAGCCCAAGGTCAAGGCCTACCTCTTCTCCAAGGGTGCCACGCGCGCCGAGTCCGAGGCCGTGAGGGACAAGCTCCAGGCGGCCTCCGAGGCGCTCCTCTCGTAGGACGCGGGAAGACATCGCCTGGCCTGCCTGACGGATGGCGTCGGGCAGCTTACGGGGCCGGGTCGCCTGGTTGGCGGCCCGGCCCTTCGTTGGTTGGGGTCAGGGTGCCTTCGGGCACGGTCCCTCTGGCGTGGGTCCCCGTTGCCGCCACGCATGGAGATGCCCCGGGCGAGAGGTGAGTCCCCCTCGCCCGGGGCATGGGCCAGAACGTTCGTGGGACTACTCGCCGGAGGAGTTGCCCTCCGTCGCGGACGACCCGCCGTCGTAGCTGAGGGCGTAGAAGACCGAGGAGTTGGAGCCGATGGTCCCGGCCGCCCAGCCGTGCGAGGAGGCCTGCTTGGAGCTGGGGTCGCGCAGGATGACCGAGCCGTCCTGGTTGGTGCCCACGACGACGGCCCAGTGGACGTAGGGGCTGTCGAAGTTCGCCGCGAGCTGGACGATGACCGCGACCTCCTGGCCGTCCGCGAGGATGGTGGAGAGGTTCTCTCCCGAGGCCGTGTACTCGTGCAGGGTGAGTCCCAGCTTCTGGGCCTCGCTCGCGAAGAAGTCGGTCTTGGTCGCGATGTCCTCGTTGGTGGCGTAGCTGCCGCTCGTCGCGTCGGCAGCGAGGTCGGCGGGGGTCTTGTCGGACTTGCCCGTGAGGCCCATGTAGGCTATGGCGAGGGAGGTCGGTCCCGAGCCGTTGACGCCGATGTTGCTGCCCGCGTAGTCCACGAAGCCCCAGCGGATGTCCCAGTCGTAGAGCTCGGGGAACGTGCCCTGGGTGACGCTGTCCTGGTAGGCCTGGGCGCTCTTCTCGGCCGTGGGGACCGCCGTCACGAAGTCGATGGCGTCGGGCTCGAGGAGGGCCAGCTCGCAGAGTCGCTCGTCCGGGTACTTGTTGGCGTTGGCCGCTATCTGGGCGATCTTCTCGCCGTGGTCGAGGGCGGTCGAGAACTTGGCCGTGAGGTCGTCGCTCGCGCCGGCGGCCACGCGCGAGTCGAGGGAGTTGCCTCCCTCCGCCTGCGAGGTCTGGTCGCCCTGGTCGGGCTGTGCGGGGGAGGAGCAGCTCCTGACGCAGCTCGAGACCCCCGCCACGAGGGCGAGGATGACGACGAGTCCGGCGAGGAGCAGGAGGAGCGAGCGATTGTTGAGGCCGTGGCGACCCAGCAGCCCTCCCGAGCCGCGCTCGAAGCCTATGCGGTGCGACTTGAGCGAGTAGCCCGTGTCATGGCCCGCGATGGAGCGGTAGTTGCGCTCGCTGCGGTAGCGACCCTGGTTCCTCTGGCTGGGGTGGGACGTGCCCTTGAGGGTGCGCCCCTGCCTGGAGCGCGAGTAGTCCCTGCTGTTGGTTGACCCGTAGCGCTGCTCGCTCTGCCGCTGGGCGACGGACCTGGCCGAGCGGCCCGAGGAGCCGCGGCGTCGTCTTGGGTCTGGGGAGTTGGCCATTTCGATTCCTCCGTAGCACTCTGGCGGACGCGCCCGGAACGTGCGCAATCGCACCACGTGCATCACATATTACGGCAGGCTGTCAGAACGGGTGCCAGGGGAGCGGCTAACGGAGGCCTGGCCAGGCAAGGTGCTAGTATCCTGGTCCCATGGGTCGGCGGCGCTGCGGCTGACGGTGCTGCCTGGGTCGCGTTGGGAAGGGCGTCGCGTGGCCACCGCGCCGGTAAGGAGATGGCCTGCGCATATCGAAGCACCTTGTGCGTTTAGCCAATACTTCTTGACTTTTATTTACATGCTGGAGCACAGTAAACATGTTTGTGAGAAAACCTTATCGCATATGCGTAAAGGGTGAGAATCGCGTCGCTCGTCGACGCATGCATATTGGGAGGACGAGTAGTGGTCAAGAGGCGCAACAACAGGCAGGACGCCATCAGGGACATCGTGAGGGGCAAGTCGATCCGCACCCAACGGGCGCTGGTGGATGAGCTTCAGTCCATCGGCTACAACTGCACTCAGGCGACGGTCTCGCGCGACATCGCGGACATGGGGTTGCGCAAGCTCGCGGAGGGCATCTACGTGCTGGCCGAGGACCTTCACCTGCAGCGCATGGTCTCCGAGTTCGTGAGCGACGTGGAGAGGGCTGGCAACCTCGTGGTCATCAAGTCGCAGCCCGGCACCGCCCCTGGTGTCGCCGCCGCAGTCGACGCCGCCGCGCTTCCCGAGGTCAAGGGCTCCGTTGCCGGCAATGACACCGTCTTGGTCGTCTCGGGCAGCGAGGATGCCGCGAAGGACCTGGTCAACCTGGTCAGCAAGCTGAGGGACACGCACAACAAGTAGGAAAGGGCGCACCTCTCGCTCGCATCTTTTGCCATAGAAAGCGGCTTGCCCCCGGCACGCGCACTTCCGGCGCCGGGGGTAAGCGTGTCTTGCGGCAATGTGCGTGGGGAAGGTGCCTACTCAGTCGTCGATCTGCCTCCGCCCGCCGTCTCGGCCGGGGGCGTGGACTCGCCCGTGCCGGACGTCCCGCCCGTCGACGCGCCAGACGCCCCGCCCGTCGACGCGCCGGGCGTAGCCTGTGTGCCGCCTCCGGACTCGGACTCGTCACGGGTGCGTTCGCGAGTCTGCCTCTGGGTCTCCTCGTCGACCTGGGTCTCTTCCTCGTCGTCCTCGACGGTCTCGTAGTAGTAATAGTTGCTGTTCGTGTACTCGTTGGTCTTGCTGAACTTCCAGGAGCTGTTCTCCTTGTAGGTGGGGCTGGTCGTGACGCTGGGGAACTCCGCCCGGTCGACGCCGTCGAGGGCCTGGTTCACGAAGCTCACGAAGATGGGCACGGCGGTGTTGTAGGGGTGGCCGTAGGAGCCGCCCACGATGACGGGGGCCTCTTCCTGGTAGCCGCACCACACGGCGACGGAGAGCTGCGGGGTGATGCCGCAGAACCAGAGGTCGCGGTAGTTCTCGGAAGTGCCGGTCTTGCCGCCCACGGGCTGGTTGGCACTCATGGTGTAGCCCACCACGCTCGCCGTGCCGCCGCTGCGCGTGACGCCCTGGGTCACCTTGCGGATGTCCTGGGCCACGGAGGGCTCGATGACCTGCGTGGGGCTGTCCTGGTGCTCGTAGACTGTGTTGCCGTTGCGGTCCTCTATCTTGGTGATGGCGATGGCGTCGCGATGCACGCCGCCGGAGGCGATGGTCGCGTAGGCCTCGGCCATCTGCACAGGGGGCACGCCCTCGGTGCCCAGGGTGATCGACTCGTAGGCGGGAAGGTCGACGTCAATGCCCATGGCCTTGGCCATGCTGACCACCTTGTCCGCGCCGACGGCTTCGATGACCTGCACGAAGCCCGTGTTGGACGAGATGGCGAAGGCGTTGGCGAGGCTCAGGGTGCCGTAGCTCTCGTTGCCGAAGTTCTGGACCTTCCAGGTGGGGGTGAACTGCATGGGGGAGTTGCAGTTGATGAGCACGCTGGGGTTCATGCCCGCGTTGAGCGCCGCCGCCAGCGTGAAGATCTTGAAGCTGGAGCCCGGCTGCCTGCGAGCCTGCGTGGCCAGGTTGAACTGGTTCTCCGAGTAGTCCCGGCCGCCCACCATGGCGACGATGTAGCCGGTGCTGGGGTCCACGGCACAGAGTGCGGCGTCGAGGCGGTCGTTCCCGATGGACTCGAGACGGCTCTGGACGGCATCCTCGGCCGCCGCCTGCTTGCTGGGGTCGAGGGTGGTGTAGACCTTGAGGCCGCCCTGCATGACGGTGTCCTGGTCGAAGTCCTCAAGGAGCAGCTGCTTCACGTAGTCGGTGAAGTAGGGGTAGTTCGCCGCGGCCTCGGAGAAGCTGCCCTCGTTGAGGGTGAGCTCCTCGGAAACGGCGGCGTCGTGGTCCTCCTGGCTGATGTCGCCCTCGTTGAGCATGTGGTCCAGGACCGTGTTGCGCCGGGCCGTCGCCGCCTCGGGGTTCGAGAAGGGGTCGTAGGCGGAGGGGGACTGGGGGAGGCCGGCCAGCGTTGCCGCCTCGGCCAGGGTCAGGTCGCTCGCGTGCTTGTTGAAGTAGGTGGTGGACGCCGCCTCGATGCCGTACGCGCTGTGGCCGTAGTAGATTGTGTTGAGGTACATGTTCAGGATCTGGTCCTTGCTGTACATCTTCTCCATCTGGATGGCGATGTACGCCTCGCGGACCTTGCGCTTGATCGTCTGCTCGAACTGCTCGTCAGAGAGGACGGTGTTGCGGACGAGCTGCTGGGTGATGGTGGAGGCGCCCTCGGAGCCACCGCCGAGCTGGGCCACGACCGCGCGCAGGATGCCCTGGGGGTCCACTCCGTTGTGCTGGTAGAAGCGGCGGTCCTCGGTGTCGACCGTGGCCTGGAGGACGTACTTCGAGATCTGGTCGAGGTCGACGCTCCTACGGTTCTGCAGGTAGTACTCGGCGATGGTGGAGCCGTCCGCGGCGTAGACCGTGGTGGGCTCGGCGACCAGGTAGGCGTTGGCCGAGGAGTAGTCGGGCAGGCTCTGGAGCCAGTTGCTCACCATGGCGCCGAGAGAGATCGCCAGCGTCACGAACAGCAGGGCGATGAAGCCGAAGACCCCGGCGATGCCAAACCCCACCACGTGGGTGCGGGAGTGCATGTGGGCCCTGCGGGTGCGAATTCCCATGTATTCCTCCTCCAAGGAAACAGTCACTCCCAAATTATATGCCGAGTTGACAAAGCGTTTTGGGATGGGTCCTACCCTCGACCCGGATACCATGGGGCAGACCGAGGCCTAGACTGGACGCGACGTCCCGAGAGTGCCCACGGGCGAGAGGAGCCCCAGACATGCCCCGACCAGCCTCCATGGCGCTCGCCCTCGTCCTCCTTGCCGTGCTTGCGGTGTGCGGCTTCGCGCTCTACATTGCCTCGACCATCGCACGCCCCCACGGGAACAGCCTGACAGAGGAGCGCCGATGGGAGCAGGACCACGGGCTCTGGGGAGACTTCGAATCGCTGGAGAGGACGGCGTACGTCGCGCCCGGCAAGGACGGCTACGAGCTCCACTGCGAGCTCGTGAGCGCGCCCGAGCCCAGCGACCGCTACGTGATCATCTCGCATGGGTTCAGGGCCAATCGCTACGGTGCCGCGAAGTACGTCGGTGCCGGGGGAGCCTCGGCTACAACTGCATCGTCTATGACCTACGCGCCCACAGAGAGAACGCACCTGCCACCTGCACCCTGGGCAAGGCCGAGTCGGAGGACCTCCTGACGCTCGTGGCGGACGCCCGCGAGCGCTTCGGCGAGGACATCACCCTGGGGCTCATGGGGGAGTCTATGGGGAGCGCCACCACGCTCTGTGCCCTGGGGTCGAGGCCGAAGGTCGACTTCGCCGTGGCGGACTGCCCCTTCGCCAACCTGCGCGAACTCCTCCGATCCGGCTACGACCAGGCGCGCGTGGGTCCGCTCCTGCCCGTGGTGGACGCAGCCTGTCGCCTGCGCTATGGCTTCGAGCTCGCCGAGACGAGCCCCGTCTCGGCGCTCGCGGGCAACCGCGTCCCCCTCTGCCTCATCCACGGGGAGGACGACGCCCTCATCCCACCCTCCAACAGCGAACGCTTGCGCGACGCGACCGCGGGTTACGTCGAGCTGCACCTGGTCCCGGGAGCGGGCCATGCCGAGTCGCGCGAGGCGCTGGGCCAGGAGGGATACGCCCAGATCCTCTCCGCATTCCTCTCCCGCGCAGGCGTCTAGGACTTCCGCCGACTACGTCGAACGCGCCGCACTTACGTCCGACTACGTCGAATGCGCGGCCTTTAAGCCCGACTACGTCGAACGCGTCTAATGCCGTCGCGTTTGCCCAGTTGCCAGAGGGCGGAGAGACGTATCGGACGTATTCGCGCAGAATCGAGACGCGTCGGACGTAGTCACGCGTGAGAAAGACACGTCGGACGTAGTCACGCGTGAGAAAGTCGCGCAGGACGTTGCCGCGGGCGGGCGACGTGCGATCGGCATGTGCGCGGGCGATGCGACTAGAACGCGGAGAGGTAGATCGCCCGGGCGTCGTCCATGTCGAGCGGCCTGACCTCTCCGAAGACCGGGCCCTTGTTCTGGGCCAGGGTGCGAACCCAGGCGTCGACGTTGGAAGGCGAGAGGCCCAGCTCGCCCAAGGTGCGCGGCATTCCCAGCTGGGCGAGGAAGTCCTCGAGCGCGTCGATGCCCGCCAGGACGGCGCGCTCCCGTGCCGCATCGCTGCCGTCGTCCGGCTCGATTCCGAAGACCCCTCGGGCGAAGGAGAGGAAGGGCTGCGGGTTGGAGCGCCAGGCAAAGCGCATCCAGGTGGGGAGGATGACCGCCAGGCCGGCGCCGTGGGCCACCTCGGGGTGATGGGCCGATATCTCGTGCTCGAGGCCGTGGCTCTCCCAGCCGCCCGCGCGTCTGCCGGCGGCAGGCCCCCTTCCGCAGCCGCAGAGGTCGTTGTGCGCCAGGCTGCCCGCCCACATGAGCGTGGCGCGGGCGTCGTAGTCGTCGGGCCGCCCGTGCACCACGCGCGCCGCGCCCATGATCGCGCGGATGATGCCGTGGGCGACGTTGTCGGTTACGGGGACGGGTCCGGCGTTGCTGAAGAGCCGTTCGCAGACGTGGCAGATCATGTCGGTCACGCCCGCAGCGGTCTGGTAGGGAGGGAGCCCGAAGGTCAGCTCGGGGTCCATGACCGCCACGCGCGGGCGCAGGGCATCGGAGCTCGTGCCCTTCTTGACCTGCAGCTCGTCGTTGCTGATGACGCAGGAGGCGGAACCCTCGGACCCGGCGGCGGGGATGGTGAGCGCCACGGCGACGGGGAGGCAGGCGCCGACCTTCGCCTTCCCGCAGAAGAAGTCCCACACGTCGCCCTGGTAGGGCACGCCGAAGGCTATGGCCTTGGAGCTGTCGATCACCGACCCGCCGCCCAGGGCGAGCACCAGGTCAACGCCCTGGGCACGGGCGAGCTCGATGCCTTCGCGCACGAGGGAGACCTCGGGGTTGGGACGCACGCCTCCCAGCTCGTCGAAGTCGACGCCTGCCGCGACGAGGGAGGCTCGGACGCGGTCGAGCGCGCCGGAGCGCGCGACGGATCCGCCACCATACACCAGGAGCGCGCGTCTTGCGCCAAGCCCCCTGACCTCCTCGCCCACGCGGTCGACGAAGCCGCGGCCAAAGACGAAGCGGGTGGGTGACTGGAAGATGAAGTCGTTCATGCTGCCCTCCTGGCGATTGACTGACCTCAGGCTACTCCTCGTGACGCGGAGCGTGGTCGAAGGACGGGCACAAGAGAGAAGTTCCTCTCACCTAGGAATAGAATGCAGACAAGGGCGCGCGCCGGGGAGTGCCGCGCCAGGGGAAGAGGGGATGGCCATGGCAGGGCTCCACTGCAGCGACTGCGTCTTTGCCGAGTTCTCGCTCAACGAGAGGACCGGGATGTACCAGGGGACCTGCAGCCGGGGCTTCACCCTGGCCGATCCCCGCGTCCATCACGAGCCCGAGATGTACTTCGCCGCGCGCGAGGACGGCCTGGTCCCGGTACGCGACCCCTTTGGCAGGGAGTACCTCCGGACCAAGAACATCTGTGACCGCTTCCAGCCTCGCAAGAAGGAATAGCCGCGCGGCATCCGCCCGAGGTGCTTACCTACTTCGGTGGCGTCCGCCTGCGCCTGGCGTCCGCCTGTCGTCGCCGGGAATCCGCCCCGAGGCACTCGTCTCCCATGATGGCGGGACACAAGAAAGGGGGACGCGCCCGAGCACGTCCCCCTTGGCCTTGCCATGTCCCGGCTGAGTGCCGGTAGCGTGGTGCCTATGCCGCGTGGGCGCCGCCCTCGATCTCTCCGCCGCAGTGGGGGCAGCGCGTGGCGCCCTCCTTGACCTCCTCGAGGCAGTGGGGGCACACGGGCGCGGCCGCGGCCTCCTCGACGGCCTCCTTGTGACGGAGCTTGTCGGCCTGCTCCTGCATCTTGTTCAGGGCCTTGACCATGCAGAAGACGACGAAGGCGATGATCAGGAAGTTGATGATTGCCGAGATGAATGCGCCGAAGTCGATCACGGTGTCGGCGTTGACGGGAATCTGCAGGCCCGAGACGCCGGTGCCGCCGCCCGTGACGAGGGTGATGAGGGGGTTGATGATGTTGGACACCAGCGACGTCACGATGGCGGTGAAGGCGCCGCCGATGATGATGCCGACGGCCATGTCCATCACGTTGCCCTTGGCGATGAACTCCTTGAACTCGCTCATGAACTTCTTCATTTGATAGAACCTCTCCTTGGTTAACGCCAAATGTGCCCAATAGTCTAGCCACTTTTCGGCGAACGGTTTCGCAGCGTTTGCAAAGCAGGAAAAAAGCCCCGCTACCACCTTGGGCCGGCGAGCTCGTCGGTGTCGAGCCAGATCGTCACGGGGCCGTCGTTCACGAGCGAGACCTGCATGTCGGCTCCGAAGACGCCACGGCCCACGTGGGGGCAGTCTCCCTCGGCCAGCTCGCAGAAGCGCTCGTAGAGGGGGACGGCGACGTCGGGCCGGGCAGCGCCCGTGAAGCCCGGGCGGTTCCCGTGGCGCGTCTGGGCATAGAGGGTGAACTGGCTCACCACCAGGACCTCGCCTCCCACGTCGGCAAGCGAGAGGTTCATCCTGCCGTCCTCGTCGTCGAACACCCTGAGGCGGCGGACCTTGTCCCAAAGCCTCTGGGCGGTGGCCTCGTCATCGTTGGGGCCCACGCCGAGGAGCACGAGGTAGCCCCTGCCGCAGCGCCCCTTGAGCTCCCCCTCGACGCGCACCTCCGCGCCCGTGACCCTCTGAAGCAGCGCCCTCATGCGCCCTCCCCACAAGAAGGCCCCGGACGGCTGTGCGTCCGGGGCGCGTGCCCGGTCCTGGCCCCTGCCCTACAGGCCGTAGATGGCCGAGAACTTCTCGACCAGGTAGTCGCAGTAGTGGCGCGCGTCGAAGGGCTCTCCGCAGGCGTCCTCGACGATCTGCGCGGGGTCCTTGGAGCGGCCGAAGCGCCACACGCGGTCACGCAGCCAGGCGCGGATGGGGGCGAGGTCGCCCGACGAGAGCACGCCCTCCCAGTCCATGCCCTCCTCGATCATGCGGTGGCGGAACTGGGCCCCGTAGGCGCCTCCCAGCGCGTAGGTGGGGAAGTAGCCGAAGAGCCCGTCGGCCCAGTGGGTGTCCTGCAGGGCGCCGTGGGTGTCGTCGGTCACCTTGACTCCCAGGTAGTCCTTGTAGCGCTGCCTCCAGAGCCCCGGGACGTCCGTCGCCTTCGCCTCGCCTGAGAAGAGCAGCTGCTCGATCTCGTAGCGGATCAGGATGTGCAGGGGGTAGGTGAGCTCGTCGGCCTCGGTGCGGACGAGCGAGCCCTCCGCGCGGTTTGTCGCCAGGTAGAACTGGTTGGGCGTAACGCGGCCCAGCTGGCCCCTGAAGTGGCGGGACATGGTCCCGAGCAGCGTGGGGGCGAAGGCGCGGTCGCGGCCGACGTAGTTCTCGAAGAAGCGCGACTGGCTCTCGTGGATGCCCGAGGAGGTGCCGCCCTTGAGCGAGGTGTAGTTGAGGCTGGGGTCGACGCCCGTCTCGTACAGGGCATGACCGCCCTCGTGGAGCATGGTGTACACGTTGCTCACCACGTCATCGGGGTGGACGTGCGCGGCGATGACGGCGTAGTTGGTGGTGAGCGCGTCCGAGTAGGGATGCTCTGTCTTGGTCAGGAACATGACCTTGGGGTCGAGGCCCTCGAGCGCCATGAGGTCGCTCGCGAGCTCCCACTGGCGCCTCTCGTCGAACTTGCCCTCCACGCAGCTGCGGCTGGGCTGCCACCGCTTTGCCTGGATCTGCGCCAGCAGGGGGACGACGGTCTCCTTCACCTGCGAGAAGAAGGCGTCATAGAAGGCGCGGTCGCTGCCGTGCTCGAAGTCGTCGAGCCAGACGTCGTAGGGGTCCGCCTCGGGCCTACGAAGCTTGGCGATGCGGCGCATGGAGTCGACCACGCGGTCCAGGTAGGGCTCGAAGGAGGCCCAGTCGTTGGCGTCCTTGGCCTTGCGCCAGACGGCGTCGGACTCGGTGGTGAGGCGCGTGAAGGCGGACGCCTCGACGGCCGGGATGTCTACGAGCCTCGAGCGGTCGCGCGTCAGGACGCGCACCTGGGCGCGCTGGGTGGGCGAGAGGAGCTCGCCCACGGAGCCGAGGCGCTCGAGGAGGGCGCCCGTCTCGGCCGAGCAGAGCAGCGCCTGGTCCTCCTCCTGGAGGATGGAGAGGGCCTCGCCGCGGTCTTCCGTCGCCGCCTCGGGGTCGATCGAGGGGCCGTAGCACTCGATGCCGATGGAGGCATAGCGGTGTGCGAAGAGGTGCCGCTCGAGGTCGTTCAGGGCCGCGATGTCGGCCTTTGGGTTGGCCAGGGCGGCGGGGTTGGGGCTGGCGGGCATGCCGGGGATGCTGGTCTGCCCCGCGGCCGTCGTCGTCGCGGTGGCGGCGACGGGCTCGTCGAGGTCGTCGAAGCTGGGGATGCCGTCGGTGGTCTCGGCCATGTGAGCTCCTCTTCTCTGCCCGCTCGCGCGGGCGCGTCTTGTCTGCCTGTCCAGAGTCTAACCCCGAAGCGCCGGGACCCGTCGCGATTCCGCCGCCGCCCACACCGTCTGCGTGCGCCCCGGTCCCGCGGGCGGCGTCTTGTTGGATAATCGTTGCAGACGGGCCGGGACCCGGGGGCCTCGGGTCGGGCGGCCCGCCCGGCAACGACGACGGAAGGAGAGGGACATGTCCGACGAGCTTGGCGGTCGCACCGACGACGGCAGGTCCTGCGTGCTGGGAATCGACGTGGGCGGAACCTCCATCAAGGCGGGGCTCATGAGCTGCGAGGGCGAGCTCTTGGGCACGACCAAGATCCCCACGGGCTCCATCGTCGGGCAGGAGGCGTTCCGGCGCATCGTCGAGGGGTTGGACGCGCTCGTGGCCGGCCAGGGCAGGGTCGCGGACGACCTCCTGGCGGTGGGGCTGGACGTTCCCGGGCCCGTGGATGACGAGGGCCGCGTGGGTCTGCTCGCCAACATCGACCTCGACGCGGACGGCCTGCGCGCCGCGCTCAGGGAGGCGTACCCCGGGGCCACCCTCGCCTTCGTGAACGACGCGAACGCCGCGGCCCTGGGCGAGCTCTGGAAGGGCTCGGGCAAGGGCATGGGGAGCTTCGTCATGATCACGCTGGGCACGGGCGTCGGGGCGGGCGTGGTGGTGGACGGCAGGCTCGTCGCCGGCGCCTTCGGGGCTGCCGGCGAGGTGGGGCACCTCACGGTGGAGCCCGGCGAGGAGCGCGTCTGCGGCTGTGGCAGGAGGGGCTGCCTGGAGCAGTACGCCTCGGCCAAGGGCCTGGTCTGGCTGTATCGCGACCGCTGCGCCCGGACGGGCGCCAGGCCCGTTCCCATAGCGCATGCCACCGACGCCGTCGCCGTCTTCGACGCATACCGCGAGGGAGACGAGGCGGCGGCATGGGCCGTGGGCCAGATGTGCCAGAAGCTGGGCTTCGCCCTGGCGCAGGTCTCCGCCGTGGTGGACCCGGCAGTCTTCCTCATCGGCGGCGGCGTCGCGGGCGCCTTCGACCTCTTCGGAGAGGAGCTCGCCCAATCCTTCCGCTCCCACTGTCTGGCACCCTCCGCCGCCGCGCGCATCCTGCCCTGCGTCCTGGGCAACGACGCGGGCATGTACGGAGTCGCCTACGAGGCGCTGCTCCAGCGCGGCTAGGCGGCCTCGATGGGACCGCATGGTTCCAATGGTGGTATCCTAACCTTGTCTTTCTGGCACCTGCCAGGGCCCGGCGCGCAGGCATGCCAGCCTGCCTGCCAGGCACGAAACAGAGCGCGGTTCTCGCCCTCGTCCCGAAGGAGCAGCCAATGAGTGACTTTGTCCAGGCATCGCACGTATTCCTCGACAACCCCGCGAAGAACGTGGACGAGGCCCTCGAGTTCCTCTCCAGGAAGGCGGTCGAGCTGGGCGTCGCCGACGACGAGCGGGCCGTCCTCGACGCCTTCAAGGCGCGCGAGGCAGAGGGCACCACGGGCATGATGTCCGGCTTCGCCATCCCCCACGCCAAGTCCGCCGCCGTCAAGGAGGCCACCGTCATGGTGGTCAAGTTCGCGGGCGACGTCGAGTGGGAGTCCATGGACGACAAGCCCATCGTCGTGGCCATCGCCCTGCTCGTCCCCGGGGCCGAGGCGGGCACCACCCACCTGCAGCTCCTCTCGAAGGTCGCCGTCATGCTCATGGACGAGGGCTTCAGGAACGACGTCCTCGGCGCCACCGACGAGGCGAGCATCGCCGAGCGCATCAACTCGAAGCTCGACTAGGCGGCACCCGGCCCCCTGGGGCCCGCCGCCACGCCGTGCGAACGCGTCACGAGGGGAGGGGAGAGGATCCCCTCCCCCTTTTTGCGCGTGGTGTCCCCGATCGTGTCGCGCACGAGCATAATCCCAGCTCATCCGGCCGGCGGCCGGCCGAGGGGGCCATCCCTGCGTGCCATCGTCCGCCCTGGCGGCCCGAGGGGCCGCAATGCTCCCGGGGGCCTGACAAAGGAGGCTCCCGTGCCTGTCCGTTGCGCTATAGTGAGACGTGTCTGGGCCGTTGCCGCATGGAGAGGCGCGTGGCGGAGGTCCAAGCAGCGCTGGTCCCCGGGACCGAGGGTCCTGGGGCGTGATTCTGCAACAGCCACCGGTGTGGTGGACCGTATCGCTTCGAAGGAGAGGATATGGCAAGAAAATTCAAGTCTATGGACGGCAACGAGGCGGCAGCCTGGGTGTCTTACGCCTTCACCGAGGTCGCGGGCATCTACCCCATCACGCCGTCCAGCCCCATGGCCGACCATGTCGACCAGTGGGCGGCCAAGGGCCTGAAGAACGTCTTCGGCACGCCCGTGCGCGTCGTCGAGATGGAGTCCGAGGCCGGTGCCGCAGGCACCGTCCACGGCTCGCTGGGTGCTGGTGCCCTCACCACCACCTACACGGCCTCCCAGGGCCTGCTCCTCATGATTCCCAACATGTACAAGATTGCCGGCGAGGGCCTGCCCGGCGTCTTCCACGTGTCTGCGCGCACCGTCGCCTCCCACGCGCTGAACATCTTCGGCGACCACTCCGACGTCATGGCCTGCCGCCAGACCGGCTTCGCCATGCTGGCCGAGGGCAACGTCCAGGAGGTCATGGACCTCGCCCCCGTCGCCCACCTCGCCGCCATCGAGGGCAAGACGCCCTTCGTCAACTTCTTCGACGGCTTCCGCACCTCGCACGAGATCCAGAAGGTCGCCACCTGGGACTTCGAGGACCTCAAGGACATGCTCGACATGGACGCGGTCCAGGCCTTCCGCGACCACGCCCTGAACCCCGAGCACCCGCACGCCCGCGGCGCGCACGAGAACGGCGACATCTTCTTCCAGCACCGCGAGGCCTGCAACGCCACCTATGACGCGCTTCCCGCCGTCGTCGAGTCCTACATGGACAAGATCAACGAGAAGCTCGGCACCAGCTACCACCTCTTCGACTACTACGGCGCCGAGGACGCCGACCGCGTCGTGGTCTGCATGGGCTCCTTCTGCGACACCCTCGAGGAGGCCATCGACTACCTCAACGCGCACGGCGAGAAGGTCGGCCTGGTCAAGGTCCGCCTCTACCGTCCCTGGTCCATCGAGCACTTCGTCAAGGCGCTCCCCAAGAGCGTCAAGAAGATCGCCGTCCTCGACCGCACCAAGGAGCCCGGCTCCATCGGCGAGCCCCTGTACCAGGACGTCGTCACCGCCCTCTACGAGGCCGGCATGAGCGACCTCACCGTCGTGGGCGGTCGCTACGGCCTAGGCTCCAAGGACACCACCCCCGCAGACGCGTTCGCGGTGTACACCGAGCTCAAGAAGGACGAGCCCAAGCGCGAGTTCACCATCGGCATCGTCGACGACCTCACCAACCTCTCGCTCCCGCGCGAGGAGGACACCCCCAACACCGCGGCCCCCGGCACCATCGAGTGCAAGTTCTGGGGCCTCGGCGGCGACGGCACGGTCGGCGCGAACAAGAACTCGATCAAGATCATCGGCGACCACACCGACAAGTACGTCCAGGCGTACTTCCAGTACGACTCCAAGAAGACCGGCGGCGTGACCGTCAGCCACCTGCGCTTCGGTGACTCTCCCATCCGCTCGCCCTACTACGTGACCAAGGCCGACTTCGTGGCCTGCCACAACCCCTCCTACATCACCAAGGGCTTCAAGATGGTGCGTGACGTCAAGCCCGGCGGCACCTTCCTGGTCAACTGCCAGTGGGACCTCGAGGAGCTCTCGCAGCACCTCAACGCCGAGGCCAAGCGCTACATCGTGAAGAACGACATCCAGGTCTACACGATCGACGCCATCGACCTCGCCATCGAGGTCGGCATGGGCAAGCGTACCAACACCATCCTCCAGTCCGCGTTCTTCGCGCTGGCCAAGGTCCTGCCCGCCGAGGACGCCCTGAAGTACATGAAGGACGCTGCCACCAAGTCCTACTCCAAGAAGGGTGAGGCCGTCGTCGCCGCCAACCACAAGGCCATCGACGCCGGCGCAACCGCCTTCAAGAAGCTCGAGATCCCCGCTGACTGGGCGACCGCGACCGACGAGCACGTCGAGCTGTCCCTCGAGGGCCGCGAGGCCATCGTCAAGCAGGTCAAGGAGCTCCTCGGCCCCATCAACCTGATGGACGGCGACTCCCTGCCCGTCTCGGCCTTCAAGGACAACCCCGACGGACAGTGGGAGCTCGGCGCCTCCGCGTACGAGAAGCGCGGGACCGCCGTCATGGTCCCCCATTGGGACGAGTCCAAGTGCATCCAGTGCAACCAGTGCGGCTACGTGTGCCCCCACGCCACCATCCGTCCCGTCGCCCTTGACGCCGACGAGGTCGCGGCCGCGCCCGAGAACATGCGCATGCTCGACGTCACCATGCCCAAGGATAGTGGCCTGAAGTTCGCCATCGTCGTCTCCCCGCTGGACTGCATGGGCTGCACCAACTGCGTCAAGGTCTGCCCCAAGGACGCCCTCACCATGGTTCCCCAGGAGAGCGAGTCCGACCAGGCGCAGGTCTGGGACTACGCGGTCAACCACGTCACCGAGAAGAAGGAGCTCCAGGGCAACAACGTCAAGGGCTCCCAGTTCCACAAGCCCCTGCTGGAGTTCTCTGGCTCCTGCGCCGGCTGCGCCGAGACCTCCTACGCGCGTCTCGTGACCCAGCTCTTCGGTGATCGCATGTTCATCTCCAACGCCACCGGTTGCTCCTCCATCTGGGGCAACCCCGCGGCCACCTCGCCCTTCACGGTCAACGCTGAGGGCCATGGCCCCGCGTGGAACAACTCCCTCTTCGAGGACAACGCCGAGCATGGCCTGGGCCTCGAGGTCGGCTATGAGGCCGAGCAGAACCGCCTGGTCGAGCTGACCGAGCAGCTGCTCAAGGTCGAGGGCCTGCCCGAGTCCCTCAAGGACTCCGCCACCTCCTGGCTCGAGGACCACAGCAAGGATGCCTCCGCGGCCTACGTGGCCGAGCTCGAGGGCTCCGACAACGACGTTGCCAAGGCGATCCTGGCCGACAAGTCCTACCTGTCCAAGAAGTCCTTCTGGATCTTCGGCGGCGACGGCTGGGCCTACGACATCGGCTTCGGCGGGCTCGACCACGTCCTGGCCTCCGGCCGCAACGTCAACGTCTTCGTCTTCGACACCGAGGTCTACTCCAACACCGGCGGCCAGGCCTCCAAGGCCTCCAACCTGGGCCAGGTCGCCCAGTTCGCGGCGGCGGGCAAGGAGACCAAGAAGAAGTCCCTGGCCGAGATCGAGATGTCCTACGGCTACGTCTACGTGGCCCAGGTCGCCATGGGCGCCAACCCCATGCAGACCCTGAAGGCCATCCAGGAGGCCGAGGCCTACGACGGCCCCTCCCTCATCATCGGCTACAGCCCCTGCGAGATGCACTCCATCAAGAAGGGTGGCATGACCAACTGCCAGAACGAGATGAAGAAGGCAGTCGACTGCGGCTACTGGAACCTCTTCCGCTTCAACCCCGACGCCCCCGCCGGCAAGAAGTTCGTCCTGGACTCCAAGGAGCCCAAGGGCGGCTATCAGGACTTCCTGATGAACGAGGCCCGCTACGCCCGCCTGACGACCGAGTTCCCCGAGCGCGCCGAGGAGCTCTTCGCGCGCAACGAGGAGGCCGCCATGGCCCGCTACGCGCACCTGCTCAAGCTCAAGGAGATGTATGCCGAGTCCTAGCGCAGCTTGCCTGACGGCATCCGCCAGTTAGCCGAGGGGCCGGGGGAGAGATCCTCCGGCCCCTTCCTTGTGCGAAGGTCGTACTGGTCCCACGTCCCGATGACAGGGACTTGTGTGCCACGAGGGAAGGCGGCCGGCGCGTAGGTCGCGCCGGCCGCCTGGCCGTTCCTCGGGAGCCCGGCCCTACGCGTCGAGCAGTGGGGTCATGGGGCCCTGGCTGAGCACGACCACGCGATGCATGGCGCGGCTGATCGCCGTGTAGAGCCTCCTGCGAGATATCTCGTCGCCCGGGTAGGCCTCCGCCTGGGCGTCGGGCACGATGACCTCGTCGAACTCGAGGCCCTTGGCGAGCCTCAGGTCCAGGAGCACCACGCCTTCCTTGGGGAGCTCGTCTCCCTTGCCAAGGTATGTCACGGAGTCGCCCAGCTGGCGCGAGAGCCAGTTGGCACGGGCCTTGTCCTGCGCCACGACGGCACAGAGGCCCTCCCGGCCCCGCGCCTCCTCGACCCGTGCCCGCAGCTCGGCCAGGTACGCGTCCGCGTCCTGGGGACAGGCGTGGATGAGGGGTGCGACGCCCGGCCTCCTCACGGAGCTCAGGGTCACGCGCTCCTCCTCGTCGAGGAGGCCGCAGAAGAGCTCGGTGATCTCGGGGGAGGAGCGGTAGCTCGTGAGCAGGCGGCACTGGGCCACCGTGTCGTGCGTCTCCTCGAAGATGGAGCGGATGGCCTCGAAGCTCGCGCTGCCCTCGCGGATGGCCTGGTGACGGTCTCCCAAAAGGAGGAAGTGGGCACGGCCGAAGTAGCGTGCGAGGAGCATGAGCTGCGCCTCGCTGTAGTCCTGCACCTCGTCCACCATCACGTAGCGCGCGTCCTGCGCCCCGTCCCCGGTGAGCGCGAGCTTGAGGTAGAGCCATTCGACGGCGCTCAGGGCCTGCCTGCCGGTGACGCGCATGCCTATGCGGTCCAGGCGCAGCCAGGAGCAGGAGTCCACGTCGGAGAAGGCGGGCGAGAAGAGCTCACGGGCATAGCGGCGGGCGCAGGCCACGGTCTCGTCCTCGTCGGCGGGGGCGACGAGCTCCCCGAAGATGCGCATCTGCTCGTCCACGTCGAGGGAGAGCATCTGTTCCTGCAGCTCCTCGTTGTGGGCAAGCTGCGACATCCGACGCTCGACCTTCTGGTGCAGGTCCTCCTTCACGAGCGCGAAGAGGCGGGGGCCCATGCCGAGCCTGCCCACGTGCTCCTCGACGGACTTGCGGATCTGTGCGGCGGACACCAGTCGCACGTCGCCCACGCGGACGTCGCGGAAGTCGTCGTCCTCGAGGACGATGGAGGCGACCGACCGTCCGAGCTCCCTGAGCGCGGAGGCGTCCACGCCCTCGCCTCCCGAGCGCTGGTCGAGCCCCTGCCCTGCGAGGAAGGACTTCCAGGTGAGGGTGTGCGGGTTGGACTCGCCCAGGCTGGGCAGGACGGTGTCGATGTAGCGGGCGAAGATGTCGTTGGGGGAGAAGAGGTAGACCTGGTCCGGCCTGAGGCTCTCGCGCTCCTGGTAGAAGAGGTAGGCGATGCGCTGGAGCAGGACCGAGGTCTTACCCGAGCCGGCGATGCCGTCCACCAGCAGGGCTGGGACGTCCTCATGGCGCACCACCTGGTTCTGCTCGCGCTGGATGGTTGCCGTGATGGCCTGGAGCTTCTCGGAGTGGTGGCGCCTGAGCGCCCCGAGCAGGAGGGCGTCCTGGATCGCCACGCTGGTGTCGAAGTAGGACCTGAGACGGTCCTGCACGACGTCGAACTGTCGGCGCAGCTCGAGGTTCACCGTCTTCGTGCGTCCGTCCACCTCGTAGCTCGTGGGGCCGACCTCCTGGTTGTAGTAGGTTTGGGCGACGGGGCTGCGCCAGTCCACGATGAGGGGGACCTGTCGCTCGTCCGTGATGCCCGCGGTCCCGATGTACACGTCGCGGGCGGGCCGCCCCGGCCTCATCTGGAGCCGCACCTTGGCGAAGTAGGGTTGCCGCAGGAGCAGGAGGGTGCGCCGCAGGCGGTCGAGCGTGAAGTCGTGATGCTGGTTGTAGGTGTCGATGACGCTGTTCAGGGTCTCGATGGCGGCCAGGGTCTCCATGGTCTCGTCGTCGCTGTTGAAGTTGAGCCTGACTTCCTCGCTCATGTCGCGCAGGTCCTGGGCAGCATACTCGTGCGTGGTCTCGAGCTCCCTCTGCACCGCGTCATGGATGTCCCGCAGGCGCTCGTGCGTCCTCTTGAGGTGGTCCTGCTCCTCGAGGAAGACGGGGTCGTCCTGATGGGTCGCGGTCGCGTCTGCGGCCGAGGTCATGGGCTCTGGCATGGCATCCCTCCGTTGCCGTGGCTCCGGGGAGTCCGGCTGTTCCAATGGGGCGCTCGGCCCCGACTCAGGGGATAGATTGTACCCGCCGCGGGGCGCCTGCTTGCAGCTTTGGCCGCCCCGCCGCCCCTGGCCGCCGTCTCCCTCGCCAGCGCCCCCAAAGCCACCGTTCGCGGAAATGACCAGAAAAACGCATACAATTCCCGAATCTGGGGTACGATTGCATCAACACAGGAAGCCGATACGAGCCATCGGCCAACCGAGGGGGTGATGCCAGTGGACAGGGAAGAGCCGATATCAGGGCGTCCCGCAGCTGGCGTCGCGAGCCCCGTCTTCTTCTAGAGGCCATAGCAAGCAGGGCCTAGTAGGCGATACGAGCATCGCAGAATCCAAGGGACAGTCGGAAGTGCCGACCCAGCTGCGCAGGAGCCGGAGCGCCACCCGATGAGGCGCTGTGCTTCAGTCGCATCTGTCCTCGATCAAACAGCAACCTCAGCTAGGGCGTGTGACAAGTTATCACATCTGTCGCAGGACACCCAGGTTCTGGGGTGTGAGCCAAGGAGGGGAGTCCAAAGGGCTCTTAGGGTGCCCGAAGGGGCGCGGCAAGAAGGCGTTTGCCAGCACGGTGGCAAAAGGCACGTGGTACGGCATGCTCCAGGGGCGGGTGGCCAAGACGGCACCCGCCCTTCATTGCGTTAGGATGGGAAGAGCGTCCCCGTCACAGGAAGGCCCACATGATCCGCCTCGCGCTCACCGACCTCGACGACACCCTCATCGCCTTCGGGCGGCCGCGCGCGAGCGACCGCGCCCTCGCCGCGATTCACGGGATGCTCGACGCAGGGCTCCACTTCGGGCCCGTGAGCGGGAGGCTCCCTGCCGCCATGGGCTGGATGTTCGGGGGCGACGAGGCGTGCTGCGCCACTGGCGCCTACTGCAACGGGCAGATGGTCTACCTGGACGGCGAGCCCATAAGCGTCACGAGCCTGGACGGGGGCGAGCTCGACCGCGTCGCGGCGTGGCTCACCCAGAACACGGACGACACCGTGCTCGCGGTCTTCGACGTCCAGGGGGGAAGCGGCGTCGACGGCGACGCCATCTGCGTGACCACCGACGCGCAGAGGCTTGGACGCATGGGGGACGAGTTCGGCTGCGCGGGCATCGTGCCACGCCTCGGTGCCTCGAGCTACGTGAAGTCCAACATCCGCTGCGGGGGTAGCCCCGAGCGTCGCCTCGAGCTGCGCGACGCCCTCAAGGGGGAGTTTCCCGCCTTCGACTTCGTGTTTCCCAGCAACTGGGCGCCCCTCATCGACATCACGCCCAAGGGCTGGACCAAGGGCTCGGGCGTCCGCGTGCTGGCGGATGCGCTGGGGATAGGCCTCGACGAGGTGGCCACCTTCGGTGACTCCGAGAACGACCTGGGAATGATCGCGGGCTTCCCCAACTCGGTCGCGGTGGCGAACGCCAGCGACGAGGTGAGGGAGGCCGCCCGCTGGCACATAGGGCCGAGCTCCGAGGACAGCGTCGCCGACGCGCTCGCGGACATCGCCGTGGCGGCGGGCGAGGGCGGCATGCCCCGCTTCATGGCCGGCGCGTGAGGGCGGGTCTCCTCTCCCGGCCGGCGTGCCTCTCCTACGAGGCGTTGCCCAGCGAGAAGCGCAGCGCCACGGGGTTGTGGTCGCTCGTGGCGAAGCCCGTGTCCACGTTGGTCGCCGTGGCGCTCACGTTGTCAGAGACGATGAAGCCGTCCACCGTGGTCTGGTAGCTGACGCCGGACTGGTAGGGGATGTCGTCCCCGCGACAGCTGGCGACCTCCTCCAGGTTCTGTGCGCGCACGACCGAGAAGCCCTGGGGCAGGTCCCCGTCGTCCATGACGGCAACCCAGTCGGGCACCTGCTGCCGGCTGGGGTACAGCTCGAGCGAGCCGCAGAGGGCATGGTTCCAGTCCCCGCCCGCAATCACGTAGTTGCCGCGGGCGCGCTCGGAGGACAGGACGTCGCCCAGCATGGCGAGTTGGCGCGCGCGGCTGCCCCCTCCCGCGTCGTAGGCGGACATGTGGCTGTTGACCAGCACGAGCTCGTGTCCGTCGGCAACGGGGATGCGCAGCATGGCGAAGCAGCGGTCGAGGTCGAAGAACTTCGTGGGGAAGCTCTCGTCCACCGGGTAGCTCCTGCGCGTGGCCGAGGTCACGTTCGCGTCCGAGAGCGTCAGGAGGCCCGAGCTGACGCGTCCGTGCGGGGCCGTGATGGGCCAGGCAAGGAAGCCGGAGTGGAAGTTCGAGGCGAAGACGGACTGGTACCCGGCAAAGGCCCCCTCGAACGCCTTGACCTGATTGACATGATGGCTGCGGTCGGAGTCGACGTCGACCTCCTGCAGGAGGACGAAGTCCGGGCCCTCGCCCCCGAAGGCGTCCCTCAGGCTCGAGACGTCGCCCTGGGTGCAGGCCTCCACCGACTCGCGGCTCGTCGCGACCGAGCTCGTGCCCCGGGTGGGCGTCCCGTCGGCCATGCGGCCCTCGTCCATGAAGAAGGTGTAGTCGGGGGTGTAGGCGCCGAAGCCGATGTTGTAGGTCGCTGCCGTGTACTCCCTCCCCGGCTCGAGCTGGCGCGCCGCGTCCTCGGCGCCTGCCTTCCCGATCTGGACCAGCTCGTCGTCGGGGATGCGCGCGTAGTGGCTCTCGAGGTAGATGGCATAGCCCCCGACGACGGCGGCCGCGACGACGGCGAGGGCCAAGATGGTGCGGAGGAGCGTCAGGAGGGCCCGTGCCACGCCATGCCGCCCCCGTCCGTCCTCCCGCTTGCGGGTGTGCTGTCTCCGACTGTGCTTGGACATGCCCCGCCCCTTCTCCGGGGCCGTGCCTCGCGCACGGCCGATTCCACAACGGTATATGACGCCGCGTCACGGCAGAAGGATGCTTTCGACGAGCGCGCCTGGATTGGCGCTTCGTGTGGCACCCGGGCCTACCGTTGCGCGGCCTAGGCGTCCGCCTGCGGAGATATGCGCAAAAACGCGCATCCCGCGTCTAATATCGAATCAGGTGGATAAGTGACTCCGCCACGAGAGAAGGGGGCACGCATGGGACAGTATGTCATGGTCGAGAAGGAAGGGCTCTACCAGTTCAACCTCTGCGACAGCAACGGGCATGTGGTCCTCGCGTCCACGGTGTATCCCTCGCGCGAGGAGTGCCTTGCTGGGATGGACTCGACGAGGGCCCTTGCGGTGGGCGCTCCCGTGCAGGATGGCACGGTCCACGGCTTCGGTCGCGTCGCCGCGCCAAAGTGCCGCATCTACCAGCAGCTCGATGGCAAGTACTACTTCGTCTTGGTGGACGACGCGGGAGACGCGCTCGGGCGCTCGCATGCGTATCCGAAGAAGGAGAGCCTGCTCAGGCGCATAGAGCGCATGAGGAAGGAGAGCCCGTCTCCCCTGGCGCTCGAGGAGTAGGGGAGGCCCGCCGCCCGATGGCGCGCCGGGCATGCCAGGCTATGCGTGGATGACGACCTCGAGGGTGGGGTTCTGGATGCCGGAGCGCTCGATGACGGCTCGTGCGCGATCGAACCACGAACCGTCGCCGCGCCTTGACCCGTCCTGCTCCAAGGTGATGCGCGTGGGAGCGGCGAGCTCCTCCAGGCAGTCGGCCAGGGCGGAGAGGTTGCCCCCGTAGTAGGTGGGGAAGCCCAGCTCTCGGGCGAGGAGCGCGTGGAGCTCCTCGGGCCCGCCCAACGCGCTCTCGCGCAGCTCGACCTTCTTCACGCGTGCCTCCCGTCCGGCTGGACCCCGCTAGTACAGCCGCTCGAAGCTCTTATAGTGGTCGCCGGTGTAGTAGACGAGCCCGTCGTTGGAGAAGACGATCCTCTCGCCTCCACGGAAGCCGCCGGGGTAGTTGACGTCGCACTCGGTCCAGCTGCGCCCGCGCTTGTCCGGGAGCTGCCCGTCGTCGTTGTGGTAGCGGCTCCCGCCGATGGACATGCCGGGACAGACCTCGTCCAGGTTGCCCTTGGAGCTGTCCCAGCCCGCCTCGCGTGCCTTGGTCTTGCTGACGAAGTTGGCGGGCAGGTGGCCGAACTCGTGGACGTAGGCGGCCAGCTCGTTCTTGGAGGTGTAGCGCCCGTCCTCCCTGACGCCCTCGGAGGGCGCGTCGTCCTGCAGGGCGGTTCCCTGGGTGCCGGAGGTGGGGGAGCCTGTCTGGGCCGCACCCTCCTGCGGCGTGCCCTGGCCCGCGTTGCCGCCGGATCCGCCCGCAAGCGCCACCACGATGGCCACGAGCAGGGCGATGATGGCGCTGGTGACGCGTGCGACCTGCTTCTTCCCGAACATCCGTCCTCCTGCCGTCTTGGTGCCGTGGATCCGTTGCCCTAGTAGAGCGGCAGCTCTCCCGTGATGGGGTCGACCTGGTCGGCATGGAGGGGCTCGAAGGCGAGGCAGGTGTAGGTGGGCTCCCCGTGGAACTCCGTGAGGCCGGCGTCTCGCACCAGGGCGACGGCGAGGCCCCGCTCGCGCCCCTCGTCCGCGATGCGCAGGAGCTCCTCCTCTGAGTCGACGTAGACGCAGACCTTGGCCACTCCCGCCGCGAACCAGTCGGAGAGCGGGGTGGGCTCGCGCGCGCCCTCCTCGAGGTAGACCCAGCCCTCGTCGGGCGTGGCGCGCAGCTCGTCGAGCCTTCCCTCGCGCACGAGGGCCATGAGGGTCGCCTCGACACAGGCGTGCCCCGCCTGGGCCGCGATCTTGCCCTTGCGCATCTTGAGGTCGCGCCTCATGACGATCATCTGCTTCGACTTGTACGCCATCGCGTCACTTCCGTCCTCGTCCGCGTCGCGCGGACGCATGGCTGCGCCCCCCGCCATCACCGGTGGCAGGGGGCGCGGGGTGTGCGGCATCGCCCTACATGGGCCCCATGGGGAACTGCTCCTCGGCCAGCTTGGCCACGTCCTCCATGGCTCGGGCGATGTCGTTGGCGCGCTCGACGCCTAGGAACTTGACGACCTCGTCCACGAGGTCCAGGCCCACCTTGTACTCCTTCTCGAAGGCGTGGACGTTGTCCTTGTTCAGGTGCACGAAGACGCGCCTGCGGTCGACCTTGCTGTGCTCGCGGGTGATGATGCCCTTCTCCTCGAGCTGGTTCAGGTTGCGGTTGACCTGGGACTTGCGGATCTTGGTCCGCTGCGCGATCTGGGTGGGCGTGATGGGGATGCTGGGGTCCCTCTGGTCTTGCAGGTAGAGCGCGTAGCAGACCATCATCTCGTTGCGGGTGAGCCCGGCGGAGATGCTGACGTTGTCTATGGTGGTCGCGAGGTGGAGCCAGGCGTGAAGCAGGGGTTCGCTGGTGGTGTTCATCTTCGGTCCTTTGGACGTCGTGGCATTTCTGCAACGTCCCGGCCCATTTCCTTTCCCGAGTGCCATTCGGTCGGGGGAGGGGGTGACGTAGTGGCTACTCGCTGACCTCGAGCAGTTCGATCCTGAAGTTCAGGGCCTTTCCGGCCATCTCGTGGTTCATGTCGAAGGTCACGTGACCCTCGTCCTTGGCGGCGACCACGGCCTGGAAGGGTTGGCCGGAGGGGGAGCTGAGCATGACGTGCGCCCCGACCTCGAGCTCCTCCGCACCGGGGATCTGCGCCAGGGGGATGGTCTGGACGAGCTCGTCCCTGCGGGGGCCATACGCCTCGTCGGGCTCGAGCCTGACGTCGACGACGTCACCCACGGACATGTCGCGCACCGCGAGGTCGAAGCCCTTGATCATCTGGCCGGCCATGCAGGTGAAGGCGAGCGGCTCGCCCCTGTCGTGGGAGGAGTCGAACTTGCTGCCGTCGTCGAGGGTGCCTGTGTAGTGCACCCTCACCTTCTTGCCTTCGTTGCCCATGTCGCCTACCTCTCCTCTCGCGTGGTCAGTCGCAAGACTTTCGAGCTGATTTCGTTTTCCTTGGGTAGCTGGACCCATATGGCCTCTACCTGCGACATTTTAATGATGGACACTTTAGCAAATTGTGCGGGAAGTGTCAGTCCCGCGGCGAGCGGGTATCATTTGCAGCTGAGTGACGAAGCTAACTTTTTGCCGCGGGGCGCGTCGCCCGCCCGCGGCCGCGCCGCTGCGGCGCAGGGAGGGTGTTGCCGGATGTTGGACAGGCGTCTCTTGGACCTGGTGCCTGGGGCCCTGCGCCACGTGCTCCTCGCCGTGGGGCTCAAGTGGGTCTCACTTGCCTGCGACGTGGTGCTGGTGTGGGCGCTGGCGCCCGTGCTGGCGGGGCTCGTGGGGGCTTCCACCCAGGGGTTCGTCCCCGCCTTGGCAGTGGGGCTTCTCTCCTGCGCCGTCAAGGCGGTGGCGACGCGGCTCGAGGCCGACCAGTGCTTCGAGGCCTCCTCGGACGTGAGGCGCGTGCTGAGGCAGCGCATCTTCGAGAAGCTCCTCAGGGTCGGTCCCGGCTACACGCGCGACGTTCCCACGGCGGAGCTGGTGCAGCTCTCGGTCGAGGGCACGGAGCAGCTCGAGACCTACTTCGGTAGCTACCTGCCCCAGCTCCTCTACTCGGTGCTGGCGCCGCTGACCCTCTTCCTCGTCCTCAGGGGGACCTCGCTGGCGGCGTCCCTCGTGCTCCTGGCGTGCGTGCCCCTGATTCCCGTGGCCATCGTCCTGGTGCAGAAGGTCGCCAAGCGCATCCTGGCGAGCTACTGGGACGAGTACGCGACCCTGGGTGACTCCTTCCTCGAGAACCTCCAGGGCCTCACCACCCTCAAGATCTACCAGGCGGACGCGGCCCGGCACGAGGCCATGAACGAGGAGTCCGAGCGCTTCCGCGTCGTCACGATGAAGGTCCTGCGCATGCAGCTCAACTCGATCATCGTGATGGACGTCGTGGCCCTGGGCGGGGCCGCGGCGGGCATGGCGGTGGCGCTCTGGCAGCTCGCGGAGGGTGGGGTCGACCTCGCGGGCTGCATCTCCGTCGTGCTCCTCTCCGCCGACTTCTTCCTGCCCATGCGCATGCTGGGCTCGTACTTCCACGTGGCCATGAACGGGATGGCGGCGGCGGACAAGATCTTTCGGGTCCTCGACCTCCCCGAGGGCGATGGGGAGGGGGGCGAGAGGATCGTCCCCGGCGACCACCTGTCCGTCTCGCACCTGAGCTTCTCCTATCCCGGCGGCCAGGAGGTGCTGCACGAGGTGAGCCTGGACGTGCCTGCCGTGGGCGTCACGGCGCTGGTGGGCGAGTCGGGCTCGGGCAAGTCCACCGTGGCGGCGCTCCTCGCGGGCAGGGAGTCGGGCTGGGAGGGCCAGCTGCTGTTGGGGGGCAAGCCCCTCGAGGGCTTCTCCCGCGCCGACCTCGCCCGCTACGTGACCACCGTTCCCAGCGCGGCCCACCTCTTCCGCGGCAGCGTGCGCGAGAACCTCCTCATGGCCAGGCCCGACGCGAGCGACGGGGAGCTCTGGGACGCCCTGGGCTCGGTCTCGCTCGCAGGCTACCTCAGGACGCAGCAGGGGCTCGACACGGTCGTGGAGCAGGAGGGGCAGAACCTCTCGGGCGGGCAGAGGCAGCGGCTCGCCCTGGCCCGGGCACTCCTGCACGAGTCGTCCGTGCTCGTGCTGGACGAGGCCACGAGCAACGTGGACGTGGAGAGCGAGGACGCGATCATGGCGGCGGTGCGCGAGGTCGCGCGCTACAAGGCGGTCGTGCTCATCTCGCACAGGCTTGCCAACGTGGTCGACGCGCCCAGGGTCTACGTGCTGGAGGAGGGTCGCGTGGTGGGCTCGGGAAGCCACGAGGAGCTGCTCCGGGGCTGCGAGGCCTATGGGAGGCTCTGGGGGAGCCAGAGGGAGCTCGAGGGCTACGCCGGGGCGGGCGCCCCGGCCGAGGTCGAGGGGACTGGTGCGGATGAGGACGAGTAGGTTCCGGGTCATGGGGAGGATGCTGGCGCTCACCCGTCCTCTCGCCGGCGTGATGGTCGTGGCGGTGGCATGCGGGGTTGCGGGCTTCTGCTGCGCCACCTTCCTTCCTGCCCTCGCGGCCTGGGCAGCCGTCTCCGTCGCTCGCGGCAGCCTGGGGGCGGAGGGCCTGCCTGCGGTGTTCTGCGCCCTCGCCGCCTTGGCGGTCCTGCGCGGGGTGCTCCACTACGCCGAGCAGAGCTGCAACCACTACATCGCCTTCCGCCTCCTCGCGCACGTCCGCGACCTCGTCTTCGGGAAGCTCAGGGAGCTTGCGCCGGCCCGCCTCGCGGGGAGCGACCGTGGCGACCTTGTCTCGACCCTCACGGCGGACGTGGAGCTGCTCGAGGTCTTCTTCGCCCATACCGTGTCGCCCGTGTGCATCGCGGCCGTGATGTCAGGCATCATGGTCGCCTTCCTCGGCCGTTATGACCTGCGCCTGGGCATGGTCGCCCTCGTGGGGTACCTGGTGGTGGGCCTGGCGCTCCCGTTGCTCGCCTCGCGCGCCTCGGGCGGCCTGGGTCGTGAGCTCCGCGACCGGGCGGGTGGCCTTTCGGGCCTCGTCCTGGACGGGCTCAGGGGTCTCGCCGAGCTGCTCCAGTTCGACGCCGGTGGGCGCTACCTGGAACGGCTCGGGGAGGACTCCCTCGCCCTGAGCGGGCTGCAGCGCAGGATGTCCGGCCTGGGAGGGATGGGGTCGGCCGCCGCCGGGGCCTGCATCACCCTCCTCTCGCTGGCCGAGCTTGCCCTGGCGGCGCATCTCGTCGTCTCGGGGAGCCTCGACGGGGCGTCCGCGGCCGTCTGTGTGGTCGCCTTCCTTGGGTCCTTCGGCCCCGTCGTTGCGCTGGCGCGCCTGGGCACCGGCCTGCAGGCCACGCTCGCCGCGGGCAGCCGCGTCCTTGACCTCCTGGACGAGGAGCCCCAGGTCGAGGAGGTCACCGATGGCGCGCAGGTAGGCTTCGACGGTGCGGAGCTGAGGGGCGTGAGCTTCTCCTACGAGGGCGAGAGGGTCCTGAGCGACGTGTCGCTCGAGCTTCCGCGGGGGAGCGTCGTGGGCGTCGTGGGCAAGAGCGGGTCCGGCAAGTCGACCCTCTGCCGTCTGCTCATGCGCTTCTGGGATCCCGACCGCGGCAGCATACTGGTGTCTGGGGAGAGGATCGACTCCCTGGACACCGGCTGCCTGCGCTCGCTCGAGGCCCTGGTGGAGCAGGACACCCAGCTCTTCCACGACAGCATCCGGGACAACCTGCTCATAGCCCGTCCCGACGCGACCCAGGAGGAGCTCGAGGAGGCCTGCCGCGCGGCGTCCGTCCACGACTTCGTCACGAGCCTGCCCCAGGGCTACGACAGCATGGTGGGCGAGCTGGGGGACACGCTCTCGGGCGGAGAGAGGCAGCGCCTGGGCCTGGCCCGGGCCTTCCTGCACGACGCCCCCCTCCTGATCTTGGACGAGCCCACGAGCAATCTGGACTCCCTCAACGAGGGCACCATCCTGCGCAGCCTCGACCGACAGCGCGGCAAGAGGACGGTGCTCCTGGTGAGCCACCGCGCCAGCACCATGTCGCTGGCCGACGCGAGCTTCTCCATGGACGACGGGCGCGTAAGCTAGGGTGGGCACGCGGCCCTGTCATGGCAGGACGGGTCGGCGGGGCCCCGGAAGGGAGGGCGCATGGCGTCCGTCGATGGCTTCATAGGCGTCTTCGACTCCGGCGTGGGCGGGATCAGCGTCCTGCGCGAGCTCGTGGGCCTCCTGCCGCACGAGGACTTCGTGTTCTTCGGCGACTCCGCGCACAACCCCTACGGCGAGAGGGGCGTGGGGGAGCTCAGGGAGCTCTCTGGGGGCATCGTGGACTCCTTCCTGGCAGAGGGCGCGAAGGCGGTGGTCATCGCCTGCAACACCGCCACCAGCGCGGCCGCCGCCCAACTTCGGCTCGAGCACCCCAGCCTGCCCATCGTGGGGGTGGAGCCCGCGCTCAAGCCCGCCACCGAGCACGACCCACACGACCGCATCCTCGTCATGGCCACCCCGGTAACCCTGAGGCTCGACAAGTTCCACCGCCTCGCCCGCGAGTTCGGCTCGGGCTCCGAGGTCATCGCCGTCCCCTGCGTGGGGCTCGCACATCGCATCGAGCAGGGCGACCTGGACGCCCCCGACCTGCTCGAGCTCATCGAAGGCCTGGTGGGGGAGTATGCCGGTGCGGTGGACTCCGTGGTCCTGGGCTGCACCCACTACCCCTTCGTCGCCCGCCAGATCCGTCAGGTGCTGGGTGACGTGCCCCTCTTCGACGGCGGCGCGGGGACCGCGCGCAGGCTGCGCTCGCTCCTGTCCGAGGCCTCGCTTCTCTCGCCCTCGAGGGGGAAGGGCAGGGTGGAGCTCCGCTCGAGCCTGAGGGGGCCGGGCGTCCTGGAGCGCTACGAGGAGTTCTTTCGCATGAAGGCCTAGCCCCCGCGCGAACGGGGACAGAAGCTCCTGTTGAAGTCTGGTCGTCTGGTCGGCCATCCCCCAACCTAGCCTCCGCGTGAACGGGGCTGGAAGGACGCTCGCGAGCCCGCCATCGACGGGCCGGCGGTCGTGGTGCCGCGGGAAGAGCTACCCGGCTAGGCGCGGGGCTTGCCCCAGAAGAAGAGGGCGACGGTGCCCGGGCCGGTGTGGCAGCTGATGGTGGCTCCTATGTCGAAGTGGAGCACCCTGCCATCCATTTGGGGGAACTCGGCCTCGATGCGGTCCGAGACGGTCCTGGCGTCGTCCAGGCAGGTGGAGTTGCTGATGAAGACGCGCTTGTCGTAGTCGTCACCACCCTGCGCGAGCTCGTGCATGAGCTGCACCACGCGCCTCTGCGCCCGGCCCTTGGTGCGTATCTTCTCCACCACCGCGAGCGAGCCGTCCGCCTCCACGTCCATGACGGGGCAGATCCTGAGCAGGCCACCCACGAGTCCCGCCGCCTTGGAGATGCGCCCGCCCCTGATGAAGAAGGTCAGGTCGGACGAGAAGAACCAGTGCTGGACCTCGAGGCGGTGCTCCAGGGCCCAGGCGGCGAGCTCCTCGATTCCCATGCCGCCCTCGCGGAGTTCCGCGAGGCGGTCCATGAGCAGTCCGTATCCTGCCGAGGCGGCAAGGGAGTCGACGACCACGAGCCTGCGCTCGGGGAACTCGGACGCGAGCTGGTCGCGGGCGGCACAGGCGGAGCCATAGGTGCCCGATATCCCGGACGAGAGGGTCAGGTGCAGCACGTCCCTCCCCGCCTCGAGGAAGGGACGCCAGAACTCGATGTAGTCGCCGACGGAGACCTGCGAGGTGGTCACGTCCGCGCCGGAGAGCATCCGCTCGAAGAGCTCGGCGGGGGCGTGCGTGCGACCGAAGTCGTCCTTGCACCAGACGCCGTCGACCTGGTAGTTGAAGTACACGCACTCGATGTCGCGCGCATGGAGGAAGTCCTCCGTCACGTCGGCGGTCGAGCAGCAGCTCAGTACGTAGTCATGCATCGCATCCTCCTGATGGGACGTGGCCGTGGCTTGGTCTGGTGCTTGCCCGTGCGGACGAGAGGCGCCTTCCCCGGCGCCTTCGGACTCCTCGCTAGAAGACGCCCAGGAAGCCGTGGACGAAGAGGGCTGCGGCGACGGCACCCACGAAGGGGGCGATGCCCGGGACGAGAAGCCCGTAGCGCCAGTTGTTATCCACCTTCCCCTTGATGGGGAGGAGCTGGTAGGCGAGGCGGGGACCCAGGTCGCGGGCTTGGTTCATGGCAAAACCCGTGATGCCGCCCATGCCCATGCCCACGGCCCAGACGATGAGGCCCACGGCGATGGCGAGCATGATCACGTTCTCGCCCGCGCGGCTGGCGGCGGCGAGGATGGCGCTGATGAAGACGAAGGTGCAGAGCGCCTCGCAGGCGAAGTCGCGCGGGAGGTTCTGGATCACGGGGTTGGTGGAGAAGATGTTGCGCTGCGCCGTGGCGTCGATGACGCCCTCGGAGGCGCGGAAGTCGTCCGCGTACATGAACCAGGCGACGACGGCCCCCAGGAAGGCCCCGAGCATCTGGGCGACGACGTAGGGCACGAACATCCCCCAGGGGACCAGCCCCAGGATGCACTGGGCGAGGGTCATGGCGGGGTTCATGCAGACCGAGCCGCCGAAGACGAAGAGGCAGACCGAGATGCCGAAGGACCAGGTGGTGATGGCGAACATGTGCCCCGATCCCTGGTACTTGGTGCCTTTGAGCACGGTGTCGCAGTGCACGCCGATGCCGAAGACGATCATGAGGGCCGTGCTCGCGAACTCTGCCAGGACTGCGTGGGGCATGGGGGCCTCCTTGTGTCGGCCATCTGGGCTTGGGCTCCCACCATCTTAGCAGGCCCCGGGCCCCGTCCCGCCCGCCCCGGCGCATCCTGCCGGACGGGCATGGAGAAGGGGCCGCCGCCCGAAGGCGACGACCCCTGGTCAGAACTTGTGGCTGGTGAGGGCGCCTACTTGGCGAGGGCCTCCTCGACCGCGACGGCGCAGGCCACGGTGCAGCCTACCATCGGGTTGTTGCCCATGCCGATGAGGCCCATCATGTCCACGTGCGCGGGGACGGAGGAGGAGCCGGCGAACTGGGCGCTGGAGTGCATGCGGCCCATGGTGTCGGTCATGCCGTAGGAGGCGGGGCCGGCGGCCATGTTGTCCGGATGCAGGGTGCGGCCGGTGCCGCCGCCGGAGGCCACGGAGAAGTACTTCTTGCCCGCGAGCGTGCGCTCCTTGAAGTAGGTGCCCGCGACGGGGTGCTGGAAGCGCGTGGGGTTGGTGGAGTTGCCGGTGATGGAGATGTCGACGTTCTCGTGCCACATGATGGCGACGCCCTCGCGGACGTCGTCGGCGCCGTAGCAGTTGACCTTGGCGCGCGGGCCGTCGGAGTAGGGGATGGTCTCGACGACCTTGAGCTCGCCGGTGAAGTAGTCGAACTGGGTCTTCACGTAGGTGAAGCCGTTGATGCGGGCGATGATCTGGGCGGCGTCCTTGCCGAGGCCGTTCAGGATGACGCGCAGGGGCTTCTTGCGGGCCTTGTTGGCGTTGTTGGCGATGCCGATGGCGCCCTCGGCGGCGGCGAAGGACTCGTGGCCGGCCAGGAAGGCGAAGCACTCGGTGTCCTCGCCCAGGAGCATGGCGCCGAGGTTGCCGTGGCCCAGGCCGACCTTGCGGTCCTCGGCGACGGAGCCGGGGACGCAGAAGGCCTGCAGGCCCTCGCCGATGGCCGCGGCGGCCTCGGAGGCGGTCTTGCAGCCCTTCTTCACGGCGATGGCGCAGCCCAGGGTGTAGGCCCACTTGGCGTTCTCGAACGCGATGGACTGGATGCCCGTGGTGATGTCATACGGGTTAAAGCCGAGGTCGGTGCAGATCTTCAGGGCCTCGTCGAGGTCGGCGATGCCATACTGCTCACAGGCCTTGGTGATCTTGTCGATGCGGCGCTCGTAGCCTTCGAACGTAACTGCCACTATGCTCAGCTCCTCTCTCTACTCTTCGCGGGGGTCGATGACCTTGGCCGGGCTGTCCCACTGGCCGTAGCGGCCGATGGCGTCGTCGACGGCCTGCTTGGGGTCGACGCCCTTCTTGATGGCGTCGGTGAACTTGCCGAGGTTGAGGTACTCGAAGCCGATGATCTCGTCCTTCTCGTTGAGGGCGAGGTGGGTCACGTAGCCCTGGGCGAGCTCGAGGTAGCGGGCGCCCTTGGCCTTGGTGCCGTAGGTGGTGCCCACCATGGAGCGCAGGCCCTTGCCGAGGTCGTCGAGGCCGGCGCCGACGGGCAGGCCGCCCTCGGAGAACGCGGTCTGGCTGCGGCCGTAGACGATCTGCAGGAAGAGCTCGCGCATGGCGACGTTGATGGCGTCGCAGACGAGGTCGGTGTTCAGGGCCTCGAGGATGGTCTTGCCGGGGAGGATCTCGGCGGCCATGGCGGCGGAGTGGGTCATGCCCGAGCAGCCGATGGTCTCGACGAGCGCCTCCTCGATGACGCCCTCCTTGACGTTGAGGCTCAGCTTGCAGGCACCCTGCTGAGGTGCGCACCAGCCGATGCCGTGCGTGTAGCCGGAGATGTCCTTGATCTCCTTGGCCTGGACCCACTTGCCCTCCTGGGGTATGGGTGCAGGAC
>NZ_DBEZHV010000008.1:0-19669 GCF_048189965.1 Olsenella phocaeensis | reverse complement strand
AGGAAAGGAGAGGAACATGTCCCGTGAGTCGAAGCGCTCCAAGCGCGAGCGCGGCATCGAGGTCTGCCACCGCATGGGAGATCTGTACCCCGACGTGAGGAGCGCCCTGGACTTCGACGGCCCCTTCACGCTGGTGATCTGCGTGCTGCTCTCGGCCCAGACGACGGACGTGGCCGTGAACAAGGTGACGCCCGAGCTCTTCCGCCGCTGGCCCACGCCCGAGGCCATGGCGGCGGCGGAGATCCTCGAGGTGGAGGACGTCATCCACTCCCTGGGCTTCTACCACACCAAGGCACGGCACTGTGTCGAATGCGCCCAAGCCATAGTCTCGAACTTTGGCGGAGAGGTGCCTGGCACCATGGAGGAGCTCGTCACGCTCCCGGGAGTGGGACGCAAGACGGCGAACATCGTGCTCAACAAGGCCTTCGGCGTGGTGGACGGCATCGCCGTGGACACCCACGTGTACCGCATCGCCTCCAGGCTCAGGCTGGTCGACGCCCCCACCCCCGCCCAGGCCGAGCCCCAGCTGCTCGACGTGCTGCCCCGCGAACTCTGGGGGCCCGTCAACGAGCAGTGGATCCACTTCGGACGCGAGACCTGCACCTCGCAGCGCCCCAAGTGCGACGCCTGCGCCCTGGTCGACCTCTGCCCTAGCGCCTTCAAGGCAAACGGCAAGCCCAACGCCAGGCCACGCCGTCGGAGTAGCTAGCGTCGGCCACGGGAGAGGAGTCGCCATGGCAGAGGAGCCAAGGGGGCACTTCTGCAGTTGTGGGGACATCCGCTGCCCCCACAACCCCAACAATCCCAAGAACCTCGCTCGCGGCCTTGGCTGCGATGCCTGCATCAGGAAGAACCTGGCACTGGGCGAGGTTCCCACCTGCATCTTCAAGAACCTGGGCTCGATTGAGGGCTGGGACGACTTCTCCGTCGAGGGCTTCGCGCGCTTCGTGGCGGGACATCCACGGAGCCCCGAGGAGCGCGAGCGCTGCGCGAGGGTGGCGGCGGAGTTCGAGGCCGCGCACGCGGAGAGCTAGGCGCGCAGGCGCAGCCCTTCAAGATAAGACGTCCGCATGCGCCAAAGGACCCCCGGGCCGGCGGGTCGCTGCCGGTCCGAGGGCCTCGAATCATCTCGTGAGACGCCCCTCTCGCCCAGGCGGAGGCCTTATGCCGCAGCGAGCGCTTGGTCGAGGTCTGCGATGATGTCGTCCACGTTCTCGATGCCCACCGAGAGGCGGACGATGTCCTCCGAGAGGTGCGCCGCCTTCAGCTGCTCGGCGCTGAGCTGCGAATGGGTGGTCGACGCGGGATGGATGATCAGCGACTTGGCGTCGCCCACGTTGGCGAGGTGCGTGAACAGCCTCACGTTGTCCACCACCCTTAGCCCCGCCTCGCGGCCGCCCTTGACACCGAAGACCAGCGCACCGCCAAAGCCGCCGTGCAGCAGGCGCGAGGCCGTCTCGTGGCTGGGGTCGCCCTCGAGACCCGAATAACGCACCCAAGAGACCTTGGGGTGCCCCTCCAAGAAGCGCGCCACCGCGAGGGCGTTCTGGCTGTGGCGCTCGACGCGCAGGGAGAGCGTCTCGATGCCAATGCCGATGAGCTGCGCCGCGTAGGGCGAGAGGGTCGGCCCGAAGTCTCGCAGCTTGTTGGCCAGCACACGGGTCGAGAAGGGGGCGGCAGGGGCGGCGTCCGCGAAGACCACGCCATGGTAGGAGGGGTCGGGGTCGGTAAGCGTGGCAAACTTGTGCGGTGTCGAGCTCCAGTCGAAGCGTCCCGTATCCACGACCGCACCGCCCAGCGTCGCGCCGTGACCGCCGATCCACTTGGTGAGCGACTCGATCACCACCGCGGCACCGTCCTCTGCAGGCCGGTAGAGATAGGGGGTCGCGAAGGTGTTGTCCACGAAGACCGGTAGGGGCTCGGACAGCGAGGAGGCCGCGTCGACGAGAGCGGGAGAGAAGAGGGAGTCGCGCGACCTGCGGGAAATCGATGGCCAGAATCGTCGCGGACGCACGGAGGCTCCGCTCTCGCCCTCGGGGCCAGGGAGTCCCGAAGCGCGCGGGCATGGAACGCGGGGGCTTTTCCACATGACGCCCACGCCCTCGGCGCAGCCACCTACAAGGAAAGGGCCCGTCCCCCGATGGGAGACGGGCCCTTTGAAAGCTGTCGCGACACGATGCCGACGAGGCCGCGTCCTTAGTAGTTGACGGACTGCTCCTCGAAGTAGCTCTGCGGGTGGTTGCAGACGGGGCAGACCTTGGGTGCGGTGGCGCCGACGTGCAGGTGGCCGCAGTTCAGGCACTTCCAGACCTTGACGCCCGGACGGTCGAAGACCTCGCCCTTCTCGACGCGCTCGACGAGCTTGTTGTAACGCTCCTCATGGGCCTTCTCGACGGCGCCGACCATCTTGAACTTGGCGGCAATCTCCTTGAAGCCCTCCTCCTCGGCGGTCTTCGCGAAGCCCTCGTACATGTCGGTCCACTCGTAGTTCTCGCCGGCGGCGGCATCCTTGAGGTTGGTCACGGTGTCGGGGACGTCCCCCTCGTGGAGGTACTTGAACCAGAGCTTGGCATGCTCCTTCTCGTTGCCGGAGGTCTCGGTGAAGATGTTCGAGATCTGGACGTAGCCCTCCTTCTTGGCCTTGCTGGCGTAGTACTCGTACTTGGTGTGAGCCTGGCTCTCGCCGGCAAACGCACTCTCGAGGTTCTTCTTGGTCTGCGAGCTCTCGAAGTCAACTGCCATGTGAACTCCTCTCCGAAGATGCGTGCGGGCCCCTCCCGCACGACGTCTCAAAGCAGCCGCGATAGGCGACTGCTTTGATGGTAGCACTCAGACGTGCCAAATGTCCCCTGAACTATGGCAAAAGCCCTCTCGCTCGAGCTCTTCGAGGAGCTCGAGCACCTCGCCTTGGGCCAGCTCGGCCCTGCCGGCCTCCGACTCGACGCGGCTCAGCTCTTCGGCCAGCACCCCGCATCCAACTCCGACCGCATGGTCGTCGGCATGAGCCAGCAGGATGCGCACGAGCTCGGCGCGCTTCTGGCGGTGCGATCCCTCGAATCTGGACTGCCGCACGTGAGCCGCCGACCGACGCGAGGGGTTGGGAAGGACCCGCTTGAGATGGGCACCGTAATCCAGGAGGGCGTAGTACCAGCTGCGTGGCGAGTCGTCGGGAAGCGAGGCGTCCGGGGGGCAGCACGCCTCCACCAATGGGACGAGGTCCCGGTCTCGCACCCCCATCTCCTCTGCGAGGAGCTCGTGCAGGAAGACCGAGCGCACGTTGGTCTCGAGGTAGACGCCTGGAAGGTCGAAGGCGAAGGCCCTGATGCCCGCCGCGGTCGCCGGACCTATGCCAGGCAGCGCCACGAGCTCCGCGTACGAGCGCGGCATCTCTCCACCGGCGTCGCTCACGGCCTGAGCGGCACGCCAGAGCGAGAGAGCGCGCCGATTGTAGCCCATGCCCTGCCACTCCTCCAGCACGTCGACCGAGCTCGAGGCGGCAAGCGCGTCGGGGGTCGGGAAGCGCTCGCACCAGCGCTGCCAGCGACCGTACACGCGGCTCACCTGCGTCTGCTGGAGCATGACCTCAGAGACCCAGATCTGGTAGGGGTCGCGGGTGCGACGCCAGGGCAGGTCGCGGTACAGCTCGGCCCCCCTCGCCCTGACTCGCTCCCTGAACGAGGCGAGCCCGTCACCGAGCTCGCCCTCCCACTCCAGGCGGGCGGCGCTACTCGTCATCGGAAGCCAGGACCCTGGGACCCACGACCTCGAAGCCCTGGCCCCCCGCCAGCACGGGGTGCTTGTGCTCGGCGACGACCTCATAGAGGGTCACCGAGGAGAAGTAGTCGCGCAGGATGCGCTCCGCCTCGCACCAGATCGGGTTGAAGTGGCAGGACGGCATGAAGGGACAGGGTCCGCCGTCGTCCCCGTTGGTGTCGCAGCTCGAGACCTGGATCGGCCCCTGGATGGCCTCAACCACCGTGCGCACCGTGGTCGCCTTGGGATCGACCGCGAGGCGCATGCCCCCATGCGAGCCACGCGTGCTGTCTATGATTCCGGCACGCACGAGGTCGTGCTGGATCGAGCGGGCGAACGAGTAGGGCACGCTGTTGTTCTCGGCTGCGACCCGAACCGAGACGATGTCGCCATCCGCGCGCACCAGCTCGGAGAGCATGCGCAGCGCGTAATCGGTCTTCCGTGAAATATCCACCTGTGTACCTCCCCTGCGAGCCTCGCGGCGTCCCCATCGCGCGCGGCCTACTTCCAGTCGAGCACCTCCCAGTCGCGGCGCTTGGCCGCGTGCTTCAGCGTCTTGCCCGGGCTCACCGCGTAGGGCTTCTGAGAGGCGGAGAGCAGGTCCTCGTCGGAGTGGTGGTCCCCGTACGCATAGGCGATGACCCACCTGCCCGGCCCCACGTGCTCGTCTGCCCAGCGCTCCACGGCGCGGGTCTTCTCGGGCCCCGCTATGACAGGGCCCGCGACCTGGCCCGTATAACGACCTTGGGCATCCACCTGCATGTCCGTGGCGACGAGGCCATCGACGCCCAGGTGGTCCGCCGCCTCGCGGGCGATGTCCAGGAAGGTGGCCGAGACGAGCAACGTGACGCAGCCCTCGTCCTTGCACTTCCGCACCTCGGCCATGGCTGCGGGACGGTAGCGCGGCAGCAGGACCTCGTCGTGGAAGGAGCGCATCAGGGCGGATATCTCCTCAGGACTCCGCTCGTTGAGGGCGTCGAAGATGACCTCCCGGGCCTCCTCCTGGCGCTGCGGGAGATGGAGCACGTAGCGTGCCCCCCACCAGCCCAGGCGCAGGGCCTGCGAGATCGAGAGGTAGCCACGGGCGAAGAGGTAGCGCGAGAAGAGCGAGCCCGACTGCCCGCTGATCGAGGTACCGTCGAAGTCGAAGACGGCCAGCCTCACCAACTCGTCGTCCTGTCGCCTTTCACCTGCAGCCACCAGAGCCAGCCCCCAATAGACGGTCAGGGGCCCGTCGGCCCCGGCACCAAAGCCCTCTAATTGTATGACATAAGTGCCAATTTTTGTCCCCCGCCCCACGGCTGCGGGACGAGGCGAGAGGGACGGTGGGCCCGACGGTCCGTGGCCCCGTGCGCATGGCCACGGACCGCGCAGCCGGGGCCAGCCCTTGCCGCCCTTCTCCCATAAGAAAAAAGCCCCGGAGACCGGGGCTTGAAGTCGCAAATGGCGGGATATGCGGGACTTGAACCCGCGACCTCCGACGTGACAGGCCGGCGCTCTAACCAGCTGAGCTAATACCCCGTTCACCAGGTGCGGGAGCTATTCTACACAGAAGCGCTTCGCCTTGTCCAGTGGCCCTGTGAAAAAAGTTCCCTCCACCATTCATGCACAAGCCTTACCTGTTTTGGCGCCTCCTTCGGGGCATCACCGACATGCGCCCGCATCGGCGTTCGGTGCACTAACCCAGGGGGACGACCACCAGCCTGCCGTCACTCGTGTGGAGCCTCAGGCTGCTCCCCTGGAGCTCCACCGACTCTATGGATCCCTCGCCCCTCACCGCGTTGCCGTCGGCATCGGTCACCTGGGTCTCGACCGATCCGCCCCCAATCTGGTAGGCAAGGAGGTCCCAGCTGCCGTCGAGGTTCTCGGGCACGATCAGGGCGCCGTTGTAGAGGACCAGCTGGACAGGTACCCCGTCGAGCTCGAAGTAGACCGTCTGGGAGCTCCCGCCCTCAGGCCAGCTCACCAGCGCATACTTGCCGCTGTCCTGCTTGCGCAGGGCAAAGGTCGTCCCGCGGTTGGTGATCGTCCCGTCCACCTGGGTCTGGCCCTGCGCCTGCTCCTGCCGCGTCGCCGCGCTCCTGGAGGACGAGAGGGCCCTCCAGAAGAGGAAGCCGCCCAGGGCGAGCACCACGGCGACGGCCACCCCGAGGCCCACGAAGAGCTTGCGGCTGGTCTTGTAGCGTGCCTCTCGCCTTTGGACCGAGGGCTTGTGTGAGCCCTGCAGGCGCATCTCGTCGCCCAGGCCTATGCGCGTCCACGACGAGGTGGAATCTGCCGAGATCTTGGAGACGTTCTGCCTCGTCTCGACCGTCGCCCCCTGCCCAGCGGATATGCGCTGGAAGGAGCCCGTCTGGGCGGGGTCCACGCCAATGGGGCGCGGGGCGTCCTGCTCGGCGCTGGCGGAGTCGGGCTCCAGCTCATAGCCGTCGCGGGGGACGTAGCGACGCGCTGCGGGCTGGGCGTTGCCGGCAGAGTGCTTACCGTGACGGGGGGCGGCCCCGCTCGTGTGTTGTGACATGACAGACCTCCTCGCTCTGGCGTGCATCGTAGCGCACCGGTGCCGCAAGTTGTCGCTACAGCACCCGGCGGGCCTCAATGGCCCGCCCAAGGGTCACCTCGTCGGCGTATTCGAGGTCGCCGCCCACGGGCAGGCCGCTCGCGAGGCGCGAGACCTCGACCCCCAGCGGGCGTATGACGCGCGAGAGGTAGGTGGCGGTCGTCTCGCCCTCCACGTCCGGGTTGGTGGCCAGGATCACCTCGCTGACGGAGTCATCGGCTAGGCGCTGGAGGAGCTCCTTCACGTGCAGCTGGTCCGGGCCGACCTTGTCCATGGGAGAGATGACACCCCCCAGCACGTGGTAGAGGCCATGGTAGACGCCGGTCTTCTCGATGGCGGTGACGTCGCGGGGCTCGCTCACCACGCAGATGCTCGCGCGGTCGCGCGAGCCGTCGGAGCAGACGTCACAGGTGTCGCGCGTCGCGTAGCTGAAGCAGATGGGGCAGAAGTGGACCTGGTGCTTGACCTGCACGATCGCGTCGGAGAGGCGTCGTGCCGTCTCCGCGTCGGACTCGAGCAGGTAGTAGGCGATGCGCTGGGCCGACTTGGGACCGATGCCCGGAAGCCGTCCCAGCTCGTCGAGGAGCCTCTGGAGGGCCCGGCCGTCGTTTGCCTCTCTCGGCATGCCTAGAACAGCCCTGGGATGCTCATGCCGCCCGTCACGCCCGAGAGCTGCTGGTTCGCTGCGGACTGCGCGGCAGAGAGGCACTCGTTCACGGCCGCGACGATGCTGTCCTGCAGCATCTCGACGTCCTCGGGGTCCATTGCCTCGGGGTCGATGGTGATGGAGTCGATGTGCATGTCGGCGGTTCCGCTGACCTTGACCATGCCGCCGCCCGCAGAGGCGGACACCTGGATGTCGCCCAGGCGGTCCTGTGCCTTGGCGAGCTCCTGCTGCATCTTCTGGGCCTGCTTCATCATCTGCTGCATGTTCACGGGACGTATCCTTTCATGGGCGCGCCGGGGCGCAGTCCGTTCGTGGTCGTGCCGCGGCGCTCGGGCCGCCCTCACATGGTAGCCGCGTCGGGCGGGGGCTCCCCTGGGCAGGGGGCGAATCCCCAACTACTCCGCCGCTCCCCCCGAGCCGTCGGGACGCTCGACGCGAGCCGAGACGCCGTCGCCGAAGACGTCGGTGAGCATGTCCAGGATGTCTTTCTGCTCGGGGGTGAACATCTCCCTGGGCTCCCTGGGGGTGGTCCCCGCAGCCGGCTTGGGCTTGGGCGCCGCTGCGGGAGCCGGGCTTGGGGCTGGCTCCCGCCTGGGCGCTGGCTTCGGCTGGCTGGACCCGGGGGCACCCGCCTGACCGGCGGTCTGCGCGGGCGCCACGGCCGACGGGGAAACCACGGGTCCCGTCTGGGAGACTGGCCCCTGGGGCGGCAGGGGTGCGGACGAAGCGGCCGCCGGGGCCTGGTCGGCGTCCTCTCCATACGCGAAGGCGGACGCATCGTCGTAGGGTACGGCCTCGTCTTCCCAGGGGGCCGCATAGCTCGGCCGTGCGGGCCGGGAGGGCGCCGCCGGGGCGGGAATCGCGGACGCCGAGGTCGGCTGCATGGCTTGAACGCTGGGTGCGGCAGGCGCCGGCACCGGCGTGGGAGACGGCGCCTGAGCACGCACGGGAGCCGGCGCTGCGGCGGGAGGCTCGGCGCGGAGCTTGCGCGCTATGTCCGCACCAACCAGGCTGGACTCGGCAAAGACGAGCCTCCTGTGCCCAAAGACCTCCTCCACGGCAGTCCCGACCACCGAGCGGACGTCGTCGCGCTCGAGCATCTTGACCGAGAATCCGGAGCCCTTGGGCAGGTTGACCTGAAGGACCTCGCCGTCGTCCTTGAGGGCGGAGGACTGCAGGAGCAGGGAGCCGCGCGGGGGGTCGGAGGCGAGAAGGCCGTCGCACACCTGCTGCCAACGGCGCTGGAGCTCTCCCCCATCCGTGACCGCGGGGAAGGCGTGCGCCACAAGTCCCACGGTCGACGAGCTGGGCCGAGTGGGGGTGGCGGCCTGCGTCGGCCGCGCGGGGATGGGCTCCGGGTTCGTCGGTGCCGCCTGAACGGAGGCCGGCGCTGCCGCAGGCTTCGCCCTGGGTGACACGTCTGGCTGGGCCGGGGCAGGGACGGCGGCCGACGCCGGCTGTGCCGCGGGCGATGGGGTGGGTGTGGGAAGCTTCGTAATCCCGGGCTGGGCGGGAGCCGCCTGCACTGGCTGCGCGGGCCTCTCGCCCGTGGGAACGGACGACCGGACGGGGGCCGCCGGCGTCGTCGGCACGGGCCTCTCGCCTGTCGGCGCAGGCACCTGGACGGGGGCCACCGGCACGGGGGCGGCCACGGCACCCGCCGTCAGCTCCGCCACCCGCCGCTCGAGCTCGGCCATGCGGTCCGCGAGCGCGTCCAGCGTGAGGTCGGACTTGGGCCGCGCGATCCGGGCGAGCGCCACCTCGAGTACGAGCCTCTGGTTGGTGGCGGTCCTCATCTCCCTCGAGGCGTCCCCCATGATGCCGAGCGCGCGCGACAGTCGGTCCGGCGACCCGAAGGCAGCCGCCTCCTCGTCCAGAGCGCGCAGCTCGTCCTCCGACAGGTCGACGACTCCGGGCCTCGCCCCGACGGCAGCGACCACATAGCAGTCGCGCAGTCGCGCGGCCAGCTCGCGGGAGAACTGCAGCAGGTCTCGCCCGGCGTCAACCAGAGTCGCCACCTCGCCAAAGAGCGCGGCGACGTCACGCCTTGCCAATGCGAGCGAGGTCTGCGCGAGCTGCGCACCCGACACCTCGCCCAGGAGGTCGCGCGCCGCCTCGGCCGAGACCTGTCCCCCGCCGAAGACCGAGAGCTGCTCCAGGGTGGAGAGCGCGTCTCGCATGCCCCCACGGGCGTGACGGACGACCAGCTCGAGGGCAGCCGGGTCGTAGCCAAAGCCCTCCTGCTGGCACACCTTCTGGAGCTGGTGCAGGATGTCCTCGTGGGCGATGGCATGGAAGTCGAAGCGCTGGACGCGGCTCAGGATGGTGGCGGGAATCTTCTGCGGGTCGGTGGTGCAGAGCACGAAGACCACGTGGCTGGGGGGCTCCTCGAGGGTCTTGAGCAGCGCGTTGAACGCCGCCGTCGTGAGCATGTGGACCTCGTCGATGATGTAGAGCTTGTAGCGGCCACGGACCGGCGCGTAGCCGACGCTGTTGATGATCTCCTCGCGCACGTTGTCGACGCCGGTGCGTGAGGCCGCGTCGAGCTCGTAGACGTCAGGATGCTCCCCGGCCGCGATGAGCCTGCACTGCTCGCAGCTACCATCGGGCAGCTGGCCTGCGCCCCTCTCGCACATGAGCGCCTTGGCGAGCAGGCGGGCCATGGTGGTCTTGCCCGTCCCGCGCGGGCCGCAGAAGAGGTAGGCGTGGCTCTGCCTGCCCTCGAGCACCGCGCGTTCCAGGGTGCCCACCACATGCTGCTGCCCCACCACGTCCGCAAAGGTCTGCGGGCGATACTTTCTATACAGGGATTCCATCTGACCTCCGCGCCTCTTGTCCGAGCCACAAGTATAGCCGCGCGGGGGCACGGTCATGCATGCCCCGGCCCGCGCGGGCGCCCCCGACTGCAGCGGCCCGCATTGAAGGCCCCGGAGCGGCGCGGGCGGTCCACGACTTGCGCCCCCTCCCGCGTTCTCTATGCCTCCTCCTGACGTTCTCTATGCCTTCTCATGAAACTGCTGTCGTTCTCTATGCCGATTGCTGAAACGCACGCCGTTCTCTATGCCTTCTCCTGAACTCGACCAAAATCTACCTGGGCTTTTGTCGAACAGATTCAGGAAAATGCATAGAGAACGCAGGGGCGAGAGGAGCGCGATGACTTGGGTGCTGCGCAAGAGGACATGCGATGACCCACCTCGCGGCCGGCGCGATTCGGGACACTGCCCTGTGGCGCGATTCGGGACACTGCCCCGTGGCGCGAGCGACACAGGCCCCCACCTCACGGCCGGCGCGACACAGGCCCCTACCTCGCGGCCGGCGCGATCCAGAACTTGAGCAGGGGGAAGCTCACCACCACGGCAAGGAGCGTGTTCACCACCGACGCCACCGTTGCCGCAAGCCCGCTGGACAGCCCCAGCGAATTGACGCAGAAGTCCTGCACGTAGCCCGGAAGCACGAGGTTCACGACCACGATCAGCACGGCCAGCACGGCGTACTTGGGACCAGACTGTGCGAAGTCCGCGTCAGACCTGAAGACCAACCTCATCTGGACGAAGAAGTTCACCACCTGGGCGGCCACCTCGGCGACCAGGAAGGTGACAAAGGCGCCAAGTCCGCCGCCCGAAGACGGGTAGTTGAAGATGAGGAAGTGGAACTCGGTCGTGAGGCCAGCGAACACCGCTGTCCCCACCCAGGTGCAGGCGAAGCGCGTGGCCGTGGAGATATTGGACAGCAGGTTGAACAGGATGAACTGCCAGAGGCCCTCGTTCTTCCTCGTCCATTCCCCGAAGCCCATGAGCACGTCCCCTCTCGTCCGTCCACTCCGCTTGCGCCAGCTTACTTCCTCTTTTCGCCGACGGCCGCGCCGCTAGGTGACTTCCCTTGCCAGCCGACCGGCTTGAACCGCATTGCGAACCATGTTCGCGACGATGCCCACCAGCATGCGAAGCAGCCCGATGACCCAAAACCCCTTCGCCTCCATCACCAGGCCGTCGACGGCGGCCATGGAGAAGACCCCTCCGGCGTTCTTGGCAAGCGCCCTCAGAGGCATGTTCCAGATGAACAGCACGTTGAGGTTCGGCACGCCGCGGCGCTCCCCCGCCCTGCGCAGGAGGTTGAGAATGGACCAGAGCAGCCAAAGGAGCGGGCTGCGCCCGTGGATGAGGTCGCAGAAGCAGGTGTTGCGATCGATGGTGGCGCGCTCCTGCGGAATCGGTCGTCCGAGAAGCGCCACGAACTCTGCGTCAGTGACCTCCTTGACCCTACCCGTCTCGTAGGAACGCAGGTCAAGGCCCTCATAGGGATTCTTGGCACCCGTTCCCGCAAGCTCGACCTGCGCCCTCAGGCGAATGTCCTCGCAGGAGGCTCCCACGCGCAGCTCGTAGACGCCCCCCTCGATCTCCCAGGACCCGGTCCCCACGTCGAAGTATCGGAAGGCCTTGTCATCCAGGGCAATGGTCACGCCCTTGGTCTCGCCAGGTTCCAGGAAGACCTTGGCGAAGCCCTTGAGCTCCTGCTCCGGACGGAACACCTCCCGCTTCGGCTTTGACACGTAGAGCTGCACGACCTCTGCGCCAGCGCGTCTGCCGACGTTGGTGACGCTCAGGGTCACGACGTCCGCGGCAACCCTGGGCCGGGAGTACTCGAAGCGGGTGTACGAGAGGCCGTAGCCGAAGGGGAAGGCAACGGGCACGCCCGCGGTCTGGTAGTAGCGGTAGCCGACGTAGGGCCCCTCGCGATATGCGGCGACGTGACCCCCTGCGGGGAAGGTCTTGGCGGTCGGCGTGTCCGCGAGGCGCCTCGCCCAGCTCTCGGACAACTTTCCCGAGGGGTTCACGCGACCGCAGACCACATCCAGCGCCGCGCTTGCCCCGGCCTGGCCCCCCAGGCAGAGGTACGCGAGCGCGCGGGCGTCGTCCGCCCAGTCGCACTCGACCGGCGCGCCACCCGAAAGCAGCACCACGACGTTGGGGTTCGCCGACGAAAGCCGACGGAGCAGCTCCACCTGGTTCTGATTGACCCGCATGTCGTCACGGTCCATGCCCTCGGACTCGACCAGCTCGTCCAGCCCCATGCAAAGCAGGACGACCTCGGCCCGACGCGCGAGGTCGATCGCTGCGGCGGCCTTGGCGTCATCCTTGCCACCATGGCGCTCGTACCCCGGCTCGAAGCCCACGAGCTCGAGGCCGGAGCACCCGACGCACCCGAGCAGCGTATCGAGCCTGGTGGGGTTCACCAGGCTCGAGCCCGCACCCTGGTAGCGAGGGACGCTTGCGAAGTCGCCGACGAGCGCGACCCTCGTGCCCGTGGCAAGGGGCAGGATGGGTCCGCCTTGTTCCGTGGCCTCGTTCTTGAGGAGCACGATGGAGTTGGCGGCGACGTCACGTGCGATGGCATGATGGTCCCCGACGTCGAAGGCGTCATCGGCCGAGGCGGTTGCGGCGCAGGTGGGCAGAATGACGCCAAGAGCCTCCCTCACGCGCTCGTCCACGACCGACTCCTCCAAGCGGCCGTCTCGCACGGCGGCAGTGAGCTCCCGCACGGGCGAGAGGCCAGGGTCGGGCATCTCGAAGGTCGATCCCGCGCGCACGCCCGCGACGTGGTCGTTGGAGCCGCCCCAGTCGGTGACCACCGCCCCGTCGAAGCCCCACTCGCCACGAAGGACGTCGGTGAGAAGCCTGACGCTCTCGTTGGCGTAGGTGCCGTTGACGAGGTTGTACGAGCTCATGATGCACTTGGGGCCACTCTCGCGCACCACGATCTCGAACGCCGTGAGGTAGAGCTCGCGCAGGGTGCGCTCGTCGAGGACGGAGTCCGACGCCTGCCGCCTCGTCTCCTGGCTGTTCGCGGCAAAGTGCTTCGGGCAGGCGGCGACGCCGGTCGACTGGATGCCACGCACGTAGGCCGCAGCCATCTTGCCGGCGAGGTAGGGGTCCTCGGAGAAGTACTCGAAGTCGCGGCCGCAGAGGGGACTCCGCTTGATGCAGAGCCCGGGCCCCAGCACCACGTTCACCCCCTGGGCCAGACACTCCTCGCCCAGGGCGCGGCCAAGGGCCTCTCCCATGCCCGGGTCCCAGCTGTTGGCGACGGTGGCCGCCGTGGGGAAGCACGTTGCGGGCCTGCTGCCACCTATGCCCAGGTGATTGGCTCCCTCCGCCTGGAGGCGCAAGCCATGGGGGCCATCCGAGAATTGCATGGCGGGGATGCCGTATCGAGGCATGGCACGCGTGGTGAACGCGGAGCCCCCTGAGAGCAGGGCGCACTTCTGCTCCAACGTCATGCGGCCCAGCGTCTCTTCGATCCTTCGAGCAAGCTCGTCTGGTGTGCCCACGCAACCTCCCCGCACAACGGAATCCCCTCTCCCCACGACTTTAGCGGTAGGAGGGAGAAGGCGCGGCGGGTAGGTCGAGATGCCGGCGGACGAGGTCCACACGCCCCACATGGCCGGCCGAGGCAATCGGATGCGGCCCTACGCCGCGTGCCCACCCTCGCGGCGGCTGCCCTTGCCCATGCGGCTCCTCACGAGGCCCACCACGGTGGGCACGAGCGAGAGCAGGACGATCCCCACGATGAGCAGCTCGAAGTGCCTCTGCACGAAGGGAATGCCGCCGAAGAAGTATCCGAGCAGGGTGAAGAGGGTGGACCAGGTGATGCCGCCCAGCACGTTGAACAGCACGAAGTTGCGCCAGTGCATGCCACCCACGCCCGCCAGGAAGGGCACGAAGGTGCGGATGAAGGGGAAGAAGCGCCCCAGGAAGATGGCGAGGTGCCCCCACTTGTCGAGGAAGGCCTCGGTCTTCTCCACGCGCTCCGGCGTCATGGCCTTCACCTTGCCCGAGGCGATGATGCGACGGCCGAAGAAGTGCCCGATCATGAAGTTGCACTGGTCACCCAGGATTGCCGCCGCCCACACGACCCCCAACAGCCAGACGATGTCGAAGCCGCCGCCGTTGGCGAAGAACCCCGAGGCGAAGAGGAGCGAGTCACCTGGCAGGAAGGGGAAGAAGACCACGCCGGTCTCGATGAAGACGATCAGGAAAACGAAACCGTAGGCGGCGAGCGGACCCATGGCAATCCAGCTGGCGATGGCGGCACGAGGATCGCGCAGCAGCTCGGCGATGAAGCTTACGAAGCCCATGCTATTCTCCCAGTCCTTCGGCGCAAACCCGCAGGAGCGGGTGCCAGCATGTCAGCCAGGGAACGGTGCCCCAGATAACAAAGGCGCTCCCGGTCACGAGGTGGCCATGGAGCGCCCTGGAGCGCGCTCGGCGGGAACGGGTGCCCGCCAGAGGCCCCTTATGGCTGCTGCCTTCCGACCCTGACCAGGTTCGAGGTGTGACGTCACCCGAACCCGCCCAACGCGCTTGCGGGATAACTCTACCAAAGTCGCACGTGGGGCGTGCCGCTCACACCAAACGGCCACGAGCGTGACGACGAGGCCCGGGCCAACCAAGGCAGCCCGGGCCCTCGAAGTCGAGAGGGACGCGCGCCCTAGGCCTTGACGCCGTACCAACCGACGTTCTCGTTGCGCCAGCCGAGCCTGACCAGGCCGTCGCGCTCTCCGGCGTTGACCGTGTAGTGATGCGACCCCGCCTTGGCGTTGGGGTTGTAGAGACGGAAGAGCGCCTGTCCCTTGGCGTCGTCGGAGTACCAGCCTATCCCCTCGTACCTCCAGCCAAGGCTCACGAGCTTGTCCCGCTCGGCCTTGCTCGTGGTGTAGTGGTGGTCGCCGGCGTTCTTGTTGTAGAGGCGGAAGACCGGGGTGCCGGACTTGGTCGGAGCGACCCAGGCCACGCCCTCGTAGCGCCAGCCGGCCCTCACGAGGCCGTCGCGCTCGCCTGTGCTCGCGGTGTAGAAGTGCTCACCGCTGTTGGGATTGTAGAGGCGGTGCATGGCCTGGGCCTGGACGGCCTGCTTGCCGGACTTGGGACTCGGCTTTGGGTTCTGGTTGGGCTTGGGGTCGGCCTTAGGCTTGGTGGCACCACCGTTATTGGGCTTGCTGGGCTTTGTGGGAGTCTTGCCCTGCTCGCCGCCCTTGCCCTGGGGCTTGGGGTCGGCAGGCTTGCCGGAGTCCTGCTTGGGGTTGGAAAGCTTCGGGTCTGCGGGCTTGCCCCCCTCGTTCTTGGGCGTCGAGCCCTGACCCTGCGGCTTTTCCTCGGGGACGGGCTTCTCCTCCCCCTTGCTGCGGTAGGTGTCGGCCATGCCGCTGCGCTGGGACTTGATCTGGTCGTTCGTGTACCAGCGGGAGTCCTTGACGGACCGCCAGCCACGCTCGTCCGGGGAGCTGGGGAGCTCGTCCAGCACGGCAGGACGGAAGCCCTTCCCCACCTTCCACTCGACCAGGCCGGCGACGTCTCTGAACACATGCCGGGCCTCGGCCACGGCACCCATGTCAACCGCAGAAAGGTCGAGGGCAGAAAGCCGCGAGTCTCCCGCAAACATGGCATCCATGCCCCACAGCTCCGTGCCAAAGGTCTTGGGCAGCCTCAGGTCGGCAAGGGCATAGCACTCGGAGACCAGGGCGTTGGCAACCCTCACGCTCCTGAACTCCAGCGATGAGAGGTCGAGGGACGTCAGCGAAGAGCAGGCGTAGAACATGTGGTCGACACTTTGAACCTTGGAGGTGTCAATGCCGCCCAGCTCGACCGAGAGCAGCTCGGAGCAACCCTCGAAGAGGCTGGCGAGCCTGATGGTCGAGGACGTGTCGAGACAGCTGAGGTCCGCGACCTTGAGTCCCTTGAGGTTGAGGAGCTCGCTCGAGTCCTCTGGTGCCTTGACGCCGGACCTGATGCTTATGGCGACGACCCTCTTGGTCACGTTTTCAGGAATCGCGTGGACCGACTCCATCACGCCAGAGACGCCGTCGGTCGGAAAGACCACGAGCTCCCCCCTGTCGTCCAACGTGTAGGATCAGCCCTCGCCAAAGGTTTCCTCGACCGTCTTTGCCACGACGGACGTGGGAAGGAGGATGGAAGCGGCCAGCGCGAAGGCCGCGATGACGGACGCCAGAAGCACTCGGCCCACGTCCTTGATGTGTAGCCCTGTCGTCCGCCTTGCGGGATTCAGGGGCATGCCCACGTCTCTCTCCTGTCTGTTGTAGATTCTGACGTTCATTCAATAGTTCCGAACCGGATATAAAACCGTGGGGGAGCCGGCAGAGAGCATATTACCTGGGCAAACACTCGACACAATACCGCTGGGCGGATGCGCGCAGTTGTGGATATTTCTCCATGAGCGAGAAGGGCGCGCGGCCGTCGTGGATGGCCCTTCCCGCACAAGCGAGGGCGGGTCCCGCAAACTGCGAGACCCGCCCCGAAGAGGTGACTTGGCGAGAGGCTACCCTGCCTTCACGCCGTACCAGCCGATGCCCTCGCTCCTCCAGCCGAGCTTGACGAGGGCGTCATGCTCGCCCTGGCTCGTCGTGTAGTGGTGGGAGCCAGACCTGGCGTTGGGGTTGTAGAGACGAAGCAGGGGCTCGCCCTGGGCGTCGTCGGAGTACCAGCCGATGCCCTCGTCCCTCCAGCCGAGGGTCACGAGCGCGTCCCTCTCGTCCTTGCTGGCGGTGTAGTGGTGGTCGCCCGCGTTGGGGTTGTAGACGCGGTAGACCGGGGTGTCGGACTTCAGGGGCGCAGACCAGCCGGTTCCCTCGTAACGCCATCCGGCAGACAGTACGGAGAGGCACTCGTCGAAGCTCGCGGTGTAGAAGTGCTCGCCGCTGTTGGGGTTGTAGAGGCGGTACATGGTCCCGACGGGCTGCTCGACGACGGGCTTGCTCACGGTCACCGTGACGACGTCGGACTCGGCGGTCAGGCCCTCAGCATTGGAGACGACGACCTTATACTTGGTCTCGCCGACGGTGCTGGTCTGAGGCACATAGGTGTCGGAGCTGCCCACGTTACTCCAGCTGCTGCCATCCGTTGACTTCATCCACTGGTAGCTCAGGGGCGAGTCCGTGCGGCCGTCTGCCGCGACGGAGAGCGCGACCGCGCCGCTACCCTGCTCGTAGCTCGCGGACATGGGCTGCTGGGTGATGGTGGGAGGGACCACCTTGGAGGCATAGGACAGCGTGCCGTCGAGGTCGCTGGACTTGAAGGGCACGGAGAAGTCGCCCGCGTTGATGTAGTCGCGAAGCTCCGTGCGCAACGCCTGCATCTTCTCGAACACCTGGGTCGAGACGACGTCGAAGGCCTCGTTGGCAAGGGAACCGCGCTCGCCCTCGGGCAGGGTCTTCATGTACTCGTCGACGATGCCATGCTGGTCATTAATCTGGTCCTGGACGAGCTTGAGGTATTCGGCGACACCACCAGCGCATGCCTGACGGTTGTTGTACGTCAGGGTGTTGATGTCCATCATGACGTAGTCCATGGTGTCGTCGTCCGCATCAGTAAGAGCGGTCTCGACGCTGTCGATGGACTCCTTCTTCCCCACATGGCTCAAATTGATGGTCTCGAAGTTGTCATAGATTCCCGGAACCTCGGTGAGAAGCGCCGAGTAGCTGGGCAGGTAGACGCTGAACTCCGTGCGAGAGAGAGCCTCCCACTGGATGGTGGCGATATCTGGGCTCATCCCCCTGCGAGTCTGGAAGATGTGGGACTCGATTGTCCGGTTGTTCCCAATGGCATAGAGCTTGCTGTTCTCGTTGGCGTTGAACTGCGTGCCCTCGCCGCGGGCCGCAAGGGAACGCTGTGCGTCATAGAGGGAGTAGTCACTGCGACCAGGAGTAAAGAAGAGGAGACGTGCCTCGGGGCTGACACCGCTCACCCTGCCGGAGGTATCGACCTCGAAGGTACCGTCGGTGAGGGGATTGCCGAAGTAGGAGCGACCCTGTGCATAGCGCGTGTTCTGACCCGCGCCAGACTCGGTCTCGCCGTAGGAGCTGGCGACGTCCATGCCACCGTCCGCGAAGGTCACGTAGGTGCCGGCCTTCTTTGCGGTCTCCTCGAGGCCCTCCGAATGCAGACATACGCTCTTGTCGGCCAGGTCGACCTTGAACTGCAGGTTGCCCATGTTGGGATTGATTGAAGCAACGTCGTCAGAGATCTTGATGGCGATCCACTGGTGTCCCGAGAGCTGCTGGAAGTTCCAGACCTCGTTGGCGTCGCCAACCCAGATCTGGTTGCAGTCCTGGGCGCCGTACTTGTCCATGACGTCGCCGAGGATCTCGACACCCTCGCGCGCCGTGGCAGCCTCGCCGAGCACGACGTCGGCGATGTTGTACTCGCCCAGGCCCTCGGCCGTCTTCGGGTCTGCCTCCTCGATCTTCTTGTTGAAGTCGGTGGTAAGCGTGGCGGAGCAGGTCACGCCCTTCTCGTTGATGCCTGCTTCGGCATAGGGTGGTGCCAGCTCTCCCCAGTCCGCCTGGGCATCGCGCACGAAGGTGTAGCGGTAGGTCTTCCCCACCGTCCGATTGAAGGCACTCTCTTCCGAGGTGTAGGTCTTGCCATCGGTGGCTTCCTGGACCCCGAAAATCTTCACGTGGCGCGACGCATAGTCTTCTGCGCGGCCGTACAGCACGTCACCCGAGGCGGTGAGCTTGGGCCCTATGTAGACCTGAGTGCACGCCAGTGCCTGGACCGGCGTCGCCATGACAATCGAGGCGGCTGCCATCGAAGCCACGGCGAACCTCTTGAGCAGGTTGCTCCTGTGCATGAGCGCGGACTCCCTTCTTCAGCGGTCCCCCGACAGGCCAGGGACCAACCAACTAGACCACTCTTCCGCAGAGTAAACGAAACAAAGCTGAAACAGTCATTAACGATTTGCTTCTCCCGCTGAAGGGACAAAAAAGCCCGCCGGACGTGCGCCGACGGGCCAAGGGAGGACCCCGCGAATATGGAGAGGCGCCCTCTCACCATCGGACATGGAGGCGAGAGGGACGCCCTCGCTGGGCTACTACTTCCTGTGCGCGCGATAGTACGCGATGAGGGCCTTCGTGCTGGCGTCCTGGCCCTGGAGCGCCTCGTCGTCGTGGAAGGCGGGCGTGATCTGCTTGGCGAGCTGCTTGCCGAGCTCGACGCCCCACTGGTCGAAGGAGTCGATGCCCCAGACCGTGCCCTCGACGAAGGTGATGTGCTCGTACAGGGCGATGAGCTCACCCAGTGCGTGCGGCGTCAACGCCTCTCCGAAGATCGAGGTCGTGGGACGGTTGCCCGTGAAGCAGCGGGCGGGCACGATCTCTTCGGGCGTGCCCTCGGCGCGCACCTCCTCGGCCGTCTTGCCAAATGCGAGTGCCTTGGTCTGCGCGAGGAAGTTGCCCAGGAAGAGCTCGTGCACGTCCTGGTCCCCGTCCTTGGTGGGGTTGGGGGTGTTGGCGAAGGCGATGAAGTCCGCCGGAATCATGCGGGTGCCCTGGTGGATGAGCTGGTAGAAGGCGTGCTGGCCGTTGGTTCCCGGCTCGCCCCAGAAGATCTCGCCAGTGTCGGAGGTGACGGGGCTCCCGTCCCAGCGCACGCCCTTGCCGTTGGACTCCATGGTGAGCTGCTGCAGGTAGGCCGGGAAGCGGTGCAGGTACTGGTTGTACGGCAGGACGGCGTGGCTGCCCATGCCCCAGAAGTTGACGTACCAGACGTTCATGAGGCCCATGAGCGCGACGACGTTCTTCTCCAGCGGGGTGTTCTTGAAGTAGTGGTCCATGTCGTGGAAGCCGGCCAGGAACTCCTGGAAGCGCTCCGGACCAAAGGCGATGATCAGCGAGA